>DASVYG010000410.1:0-1903 GCA_036392315.1 Gemmatimonadaceae bacterium
GAGATGCTCGAGCGTCGGGCGGCCGAGCTCCAGAACACGGTGCACGACCTCAACGAGGAAGTCACGAACCTCGATAGCCGCGCTGAGGCCACGGCGAGAATCGTCGCGACGCTGGATGCACAGTTGGCGAGCATTACCGACGAAGTCGCGCGAGCGTCGACGAAAGTGTCGGCGACGGAAGCCGAGCTGGATGCAAAGCGAGGTGCGCTGCACCGCCGGCTCGTCGACATCTACAAGCGCGGCCCGCTGTACACGACCGAGGCGATGCTTTCGGCGCGCTCATTCGGTGAGCTCGTCGCGCGGTACAAGTATCTGCACCTCTTGGCGCTGCACGATCGCGCGCTCGTGGGACGCGTCGAGCAACTCCGCGATCAGATCAAGCGCGACCACGACCGGCTCGTCACGCTGCAAACCGCGCTCGAGGACAATCGGACGGACAAGCAGCGCGAAGAGGCGCAGCTGCGCGCGCTGGAGCGCGAGCGTGGCAACAGCCTCGCTCAGACCAAGCAGGAAGCCAAGCGCGCCGAGAACCGCATTGCACAGCTCAAGGCGACGGAGAGCGCGCTGACGAATGCGATCGCGTCGTTCGAGGCCGACCGCCGTCGCGCCGAGATCGCGCGACCGAACGTACCGAGAGCAGCGAGCACGATCAGAACGAGCGATTACGGCCGACTCGATTGGCCGGTCGACGGCACGCTCGTCTACACGTACGGCAAGGCGCAGACGGCCAGCAACACGACAATTCGCTGGAACGGTGTGGGCATCCGAGCGTCAGTGGGAACCGGCGTGCGCGCGGTGGCGCCGGGCAAAGTCGTCAGCGTCCGTCAGCTCGGCACGTACGGACTTACGGTCATCATCGACCACGGCGGCGGCGACTACTCGATCTACGGCTCGCTCTCGCGGTCCGACGTCAGGGAGTCGCAGACGGTCACGAAAGGTCAGGTGATCGGCGGCGTCGGTATCTCCGATCCCGACCTGCCGCCCCACCTTCATTTCGAGATTCGTCATGGCGGGCCGGCGGTTGATCCGGCATCCTGGCTGCGCGAGCAGCGCTGACGGGGACACCGCTGTCATTCTGAGCAACGCGAAGGATCCGCTGGTCTCGCGTGAGTCGAGCTCCTCGCAACCCGTAATTCCAAGAGCTAGCGGCGTCATTCCGCGGCCAAGCAGCTCGTCGACGCACTAAATTGCGGACATGACCACCCCGGTCACCAAGCATTGTACCGTGTGCGGCCGCTTCCGTGCCTACGAGGATGCCGACCACTATTGCATCGTCTGCGGCCACGAGGCGCTCGAGTCAGAGTGCGGCTGCGGCCGCGCCTTCGACTACGCGCTCGACGAGTCGGGCCCAATCCACTGTCCGCGCTGCGGAAAGGCGTTCCATGGCAAGTCGCCGGAATACGAGTAAGAAGTCGGTCGCAAAAAAGAAGAAGCCGGCCGCGAAGAAGGCACCAAAGAAGAACAAGAAGCCGCTCGCGTCGCGGAAGCGACCGGCGGCAGCGAAGGCCGCCGCAAAACGAGCGGCGCAGCCGCCGCGCAAGGCGTCGAGCAAGAAACCGGCGTTCAACGCCAAGACCGACAGCGCGAACGATCCCAACTGGCGTCCGCCGGTGTGGGACGACGACGTGCTCCTCGGCGCACACGTGTCGATCGCGGGCGGCACGCACCAGGCGCCGCCTCGAGCGCGCGCCATCGGCGCCTCGGCGATGCAGATCTTCACCAAGATGGCAAACCGCTGGGCCGAACGGGGATGCGAGCCCGACGAGCGCTCGGCGTTCCGCTCCGCACTCGACGCCACGCGCGTGCGCCACACCATCGCGCACGACTCGTATCTCATCAACCTCGCGAGCCCCGACGACACGCTTCGCCGTCGATCCATCGAGTCGTTCGTCGCCGAGCTGCA
>DASVYG010000411.1:0-5767 GCA_036392315.1 Gemmatimonadaceae bacterium
CACCTGTGTTGGAACTGTGCCTGAACGAGTCGACCTCTTTCGGGCCGCTGCGCGGACATCGGCCACTGCGAAGGAGGCCCTCATGCCGTCGGCGTTTCGCCGGACGCTCCCCGCGCGCGCGGATCTGGAGCAACAGAAAAAGCTCGCGAAGGAATTGCTCGCCGCATTCAGACTCGGCGACTCGGAGGCTGTCGCGCGCGTACGCGCCGAGCTGCCCGACAAAACCAAGATCGTGCTGGCCGACGCGCAGTTTGTGCTGGCGCGCGAGTACGGCTTCGCGAGTTGGCGGACACTCAGAGCGCACATCGAGAAGCTGGCGGACGACGCCGTTCCGCCCATCGAGCGAATGAAGCGCGCCGTGAGAGCGGGCGATGCCGAGGCCCTGCGACGCGTGTTGCGAGAGAACCCTGCGCTCCGTGCTGCAATCAACGAGCCCATCTTCGCATTCGACTCGCCCGCGTTGGTCGCGGCGAGCCGGTCCAATGTCGCGCTGGTCGACGCGTTGTTGGAATTTGGCGCGGATCCCAACCGGCGCAGCAGTTGGTGGGCGGGCGGATTTCATCCGTTATACGGTGCGTCCGCCGCGGTCGCCGAGCGACTGCTTGCCGCCGGTGCGATTCCCGATGCGTGCGCGGCGGCGCACCTCGATAACGCCGAGTTGCTGGCGAGCATGTTGTCAACCGATCCGGCACGAGTGCACGAGCGCGGCGGCGACGGTCAGACGCCGCTCCACTTTGCGCGCTCACGCACGGTCATCGACTTACTGATCGACGCCGGCGCCGATCTCGACGCGCGCGACGTGGATCATCGGTCCACGGCCGCCGAATGGATGCTGGGCGACGTCGGCGATCCCGGATCGTCGCGTGTGCATCTGGCGCGGTATCTCGTCGACCGCGGTGCATCGGCCGACATCTTCATGGCCGCCGCGCTCGGACTCACGGACCGCGTGCGCGCGATGATCCTGGCAAGTCCATCGGTGCTGGCGTTGCGAACGAGCCAGGGCGAATACGCCGAGAAGCCGCCGAGCAGCTTCCACATCTATCAGTGGACGATTGGCCCGAATCTCACGCCGCTGCAGGTTGCCGCGCGGTTCGGGCAACGTGAGACGCTCGACACGATGCGGAACTTGGCGCCCCCGGAGCAACGGCTCCTGCTCGCGTGCCATGAAGGAGACGCAGTGGAGGCGCGTGCGCTCGTGCGTGCGCACTCCGGCATCGTCGAGGGGCTGAGCGCCGCGGATCGTCGAAGTCTGACCGATGAAGCGTGGGCGGCGAATGCTCCGGCCGTGGAGATCATGCTCGAGCTGGGCTTCGATCCCGCGGCGCCGAGCGTGAGCGGCCCCACGGGCGGAACGGCACTCCACTGCGCCGCATGGGAGGGCTCGGTGGCGTGCGTCGAAGCCATCCTGCGATATCCGGCGGGCCGCGCGCTCCTCGATGTGCGTGACTCCACATATCAAGGCACGCCGCTCAACTGGTGCTGTCATGGCTCGAGGAACTGTGGCCGCCCAGGCGCCGATCACGCCGAGGTTGCGCGTTTGCTGATCTCGGCCGGCGCGCTCGTGGATCCGGAGATGGATGAATGCTCTGACGCGATGCTGGCCGTTCTCGAGGACGCTCGCCGGAAGTCCTCCGCCTGAACTCTTGATCCCGTCACTCTTCTCTCAACGACACCATCGGATCGACGCGCGTCGCCCGCCGCGCCGGTAAGTACGCTGCGCCGACCCCCACGGCGCACATCGCGACCACCACGGCGGCGAGCGTCGCAGGATCAGTCGGCGATACACCGAACAGCACCGCGCGCATCACTCGCGCCACCGCGATCGCACCGACGAGACCGAGTGCCGCCCCCGTCGCAGCGAGTCGCACACCATGCCCCAGCACGAGCCCGAGCAACGCGCTCGACTCGGCGCCGAGCGCGCGGCGGATTCCGAATTCCTTCATGCGCTGCGCGACGCCGTAGCTGATGATGCCATAAAGCCCGATCGCCGAGATCGACACGGCCGCGATGGCTAAGACGAGCATGCTATCGGCGAGGACGCGGTCCGGCGCGAGGTCATCTCGCACGACCGATTCCAATGTCGAAACGCGTGTGACGGCGAGATCGCGGTCGAAGCTGCGAATGACGCGCAGTATCTCGGGCGCGGCCTCGAGCGGTTCGCCACGAGTCCGCACGACGAATTGCGTGAAGCGCCACGGCCACTGTGCCATGGGTCGGTAGATCTCACCCGCCGACAGCGAGATGACTTTGCCGCGGGCGCCGTATCGCGTCTTGCCGGCCACTCCGACGATCTGCCACGGAATGCTGTCGATGACGAGCGAATGACCGATCGGATTGTCGGTCGGGAAGAAACGTTCGGCGATCACTTCGTCGATGATGGCGACGCGCGGCGCTCCGGAGCGGTCGGTCACCGTGAACGCCCGGCCGCGTAGAATTGGAATCTCGAGTGTGCTGAAATAGTCGGCGCCGGCCGGCACCATCTGCACGGCCGAGCCGCGCAACGGCGACTTGGCCTCCCGTCCTTCGATGACAAAGCCGTTGGTGCTGGCGCTGTGACTGTATGGAACGCCGAACACCGCGGAGGCGCGCGCCACGTCCGGCAGCGCATCGAGCAACGAGGCGAGTCGATCCCAGCGGAGTGAATCGACAGGCGTGCTGTCGTTCGACGCTCGGGCAGGTGCATCGACGCGAAACGTGAGCACATGGTCAGCGCGAAACCCGGCGCGCACGGCGTGCATGTTCCTCACGCTGCGCGCGAGCAGGCCGGCGGCGGCGAGCAGCATGATCGCGAACGCAATCTCGAACACCACCAACGCGTGCCGCATGCGCGACACTCGGCCCGACGCCGTCGCGCTTCGCGCCCCGTCCTTCAATTCCTCTACGAGCGCCGGACGGGCGAACCGGAGCGCGGGCCACAGGCCGATGGCAATCCCGGTGAGCGCTCCGGTTGTGAGCGCGACGAGCAGCGCGCCGAGATCGAGACGCATGGTGCGCCAGTTGGGAAGATAGTCGACGACGAACGTCGGCATGGCGTCGCGCACGACATGAATGGCGCCCGCGGCAACCGCTGCGCCCAGTGCGCCACTGACGACCGTCAGCAGCATCGTCTCTGTCAGGAGTTGACGCGCGATGCGTCCGCCACCGGCACCCATCGCCGCGCGAATGGCGATTTCCTTGCGTCGTGCGATGAGTCGCGCGAGCAGCAACCCGGCCAAGTTGATGCACGCGATGCCGAGCACCATGCCTACCGCCACGAAGAGCGGAATGTCGTCGTCGGTTGTCGGCGATTGCCACTTGGTGAAACTCTCGGCGCCGAATGACCAGTGGCGCATTGCCGCCGGATAGTTTGCCGCGATTCGCGCGCCGATCGTCGCAAGCTCGGCGCGCGCCTGCGCGAGCGTCACGCCTGGACGCAACCGTGCGATGGCGTTGTCGTTGGTCCAGGAGCGATCGGCGGCGTCGGCGAGTCCGAGAACCCGTGGCGACCAGACCATCACGCCTTGCGGGAAGACGAATCGGCGCGCGACGACCCCGATGACCGTGCGTGGAACGGCGTCGAGCACGATGGTCCGTCCGATGATCGCACTGTCACGCCCGAGCTTCGTTTCCCAGAACGATTCGTTCACCACAACGACGTTCTCTCGATCCGGCGTACTGTCGGCCCGCACGATGGTGCGGCCCAGCATCGCGTGCAACCCGAGCAGCTCGAAGAACGCCGGTGTCACGCGCGCGCCGTTCACGATCTCGGTACGCTCGGGTCCGCGAAGGATCGGGTTCCAGCCGGCGATGAGCGTGACGTCCGACAAGGTGCGCGAGTCGTCGCGCACCGTCATGTAATTCCCCTTCGCGATGCGAGCGCAGGAGAGACACCCGCCGATCGTCCCCTGGGCAACGTGTACGAGGGTGGCAGGCTCCGCGACGTCGACGCCCAGCGTCGCGACCGTGTGCTCGATGGTGTACATGGTCGTCGTCGCGCCCACGCCAAGGGCGAGCGTGATCAGCGTGGCGGCGGTGAACCCCGGGCTCGCGCGCAACTGGCGCACGCCATAGCGGAAATCTTGCGCGAGATCATCGAGGAGACGGACGCCGACAGCGTCGCGCGCGTCGTCCTTCTGTCGCTCGACGCCGCCGAACGCTGCCCGCGCGCGCCGCAGCGCTTCGTCCTCCGGTACGCCGGCTCGCGCGAGGTCGGCGGCCTCCATCTCGACGTGGAAGCGCATCTCTTCGTCCATCTCGGTCTCGCGTACCGATCGTTGCGCGAGCGCGCGAACCTTGTTCCAGGCGACCACCAACGATCGAAGCATGCGAACGTTCTCCCATCGAAACGCAAATCAGGTGGACTTGAGAACCTGCTCGATCGCGAGCGCGAAGCGGCGCCAGTCGTCCTTCTCGGTGGCGAATTGCTTTCTTCCGGCGGCGCTCAGCGTGTAGAACTTGGCGCGCCGCCCTTCGCTCGAGATGCCCCACGCCGAGCGAACGAGTCCGCGTTCCTCGAGGCGGTACAGGGCGGGGTAGAGCGAGCCTTGGTTGATCTGCAGTACGTCGCGCGAGATCTCGCGGATGCGTTTGGAAAGCCCCCACCCGTGGAGCGGACCGGGAAGCAGCCCCTTGAGAATCAACAGGTCGAGGGTGCCTTGCAGGAGGTCACTGCGATCGTTTGGCATCAGGCGTGGCTTCCAGGTCAGTGAGCGGGGAGGGCCGTGATACCTCGAGCTTCGACAACAAGAGTATGGGCTGTGTTGTCGAAGGTCAAGGTATGGCGCCGTGCGACAGGCGCTAGGCGACCGCGGCGTCGACTGATCCTGCCTTTTCCCGTCTCATCCTGTCTGATGTTCGTCAATCTGTGCCAAGGCTGGCCGGCGCATCACGTTTCGGAAAGTCCACGAACCGCCGGACCTTCGGCTCGGGCCCGAAGTGCAATAAGAGCCCGATTTGGTACCGCGTCGCTCGCAGGTAATTGAACAGCTGACGCGCCGCGTATGGCGGCATTCGCTCGAGAGCCTTGTTTTCGACGACGACCTGGCCGTCGACCACCATGTCGAGCCGCTGCCAGGCAACAACCCGATCGTGGTAGCGGACCTGAACCAACAGTTCCCTCTCGACGATGTGCCCGCGTCTCGTGAGCTCGTACTCGAGCCCCCCAGAGTACACAGACTCGGCCAAGCCGAAGCCGAAGTAGTTGTACACTGCGTAAAACGCACTGATGATCGACCGGCTCAGCTCCGACTCGAGGAGATGATTGGCGCTCTGCATGCCGGAGGATAGGTCCGGACCGAGGCTGCTTCGTCATCATTTCAGCTCAGGTAGTCTCGCCGAATCCCGATGGAACAAGCGGGAACGGATGAGACGGGATGAGACAGGAAGAAGCAGGATCAAAAAAAGGGTTGTCCGCCGTTCATCCTGCCGTTTCCCGTCTTATCCCGTCTCATCCTGTTCCCAATTCTGTTCAATCCGTATTCGGCGCCCCGGGGTGGCGCCCATACTGTCTCCACATCACCTTTGAGGCTCGGCAACTCCCCCTCCGTATTACGAAGAGGCATCCATGCGGCGCTCTCCCGCCCACATCCTTGGCATTGTCATGCTCATCGCCGTCGCCCCAGTGGCGCGCGCGCAGCAGGATCCCACCAAGCCCGGCCGCAACCCGAGCCAAGCGATCGACGAGGCGTACACCAAGAAGATCAAGGAGTACACGACCGAGCCGTTCTTCCTCTCGCCGCTCGTCGACTACATGCCCGCCAAAGCCGGCGTCCCCACGCCGACCGCCGTA
>DASVYG010000412.1:0-4979 GCA_036392315.1 Gemmatimonadaceae bacterium
CAGCCGTGCGGCGACTGCGTTCGACGTCGCTCAATCTCTCTCGTGGGTGGCCGGCCGACGGCGAGACTTGGCGGCGTCGGTGACCGGCATTCGCGACATTCCGACAATTGTGATCATCCTCGTTGCGAAGCTTCATAAACGGCGGAATCGATCATTCTCCACCTGGCGAGCCGCGACGCCTTGTGAACTAGGGGGTGCGCAGCCTCATCTGTTCGCGCACCCGCAACGCCGGAGATCCCGAGCGCGGCGCCTGGTTCGTTCTGTGAATTCGCGGCCAGGTACGCCGAACAACCCGCGTGAACCTATTGAGCCCTGATCCAACCGGCGTAGCCCGAGAGGACGGCGGCAACGGCGATGAACGTCACCGTCGCTGGCAACGACAGCGCGTGCAGCCAAGAAGCAGCCGGCGTGTCGGTGACGAGCCAGGCGAAGAAGAATGTGACTCCGACGGCGGCGCAGATCATCGCGCTTCTGTTGAAACGGTAGCTCCGCCACTCACCTGGAGAGGAATGGGCGGCCAGTCGCGCTCGGTAGCGGCGGTTGTTCCAGACGACGGCGGTCCACATGGCGATGGCCACTGCGAGGATTTGCACGGTGGGAAGCAATCGCATGCGCGGGTGCTCCAATGTCGCGATGAAAGAAGCCTGGTCGCTCGGATGGCGTATGACGATCTCCGGCCGCGCCGCTTGGCTATCGTCGCCAGCCGACGGAACAGCGGTATAGCGGGTCATTATCCCGCGCGAAGGCTGGCCCGGCAAGGTGCCCGATCGCTGGCGGGAAGCGCTCGTGATGGCGCAAGTGATTGTTCTAGCTCGATATGCCCGGGCCCAGACTCGAACTGGGACCCCCTTGCGGGGAAGGGATTTTAAGTCCCTCGCGTCTACCCGTTTCGCCACCCGGGCGCTGAAACAAAAGCGGCGGCGCGCTCCGCGCGCCCGCCGCATTCCTCCCCCCAACCCTCGACCCTCCACCCTCAACCCTCAACCCTGCTGCATGAAGAGCGGGAAACGGGACTCGAACCCGCGACCCCAACCTTGGCAAGGTTGTGCTCTACCAACTGAGCTATTCCCGCGCGCCGCGAAATATATTCCTGCCGCGACGCACATAACAGATGCGCCCGGCGAAAGGGGCCTCTACGGTCGCTCCCCGAGTGCGTTGATCGCGTACCACGCGGACCAGGCGAGCAATCCCGAGAGCGACGCGTCACCGCCGTTCGCCGCCGTGCGTCCCTCGGCGTCGACGACTTCGGCGGCACAGCCGCCATCGAGCGGTGCGCGACGCAACCACTGAAGCACCGACGACGCGTCCGGCCCCATCAATCGCGCGCACTGCTGCGTAAGGGACTGCGGCGTGACGTCGATCGCCTTCACCGTGCGGCGATAGGTCGAATCGTGACGTTGCACCGTTTCGTACAACGGCAGCCAAAAGGCCGACGCCGCAGGGTCGTCGGCCACCGACGTCGATCCCGCGAGATCGATCGCCGACGCGAAGGTCGAGTGACTCTCCGAATCGATGAGAAAATTGCGATGGAGCGCCGCGCGTACGGCATCGGGATCCTCGAGACCGCGCGCGGTCTCTTCGTCCAACGTGCGCCGCAGAATCTCGAGCGCCTGCGCCGCGACAGCGTTGGCGTGAAGCGTGAACGGAAACGGCACGGGCGCGCCCGACGGGCTCACTTCGGTCGAATACAGCGGCACCTTCTTGTCGCGTCGCGCAGCGAGATCCTCAGCCGCGAGATAGAGCGTGTCGGCAAGCGCGGGCTCGTCGACTACACGATCGTCGCCGGTATCGCGAACGTAGCGGTCGACGGCGATGGGATAGCTCGCGACGCCCTCGAGCGCGAAGCCCGGCTCGAAGAGTGTGCCGTCGAGATAGTGTATGCCGCGCCCCGGCGCGTAGCCATGAAGCTCGCACATCCGTAGCAGCAGCTCGCGCGCCAGCGGCGGATCGGCCAACTGCACCGCCGGCAACGTCCACATGAGAGCTTCCCAATCGCGCACCGTGACGCCGTGCCCGTTCCACGGCGCGCGCGTTCGCACGAGATAGTATTGCGCGTCGTCGAGCGCGCGACCGACGCCGAAGAAGTACGCGAAGAGCAGATTGCGGTTGATCAGCCGATCGACCGCCTCGTGGCCAGTGGTCTGCTCGAGACTCTGCAAGGCATCGCGCGTCGATCCGAGCAACTCCCGCCAGCCGCGGCGACGCAAGACGCCGACCGTCGCTTCGGCCCCGTCGCGCTCCGGACCGACGGCGAGATAGAAGGCGATCTGCTCGCGTCCCCCGGCCGCCACGCGAACGGATCGCCGAAGCGAGTAGCGTTCGCCCTCGACGCTGGCCGCCGCCTCGCCATCGGCCGAGAGCGCGACGGCGACCAACCCGGGCAGCGACGACCCCTCGAGGATGATTGCGCCGGACGCTCCCTGGCTCACCCGCCCCGCGTCCTCGAACGGGCGCGGCGTGCGGACGCGAAGCTGACGATGCCCGAGCGTGCCAGCGAGCGTGACGTCGATTGCCGCGTCTTCTTTGCGCCGATTCTCGATGGACAATGCGTACACGGCGCCTGAGACGTCGGCGTCGCGGCCATATGGAGCGAAGATGGTTCCGCGCAGGACCAGTTCGCCGACCGTGCAGGTGAAGGTCGGCACCCACCCGAAGGCGCGCTCCCACGCGATGGGAACATCCGACAGTTCGTGGCGTACTCCGCCGATGTCGATGCTCGGACGCGCGAGCGCCGGCCCAGCTCCGCTCGTGAAGTCCGGCGCGCCGGCGAACTCGATCGCCGAGCGTGCGCCGCGGTGCAGCATGCCGAGTGCATGGATCGACGCGTCGGCCGGATGAATGCACGGCAGCGCGAGCCAATGGTTGCCCGTGATCTGCCAGGGGATGGGCGGCGGCGGGAGCAGTGTCACGGGAGAGGGGTCAGTATATCTTTGATGACGATTTCGGTGGAATGATAACGCGCCGACGTCATCTCACATACCGCACGAGGCAACTTTTCGATTGTCGCTTCGACATCTCATCCGATCGGGCGCGCTGGTGCTCATCTGTGTGCTCGCCCGTCGATCCGTCGCGCAATCGACGACGAGCCTCATTCCCGATGCCACGGTGTTGCCCCACCGCGCCGTCGGCTTTCGACTGTTGACGTCGTGGACGCGATATGACCAGCTCATCGGCGTCGGCGACGCCCACAACATCGCGGCCAGCCTCAACACCGATTCGCTCGGCTCGGCGCTCGTGCCGTCATTCGCCGCCGCGGAGAACGCGATTCGAACGGCGTCGGGGTTGTCGAATTTCCGACTCACCGCCGGAAATCTCGTAGCCATCGGCGACTCGCGCATCGTCACGGCGCCTCTGATCGCTCAGTATGGCCTGACCAGCCGGCTCACGCTCGGCATCGTGGTGCCACTCGTCGAAACGCGCACGACGCTCTTCGCGCAACTCAACACCCGTCCGGGGCTCGCGAACGTAGGCCCGAATCCCGCGTTCGCCAATCCTGGACAACTGGGGCAGAATGCCGCCCTTGTGACGGCGTTCCGGAACGCGGCCACATCGCTGCAACAGAAGCTCACCGCGTGTCAGGCCACGCCAACAACGACCGACTGCGCGACGCTTCTCGCCCAAGCGCCCGCGGCGCAATCGCTGATTCAAACCACGAGTGCGTTCGCCGGCGCAATCGAGACGCTCTACGGAACCGACGACACGCATCCAGGCCAGCGGTTCGTTCCGATTGCCGGCGGGCCGACGCAGCTCGCGATCGATGCGCAGATGCAGAAACTCATCACAGAGTATCAAAGCTTTCTTGGCGGAACGATCACGGGTTCGGTTGTTGCCGCCGGCGGACCCGGCGCGCGCGCGGCGTTTCAAGATTTGCTCAAGAGCTTCGGACGCGACTCGCTACAATCGACCGACCGCTCGTCGATCGGCGACATTTCCGTCGGAGCGACGTACCAACTCGCCAACACGTTCGGCGACACGAGTCTCGCCGCGGCGTCGGCAACGCGCTATCGCGTCGCGGTGAACGGAACGCTCCGGATCGGTACGGGGCAGCCGGCGAATCGTCAGCGTCTTCTCGACGTGGGCACCGGGTATGGTCAGAACGGCATCCAGGTCGGCGGAGCCGCGGACGTGCAGTTTGGCCGACGATATTCGATGACCGCCACAGGATCGTACACGCTGCAACTCGGCACCGTGGACGTGACGCGGTTAGCCAATCCCGGCAACGCGCTGCTGCCGCTCGACGTCAGCCCACTCAACCTCGGCGGGACATACACGGCGGGAAACGTCATCGCGTTGTCGATCGTGCCGCGAATGCGCGTGGCCGAATATTTCGGCGTGACGGGTCAGTACTCACTCGTACATTCCGGCGCCGACCAATACACACTGACTGGCTCGCCGCCTGGAACAACGGGGTCAGCGAGTAGCGCGTCGCTCACCGGCCTCGGAGTGTCGTCGGCGACGGCGCATCAGGTTGGATTCGGCGTGACGTATTCGACGATCGTCGGACGTGAACGAGGGCCGGGACGTTTGCCGTTCGAGGCGTCGTTCAGTCACCTCGAAACGATTTCAGCGAGCGGCGGGCCCGTGGCGAAGACGTTTCGCGATCAGATCGAGCTGAGAGTGTACTTCCTTCGCTAGCCGGCTCGGCGGCGCCGCGCGCGTTTGCTTCCGGAGCTCTCGGCAGGAACGAACCCGGACGCCGATGCGGTGCTCGCCGTTTCGAGAAGCTCGCGGGCGTGCGCGCGGCTCACGTCGCTCTCGGGATCGCCTCCGAGCATGCGCGCAATCTCCGTCACGCGTTCGTCTCCCACCAGCACGGCGACGTCGGCGGTCGTCACGCCACTGCGTGCTCCCTTACTGACGAGGATATGGTGATGCGCGCGCGCCGCGATCTGCGGGAGATGCGTGATCGCGAATACTTGGTGGTGACTCGCGACGGTCCGCATCGTTTCGCCCACCTGGAGTCCCACGCGCCCGCCGAT
>DASVYG010000413.1:0-17126 GCA_036392315.1 Gemmatimonadaceae bacterium
ACGCGTCGCTTTCGCCGAACGGGGTCGGGTGTTACGTGCGAAACGAGCGCCGCCGGCATCGCGCAGCGAAGCGCGATCCCCAGTGGAACGATATAGTACTCGGCCATCCAGGCGCACAGCGCGAGCATGTCGTCGCTCAGAATCGGCTCGGCATCGGGCAGGAGAGCCACGGCTTTCGGCGACACGCCCGCCTGTGGCTCTGCGGCGCCGACGATGATCCCGATCTCGCGTCGATTGCGAAATGGAACGACCGCGCGCATGCCGGGTCGCGCGCGGGCGGCCTGCGCGTCCTCTACCTCATACGTGAAGTTGCGGAAGAGCGGCAGCGGGAGGGCGACAGAGACGAGCACGCTCGTAATCTAGGCACACACGTGCGACTGACGCTCGGACGAGCCCTCGCCTCGAGTCAGGATGTCGTCGCGTCGGCAGCAGATCCGGCGAACGAACGGATCACGCGCGGCAGACGAACCGAGAACGTCGTCCCCTCGCCGAATACGCTGCGCACGGTGATCTCGCCGCCCAGCTGTTGCGTCAACCGCCGCGTGATGCTGAGCCCGAGACCTGTTCCGCCGTACGACCGAGTGCGCGACTGATCGAGCTGGCGGAAATCCTCCCAGATGAGATTGATCTCTTCCGGCTTGATGCCGACACCCGTATCGCTCACCTCGACCACGATCGAATCGCGTGTGCAGGTCACGGTGACACGAACCGATCCGCGGTTGGTGAACTTCGCCGCGTTCGAGAGCAGGTTGAGCAGAATCTGCTTCACCTTCGTCTTGTCGGTGTCCACTGTCGGACAGGCCGGACTCACATCGGCGCTGAACTCCAGGTTCTTGGCCGACATCAGCTGCTCGACTTGCTGCGCGACGTCGTTGATCAACTCGGGAATCGACACGCGCTCGACGTAGACCGGCATCTTGCCCGCTTCGATCTTGGACAGATCGAGGATGTCGTTGATGAGTGAGAGCAAGTGCTGCGCGGCGGTGCGGCTGCGAGTGACGTAGTCGAGCTGCCCTTCGGTGAGCTGGCCCTTGATCCCATCGATCAACAACGCCGAATAGCCGATGACCGCGTTGAGCGGCGTCCGCAACTCGTGCGACATGCTGGCGAGAAAATCGGACTTGAGCTTGTTCACCTTGACCAGCTCCTCCGATTGCCAGAGGAGCCGCTGGTTCTGCTGCGCGAGATCGGTCGTCGCCTCCGCGATGCGTTCTTCGAGCTCGCTGTTGAGCTGCTTGAGCGCCTCGTACAGCCGCTCGTTCTCGACGTGCTGCGTGAGGTCGTGCAGCACCGAGACGATGGCGATCGGCTCGCCGCGATCGTTGCGGATCTTTCCCGACACGACCTCCACCGGCAGCTCGATGCCCGACGTCGGATGCGTGAGCGACATTCGCTCGCGACGCGCGCGCTCCTTGGTCAGCGCGAAGTCCGACACGAACGACGTGAACTTGGTGTCGTTCTGCCGGACCGCCTGCGACACACGATAGCTCTGCGACGTGCCCTGGGGGCCATGAAAGAGCCGCTCGGCAGCGTCGTTCATCAGAATGATGTTCGCCGCACCGTCCGTAACGAGGATGGGGTCGGCGACGTTCTCCAAGATCAGGTTGAGCCGATCGCGCTCGTCGGTCGCCTCGACTTCCGCTTGACGTACGCGCTGCACTTGATGCTCGAGCTCGCGCGAGGCGCGGCGCAGATCGGTCACGTCGCGGAGCACCGACAGCACGGCGTCCTCCGGTCCAACGCGCTCGCCGAGCGGGTGCGTCAAGACCTCGAACAACAAGTCGTGGCCCTCGTCGGGATCGACGAGGTTGAGCTCGCGCGCGCCACCGGTGGGCGTTCCGGCGATCACGGCGCGAGAGAGGAAAGAGCTGAACAACAGGTTGTTCAACTCGACGGCGCGACGACGACCCGTCGAATCGTCCTCGTTGGCCGACAGCAGATGCTCGGCGCGCTTGTTCTGTACGACGATGTCGTTCGACGCGTCGGTGATCACGACCGGGTCGGGCAGCGAGTCGACCATGTGCCGGTACTGGCTGCGTTCCTGGCTCGCGTGATCGAGGCCGCGCTCGGCGTCGAGGTGCGCGGCGACGCGGAAGAGCACGGGCCCGGCGTACATGACCACCGACGCGATCTCTTGGAGCGCGCGTTGGTCGATGACGGTATCGACGACGACGACCCCACCGGGTGCGCTGCTGAACCCCCGGTGCTCCAGCGGAACGAGTCGCGCCGCGCTCGCCGCCAGGACTTGAATCGCGTACGAGTCGGTCCAGATCGCCGGCGCACCGCGGTAGTGCGGACGCGGCATGGGTAGCGCCGTCCAATGTTCGAACGGAATTCTGCCGCCGGACCTCGCTGCGCCGTAACTCACGATGGGCGAGAGGGCGAGGGTGGACACCATCCACGGATGGCTTCGTTCACCGATCGCGAGCTCGGTGGGCGGAAAATCGCCGAAGCCGGCGTGGGCAGTGAGCACGAGATGCTCTTCAACCGTATCGAAGCGCATGAGGCAGGCGCGATGCCCGCCCGCCGCGGCGAGAAGATCGGTCAGGAGGAACGTGGCGGCGGCGGCGAGGTCCGGCGCCTCGGCGAGAGCAGACAGCAGAGCGAGAGGGCCGCGCTCGCTCAGCGTGTCCTCGACCCGTGCGCTACCTGCGGACGGCGTCGCCATCGTCATCTGAAAGTAGCTCCCGCTTAATCCGCCTTTTCCAACTTCAACTTGATGTTCACGAAGTTGTAAGGCGGCCAGGGCCCGGAGTACTTGAACGACAATACGTCCTCGTACTTCCGGCTCGTGTCTTTGACGCGCTCGTCGAACGCCTGCTCTTGCGCGCGATCGACCAGGAAGGCGGCGTTGACGATCATGCGGTCACCAATCGGCTTGTTCGACCGACTCGCAACCGCGGCCGGCTTGAGCGCATCGTGAATGTCGGCGACGTAGCGCGAGCTCATCTCTTCCAACGCCGAATCGACGAGCCGGCCGAGCTGCATGCGTGCGAAGTACGTCGAGGTCGTCGTGTGGCGGCTGATCTCGTCCTTGAGCCGGCGAATCTCGTCGTTCTCGCGCTCGAGATTGGCAATCACGCGCTCGCGGTCCCACAACACTTTGAGCCCGAACTCGATCTTGTCCTGCATCTTGTCGAGGACGTCGCTGAATGCCTGATACGTCGAGCGGAGCAGCTCCGTGACATCGTCTTCGGAGCGAAACACCGTGCCGAACGACATGGGGATGACGGTGAATTCCTTCATCACCGTTTCGTTCACGAACTCGTGCGCCAGGACATTCTCGCGCGTCGGATCGTAGATGACGATCGGCGTGTCGCTCACGACCGCGGCGAGGTCGTCGAACGCGACGGTGAATACGCGTTGTCCCCCGCCGATCCCGATAGCTCCGAAGTCCCGCTGTCGGTCGGTGCGGACGATACAGTAGACGTACTTTCCGCCCTCGACTCCGGACGGTGGCGCAGGTTCGACGGAAGGGATGTCGAGCACGCTGCCTGTGGGGACTGGGGGACGACTTTGCTGCGGGGAGATCGGAAAAGCATCGCTACCGGACCGGCCAAGCGCTAGACTCTGTACAGCTTTTTAGCCCGGCCGAGCCTGCTGCGCCAACCTCTTGCCCGACAATGATTCACATTCCAAACGAAAGTTTCAAGTCTGCGCTTGGCCTCGCCGCCGTTTTGGTCGGGTCGCTGGGGAGGGCGCAGGCTCCGGCGCCCAGCGCGCTCCGTTCCGCGGTTCACGCGTATACGAGCGCGCACGATGTCGACATCGTTCACGAGCTGAGCGACTTCCTGACGATCCCCAACCTCGCGTCCGACGGCGCGAACATCGGTCGCAACGCTGACCGACTGCTCGCGATGATGAGGGCCCGCGGCATCACGAGCCGCTTACTGGAATCGCCGAGCGGCGCGCCGCCAGTAGTCTTCGGCGAGCTGCTCACTCCCGGCGCAACGAAGACCGTGGTGTTCTACGCGCACTACGACGGCCAGCCGGTCGACACGACCCAATGGATCACGCCTCCATGGCGACCCGTGCTTCGCGACAAGCCACTGGACGCATCGGGTCAGGTGATCGCGATTCCGCAAACCGGCGGGTCGATCCAGGGCGAGTGGCGACTCTACGCGCGATCGGCCAGCGACGACAAGGCGCCGATCGTCGCCATGCTCGCCGCACTCGACGCGCTGCGCGCCGCGCACGTCTCGCCCTCGGTGAACCTCAAATTGTTTTTCGAGGGCGAGGAAGAGGCTGGTTCGGGCCATCTCAAGGAAATCCTCGAGCGAAACGCCGCGCTGCTCAAGGCCGACGCCTGGCTATTCGGCGACGGTCCGATCCACCAGTCGCGTCGCCAACAGATCGTGTTCGGAGTGCGCGGCGTCACGGGCGTGGAGCTCACCGTGTATGGTCCGTCGCACGGCTTGCACAGCGGGCACTATGGCAACTGGGCGCCGAATCCCGTCACATTGCTCGCCAACCTCATTGCCAGCATGCGGAACGACGACGGCCGCATTCTGATCAAGAACTTCTATGACGACGTGGCTCCGATCACGCCTGCCGAGCGTCACGCGCTCAGCGCGATTCCGGCGATCGATTCGGCGATGCGCGTCGAGGCGCAGCTCGGCGCCACCGAGGCGAAGAATGCGTCGCTCGTCGAGCGAATCATGCTGCCGGCGCTGAACCTGCGCGGCATTCGCGGCGGCGGCGTGGGCGCCACGGCGTCGAACACGATCCCGACCGAAGCTACGGCGTCGATCGACTTCCGTCTCGTGCCGCGGCAGACGCCGGAGCACATCAAGCAGCTCGTCGAAGCGCACGTGACCGCGCGCCACTACTTCATCGTCGACCATACGCCCACTTCCGCCGAGCGAATGGCGCGCGACCACATCATCAAGATGACGTGGGAAGCCGGCTACCCCGCGACGCGCGTCTCGATGGATTCGCCGCTGTCGCGCGCCGTGATTCGCGCTACCGAAGAGTCGCTCGGCGCTCCGATCGTCGCGTTGCCGACGCTCGGCGGAAGCCTGCCGATGTACACGTTCGAGAGCGTGCTGCATGCGCCACTCATCGTCCTGCCGATCGTGAACCACGACAACAACCAGCACGCGGCGAACGAGAACCTGCGACTGCAAAACTTGTTCGATGGGATCGCCGTGTACGCGGGCGTCGTGGCAAAGGTCGGGCAGTACTGGCGCTGACGATTTTGGTGGCGATTGGCCGCGCCCTGTCGTAACGTACCCCCGACGACTCACCGATGACCGAGCTCCGCGATCAACTCCAGGCATCGCTAGGCGAAGCGTACGCCATCGAGCGTGAGCTCGGCGGCGGCGGAATGTCGCGGGTGTTCGTCGCCGAGGAGAGGTCGCTCGGACGGCTGGTCGTCGTGAAGGTGTTGCCGGCCGAGTTGTCGGGTAGCGTGTCGATCGCGCGCTTCAGGCGCGAGATCTCGCTGGCCGCGCGACTTCAGCATCCTCATATCGTCCCCGTCCTGTCCGCTGGCGAAATCGGCGGGCAGCCGTACTACACAATGCCGTTCGTCGACGGCGAATCGCTTCGCACGCGCCTCTCACGCGGCGAGCTGTCGATCCCAGAAACGATTTCGATCTTGCGCGACGTGGCGAAGGCGCTCGAGTACGCGCAGAGCAAAGGCGTCGCCCATCGAGACATCAAGCCGGACAACGTGCTCATCGCCGGAACGTCGGCGGTCATCGCCGATTTCGGTGTCGCCAAGGCGATCAGCGACGCGACGGCCGGCGGGACACTGACGTCCGTCGGCGTTGCACTGGGTACGCCCGCGTACATGGCGCCAGAGCAAGCGGCGGGCGACCCAACGACCGACGTTCGAGCGGACTACTACGCGTTCGGCGCGATGGCGTATGAGATGCTCGCCGGTCATCCGCCGTTCGCCGGACGCAGCACGCAGGCAACGCTGGCCGCGCACGCCGTCGAGACGCCGCCCGCAATCGCGACCGTCCGCCCCGCGACACCTGCGCCGCTGGCGGAATTGGTCATGCGCTGCCTCGAGAAGCGTCCGGGAGATCGGCCGCAAAGCGCGACCGAGATCTTGCACGCGCTCGACGCGATTCCAAGCGGCTCGACGTTCACCGTGTCCGCCGCGCGCGCACCGGCCGGCCGCGCGTCGGGTACGCGATCAGTGCTCATCGCGAGCGTCGTCGTGGGAGTCATTGTATGCGTCGTTGCCGTCGTGGCGTGGCGGCGCGGGCGCGACAGCAGCACAACCGGGACCGCGATCCGTTCGATCGCCGTGATCCCGTTCGAGAACACGAGCGGCGACACGACGTTCGACTATCTCGAGGACGGCATCACCGACCACGTGCGCGACGCGTTGAACGGGATCCCGGACCTGATGGTAAAGGCGCGCGGCTCGTCGCGGCAATTGAAGGGGCGCGACGCGAAAGAGATCGGGGCGAAGCTCGGCGTCGGCGTCGTGCTTCAAGGGACAGTCAGCCGCTCGAGCTCGCGGCTTCACGTCGCAGCCGAACTGGTGCGAGCGTCCGACGACAATGCGCTGTGGAGTGGAACGTTCGACGGACAGCCGAACGAGTTGGGCGGCATGCAGGACACGATCGTGCGCGCGATCACGGGTAAGCTTCACCTCGCGCACGCCGAAGCTCAGCTCGATCGCACCCAGACGATGGCTCGCGGCACGAAGAACATCGACGCCTACGACCTGTATCTCCAGGGGCGCCACGCGGCCGACGGCCTGCGTTGGGACAAGGCGAGCAAGTTGTATCAGCAGGCGATCGCTCTCGACCCGCGCTTTGCCCGCGCGTACGGAGCGCTCTCCATCTCGTACGGGAACGAGACGACGCTCGGCGTCGTCTCGGTCGACTCCATGAATCGGCTTGCTCGCGCGGCCGCTAGCCAAGCCTTGGCGCTGGACTCGACCGTAGTCGAGGCATTCGTCGGCCAGGGTAATGCGTTTCTCAACGACATGCGCTTTGCCGATGCGGTTCACGCGTTCGACAAAGGCTACATGATGGATTCGAGCAACGTCGACGTCGCGTGGGCTTACGGCGCGGCCTTACTTCAGACCGGTGAAGTCCAGGCAGCTCTCGCGAAGCTGCGACGCGCGCGCGAGCTGGACCCACTCTCCTCCACGGTTATCGGGATCCTCGGGTACACACTCATGATGCTCCATCGACCCGACGAAGCCGTTGCCGCGCTTCGGCTGGCGATCGACTTGGAGCCCAAGAACGTGCTCGTCCACCAGGGCCTCGGCTTTGTTTTCGCCTTCGACCACATGCCGGACAGCGCAGTCCGCGAGTTCGAGACGGCGTTCGCGCTGGACTCCACGTTGTTCGGCCGCCGCAGCAATTTGGTGTTCGGCTATGCCGCGGCCGGACGGTGGAGCGACGCCGCACGACAGCGCGACCTCCTCGAGCGCGATGTCACCGGCAATTCGCCACACTGGGATCACATGGTGGCCGATCTCACGTTCGGAGAGTACGACGCCGCCATGACCGCCCTTGAGCGCGGCATCGCCGACCATGAGCCGCTGTTCGGGGTCCCGAGCATCCCGTGCGATCCCCTCTTCGACCCGCTCAAATCCGATCGGCGATTCGAGGCGCTCATGCAACGACTCAGCGCGCGCGCCTGTCCGGCATTCGGCAACTGGCCGATCGGCGCGCCACCGCGCTGAACGCGGCTCACGCGTCGGCGCACCTTACGACAATTCTCAACGCCGACTGACGCCGAGCCCTGGCCCCGTGGGAATCGCGATCTTGCCGGCGGCGATCGTCGCGCCGGAGTACGGATCGTCGGAGAGCAACGCGGCGCCGTCGAAGTCGGCGTAGTCGAGCAACGGAGCGAAATGCGCGGCGGCGGTGATGCCCAAGCTCGTCTCGATCATGCAACCGGCCATGACGAGCATGCCGTGCGAGCGCGCGGTGGCGATCATCTTGAGGGCTTCACGAAGCCCGCCGCATTTCGAGAGCTTGATGTTGATGCCGTCGACCGCGCCGACCAGCCGCGGAATGTCGCTCGCCACGACACAGGACTCGTCGGCGATGACGGGCAGTACCGAGCGTTCACGGACGAACTGAAGACCGTCGATGTCGTGCGGTGGGAGCGGCTGCTCGACGTACTCGACACCGCACTCCACCAGCACGTCGACCATGCGAAGCGTGCGCTTGGGTGTCCAGGCGGCGTTGGCGTCGACGCGCAGCACTTTGGTGGGTGCGGCGTCGCGCACGGTCCGGATGATGTGCTCGTCGTGGTCGGTTCCGAGCTTCACCTTGAGCACCGGGTACGATCGTGCCTGCTCGACGCGTTGCCGCAGCTCGTCGTCGTTCGCGGCAATGGCGATCGTGAAGCTCGACAGCGGCGCGTTGGTGGGATTCAATCCCCACAACTTGTAGACCGGGACGCCAAGCCGTTTGCCGGCGAGATCGTGCAGCGCGGCGCTGATCGCCGATTTCACCGAGCCGTTGAACCGGATCGTGCGGTTCATCTCCGCTTCGACGTCTTCGATTGCCCAGGCGTCGCACTGCTCTACGACCGGCGTCAGTCGTGTGAGCGCTCCCAGCGCGGTGTCGGCCGTCTCGCCATAGAAGCGGTTCGGCGCCGCCTCGCCCCAACCTTCGACGCCGTCGTCGCCGATGATGCGCACGCGAATGAGACGATGCTCGCTCGCGCCGCCGCGGGCGATCACGAAGGGATGCGTGGTGTGGACGACCGAGATGTCGTGCTCGAGCTTCATGTCCGAGACGAGACGCTGGACCGCCGCGCCGCCGACGCGTTGCGGAAGGCGGATGCGGCGTCGGGTGCCGTGCGCAGGAACGCGATCAACGCGTCCGCAACGTCATGACCGCGCGCATAGCGCGCCGCCGGAGACTTGGCGAGACAGCGCATCGCGATGTCGGACAGCGCCGCCGGAATACGGGGGTTGAGTTGCGCCGGAGTCGCCGGGTCTTCGTGCACCTGCTTGTAGCTCACGGCAAACGCGTCGGCGCCGTCGAATGGCGGCACGCCGGTGAGCGATTCGTACAGTAGAATCCCGATGGCGTAGATGTCGCTCCGTCCGTCCACGAGCTTGCCCATGGCCTGCTCGGGTGACATGTAGTGCGGTGTACCCATGGCGCGTCCGCTGGCCGTGAGGCGTCCGTGGAAACGCGCGGTCGCGATGCCGAAGTCCGTCAGCACGGCGTTGCCATCTTCGTCGAACAACACGTTGTCGGGCTTGACGTCGCGGTGCACCACGCCGTGCCGATGCGCGTAGTCGAGCGCGCAGGCGATCTGCGCCGCCGCCTCGGCGGCGCGGACGGGAGCGACGGTGCGAGCCTTCTGAATGAGATCGGCCAGCGAGCCGCCCTCGAAATACGGCATGACGGTGTACACCACATCGTCGGCGGAGCCGTAGTCGAGGATGCCGCAAATGTGCGGATGCACGAGCTTGGCCGCCGCTTCCGCCTCGCGTCGAAACCGTTCCGCGACCTCGACGTCGCGGGCAAGGTGCGGATGAAGCACCTTGATGACGACCGGACGCGCCAGTTGGACTTGCTCGGCGATATACACGTCCGCCATGCCACCGCCGCCGACGCGCTTGAACACGCGATAGCGATTGCCCGTCGCGCGGCGAAGGCGCGTGATCTCGTCGTCGGGACGCTCGAACGGGCCGCGATCGAGCACGGGCAGCGTTTCCGCACAGCGTGCGCAAACGGCGGACGACGCCCGGTTCCAGGTCCCGCATTGAGGGCAGAACACTGGTCAGGCCCCGAATTGCATCTGCACGAAGTCGTACGGAGCCCAGGGCCCCGTCATGTCGAAGCGCAGCAGATGGTGGGCGTCGCGCTGTTCCTTGAGCGCGGACAGGAACCCGTTCCACAGGTCACGCTCGACGAGGAATGAGGAGCTCAGCACGAGACCGGTGACCTCCTCGTGTCGCAGCGGAACGCTCGCGACGGCCTGGCGACGGAGTGCCCGCATGGCCTCGGCGGCACTGGCCGCGAGGTCAGAGCCCGTCTCGAGGTCCTCGGGCTTCCCGTCTGCTCGGACAACGTGCACCCGTGCCACCGCGCGATCATCGACAAATTCGAGAGCTCCCGTCAGTGACACGTAGTGCAACTCCATCCAGCGCCGGAGCACATCCGGACCCCGAAACACGACGCCGACCGGCGCGGGCAGCACGGACACCCGCCGAAACAGCCAGTCGACAACCGCGCGATGGCGCTCGATGTCGGCCGGGGTGGCTTCATCGATCGCAAAGTTCTTCTGTTCAGAGACGACTGCGCACAGATCCCGAAACGGAACCAGGAGGGTGCCGGACCAACTGCCGGTGCCCGTTCCCGAGCCCGTGCCGGTTCCATCCCCTGCTGGTTCGTTGTGCGCGTCGGCGAACGTGAGGCCGTGAAGGCGAAGCGCCATTGAGAGGTCTGGCGGGTGACGTGCATGTACCGCGGTGTCCCAGAATAACCTGGACACCCTGCATCCGCCAAAACGAGTCCGGTCAGACGGCGCCTGGGACCTGGCCAGATAAACGGTGGCCGGCCGAACCCAATGGGCTCCCGCCGGGTCAGCCTCGCACGGTGGTAAGGTACTGGGCGTACCCGGCTTCGACAGCCTCGCATTGCTTCGTTTGGAAGCGCCATAGCCACCACGCACCGAGCATGGTCGGAATGCCGAGAAAGGCGGCGAAAACCGTGATCGTGAGGAGCGCGCCGAGCACCGCGCACAGAATGGCCAGCCGCTTGAGGTTCTTGTAGGGGCCGAGGAGCGTCTCTTTCTGCGCATAGAGGACGTCCGGGTCGCGCGAGGCGGACGACTTGAACGTACCGAACACGGTCTGCTGGTCGATCGTGATAAACGGATTCGTGGCGCCGGCGGGCATCAGGCCCATGGGGGTTCCTCCGGTGGAGGGCAAACGATCGTGCCGCACGCCAGGAGCGGCGGATCAGCGGGAGCACCTCTATTTGCGCAGGTCCTGGCGCAATACCGTCACCGGCGGCTCGGCAGCCGATACCCGACGCTATTCCAGCGCCGCGAGATGGCGCACGCAGGCAACGCCGAGCCGCTCGGGATCGTATCCCCCCTCGAGCGCGCTAACGATGCGGCCGCCGCACCACACTTCCGCGCGCTCGACCAGATGGCGTGTCAGCGCGTCGAAATGCTCGTACTCCAGCGTGAACGCGCCCAGCGGATCACCGCGCAACGAGTCGAAACCAGCCGAGATCATGATCAGGTTGGGCACGAAGCCAGTCGTCGCTGCGTCGATGGCCGCGCGCAGTGCATCGACGTAGGTCTCGGGGGCGAGGTTGGCACGCATCGGCACGTTCCACACGTTGCGGTGCGGCCCGCGGTCCTCGGCCGCGCCCGTGCCTGGATACCACGGCCACTGGTGCATGGAGACGAAGTGAATGTCGCGCTCGTTCTCCACGAGCGCCTGCGTCCCGTTGCCGTGGTGCACGTCCCAATCGACGATCAAAATGCGCTCGGCGTCGTGACGGCGGCGGGCGTAATGCGCACCGACGGCAACGTTCCCGAACAGACAGAACCCCATGGCCGCACCGCGCAGCGCATGATGACCGGGCGGCCGCACCGCGCAGAAGCTCCGCGGCGGTCCGTCGCCGAACGCCATGTCGATCGCGTCGAGCACGGCACCGGCGCCGGCGGTTGCCGCGTCCCACGATCCCTCGCTCGCCACGGTGTCGGCGTCGAGACGGCCGCCGCCCTGCGCCGCGATCGCACGGACCTGCGCGATATACGCGCGGTCGTGGGCGAACGCCAGCTCGTCCTCCGTGGCGTGCCGTGACTCGACGTGCGCGATTCGCGAGTACAGGTCCGGCGCGTCGCGCAACGCCTTCGGAATGGCGCGGAGACGCCCCACGTGCTCGGGATGACCCCAGCCGGTGTCGTGTCGTCCGCAATCGGAGTTCGAGATGAAAGCGACGCTCACCGGAGGCCTCGCAAACGGCGAGAGCCCCATTCCGTCAATAAGAGTATCATCATGAGCGCGAGTAGAAGTCTTCGATCGACCGGCGGGCGCGTCGTGCTCGACGGGGCGGGGCGCGCCGGGCCGAGTCGATCGACCAGACGCGCCAGTGGGGCGGTCGCCGCCTGCGCACCCGCCGCGTCGGTTGCCGTGGCGGGAAGATAGGCGACCGCCGCGATCGCGCGGGACCACCAGTCACCAAACGCGGCCTCGGATCCCGGTCCGCCCGCCATTCGCCACCGCCAGCTGTCGTCGAAGCCAATCTGGATCACTCGGCCCGCGCCGACTCGTCTCGCGGCGACCGCGACTCCCGCCGACCGCCGGTCGAGCGCGACGCCGTCGGCGTTGAGCGACGTGACTGGATAGAAGCCCGTGCTGCCCAAGCTGATCGTATCGGCCGGCAGGACGGACGGGCGCGTTCGCGCGCCGAGCGATCCCGCCGTGAGTACGCCCACGCTCGTCGCGAGGCTCGCTGGCCCGGCGAGCACGACGCCGCCGCCCGATCGCACGAATTGCTCGAGCACCGCGCCGAGCGATTGAATCGTCGTGTCGACCGCGACCACGGCGGCAACGCGGCTGGTGTCGAGAGGCAGCACCGCGCCTTGCGAAACGTCGACGCCCGGGGCGACATGATACTTCGTGATGACCGGCCAGCCGCGCGCCTGGAGCGCCGCCGCAATGAACTTTGCCTCCCAACTCGCGTCGCCCACGACGACGATCGCGCGAAGGCGTGCCGGGTCCGGCGCGGCAATGGAGAATCGCTGGCCACCGGCGTCACCAACGAGCGCTCCGATCATGGTCGGCGTCTCGACCGTTGCCCCGAGCTGACTGACTCGAACGCTGTCGACGATACTCGCGGCGTCTCGCAATACGATCGGAGTCCGCGACGGCGCCGCCACGTCGATGCGCACGCTGCCCCGCGGATCGGCAAGCGCCTCAGCGCTCACGGCGACGGCGGGCGGCGTTCCGCTCCACGTGACCGCGTGGCCACTGTGCTCGAGCGCGGCGAGCCAGTCAACGATCCACGCATCCGGCGTCGTAGCGAGATCGGTGTGAAGCGACACGCTGGCCCGCGCGCGTGTCCACGACGAAAGCCGCGAACCGATCGTGCCGGCCGACGCGCGCTCCAACCGACGAGCGCTCGACGGTATGATGCTGTCGCCGAGCAGCCAGCCGAGCAGCGCGAAGGCGGCGAAGCGGCACGCCATCTCGAACGTGCTACGCCGTGAGCGCATACACGACCAAGTTCACTGCGAACTTCGTGTTGTCGACCGTGAGGAAGCGTTTGCTCTCGGGATGGTAATTCCACTCCGAGCTGTAGTCCTTGTTGCTGAACAGCACGGCGATTCTTCCCGCGCGTTGTACGGCGAGCAGATGCTTGTGAACGAGATTATCGCCCCAGCCGTTCAGCTCGTGGCTCGTGGTCGGCGGGCCGTCGAACTTGAAGAACGCACTGTACAACGGGTGATCGTTCGGCAGTTCGGCGAGTGGGGCAATCGTGCGCGCGATCTCCTCCGTCGCGGTCTTGTGGAAGGTGCCGTCGATGTCGTGGTTGTGGTCGTCGATGAACAACATTCCGCCCCGCTCGACGAATCGCTTCACGTTGCGTCGCTCGGCGTCGCTGAACCGCACCGGAAGGTGACCGGTGAGGTAGAGCAGCGGATATCTGAGCAAGCGATCGTCGCTCAACGCGACGATCACGCCCGTGGGCGCGACGGTGATCTCGGTGTAGCGGGCGATAGTATCGATGATGTTCGCCGGCAGCAGCGGC
This sequence comes from Gemmatimonadaceae bacterium, assembly GCA_036392315.1. Lineage (GTDB taxonomy): Bacteria > Gemmatimonadota > Gemmatimonadetes > Gemmatimonadales > Gemmatimonadaceae > JAQBQB01. The sequence goes on from DASVYG010000413.1 coordinate 13,716, forward strand.
GCGCTGTCCCAGTCGCCGGACTCGTACTGCGCCGTGGCGAAAACGAATTCCGACATCATGGTACGACGCCCCACCGCGTGAGCGAGTCGCGCGCGATTGCCCCGCCGGCCAATGATCTCCGCGCGCGCGCGAGGGCTTCGGTGGCAACGGCGCCCTTGCCGCCGCGCATTGCCGTTGCCGCGTCGCCCAGCGCGGCGGCAAATGCGGGAGCATCGCTCAACGACTCGATGCGCAGAACGAGCAAGGAATCAATCGCGGCCGATGCGTTCGCCGCCGCAAGCCCAACGATCCGCTCGAGCCGCTCGATTCGACGACGAGTCGACGAGTCCGCCGCGCTCGTCGGGGGACGCACGCTCGATGCGCCCTTGTCCTTTCCTTGAAGACGTGCCTTGTTGACGTCGACGACGACCTCGGGTGGACGTCCGCGCAGGTACAAGCGCTCGGCCGCTCGCGCGCGCTGGACGGCCGCCAGCGCGCGACGCATGTGCGGCAGCGCGCGCGCCGGCTCGGCGATCTCGAGCTCGGTGCTCGCGTCCCACATGGCGTTGTACGCCTCGAGCAGCGGCTTGTTGATGGCGACGACCGGGCTCTCGCCGCCGCTGAAGTCTATTGGATCGGTGGATCGGTTGGTCGCGGAATCCGCGCGAGCCAGCATGTCTTGCATCGTCTTCGCACGCGCGGGCGATTCGTCGTCGGTATGTTCTTCGCCCGACGACTCGCCGCCGAGGCGCGTGAACACGATCTCACCGACGGTCCTGCGCAGACGTTTCTGGTCGTTGGCAATTGCGCGCGACTCGGTGACCAACGAGTCGTGTTTGATTTTCGGTCGCGCCTTCTCGAGCGCCTCGGTAAGCATGATGAGCATGCGCTCGCTGATGACGCTCTTGTCCGCATCCGACGGCGCCGCCGCTTCGACTGCGACGGAATCGTATTCATCGTGCCGCGCGATCCGGATTGTACGCGTTTCGGATGCACCGACCCCGGGGCCCGAGACGTCGTTTGCGTCGCGCGCCACCGCGCGCACATGCACCACGTCGCCAGGCTTGAGCCCGAGCGACTCGAGTGGGAGCGATGCGCTGATCGTCGCGTGACGAGCGTTGGGTCGCGTCGCGCCGAGCGTGCCGGATCGGAACGTGAACGTCTCGCCCTCACCGGAGCTCACGATGTACTCGAACGCGGCGCTCGCGATACCGAAGTCGTCGCTCGCGTCCGCAGACAGCGCGACGCGGCCTCGGGGCAAACGAACCACGCTGTCGTGCGCGGGGGCAGCGAGCGCGACGGCCGGTGCTGCATCGGCAACGGGCTCGATGGCGACGAGACGCTGGAATTCGCGGTCGACGAGGCGGAGCGCTACCGGCCGCGCATCGACGCGGAGGGACATCGACCATCGATCGCCGTCGGGCGTCGCAGCGATGGAGTCGAGGTCGCGACGGCCGACGATGCCGTTCGCGCTTCCACGGCCGCGAAGCGTGATCGTACTGCCCACGAGCGCGCGCACGTCTCGCGGCTCATCGATGGTGGTCGACGGTTGCTGGGAATATCGCGGCGGTATGATTTGCGCGACGAGTGGCGACAAGCGACTCGCAGCGCCCGAACGACCAGCGGTCCGCTCGAGCGAGTCTCCGCGATGCGGCGCGCGCACGCGGGCCACGGCCCCGGCAGGCAGTACAAAGACGATCGCGCCGGCCACGAGAAGCGATAGCAACGGCGCTCCGAGTATGTGGATGGCGCGCTGTCGCGCGGTCACAGTCCAACTATCGGTGGCGCCGCGCGCCACGATGCCGTCGTCGCCCGTCTCGACCGCCGTAACGAGCGTAAAGTCGAGCGATGGAAATCGCTCCTCGATCCAGAGCGCAACTCGCTCGAGGGAAAGCACGTGCCGATCGCGCCACGCAAGCGCGATGGCCGCGCCAACGCCGGCGCCGACCGCGATGACGAGCAAGCTCGCGCGAGTGGCAACGCCGAGGGGCGTGAGCGTGTCGGCGAGGGCCGAGCCGATGATCAGCGTAAGGCTCGCGAGCGCGCCCCAGACCGCCGCACGCAGCGCGAGGCCCGCGCCGAGAATGGTGCGTACCGCTCGAACGGATGAGAGAACGCTCATGCCGGCCGCTTCTCCATCTTTCGCGCAGCCATCTCGGCGAGTAGCAGCGCGGCCCCCAGCACCAGCAGCCAGGGCGCCCATGATGACGATTGGCTCGCACGGTCGCGGAGCATCGCGGCCGGCGCGAGCGCGGCGAATCGCGTTCCTCCGACTAGAGAGGCAATCAGGGCGGAATCGGCGCGGCCGGAGCGACGAGTGCCGCCGCACGGCTCCAACAGGCGCGCGACGAACCGGCGGAATGGCGCGCGGAGCGTGAGGTCGCTCACCGGATCGAGCACGATACCGACGTCGCGAATGCATCCGGCGCCGACCGCGTGCTCCACAGCGGCCGCTTCACCGTCGGCCCACCGAACGATCGCGTTCCCGTGAAGCGTCCAAGCGCGCGGGAAGCGGCCGACCAGTGTGCCGCTCGCCGACGTGACACCGCCGATTGCATCGATCGCCGGGCGCGGTTGCCACCCGGCCGCGCTATCGTTCGCCGGCCAGTGAACGAGTACATGCCCCGTGTCGCTCGCCCAAACGCTGTCGCTCGCCGTGAGACGACCGCGAGCGATGCGAACATCTCCCACCGAATGCACCACCCCCATCAGCGACAGACCCGCGATCACGACGTCGTTCGTGCCCGCCGTCGATTCGACGCGAGCCGTGCGCGCGTTTCCCGGCGCGGCAGGCACGGGCACGACGCGAATGCGACCCGGCCACTCGGCGCGAATACGGCTCGTCGCATCATCGATCTCCTCGGTGCCGATCGGCGACACGAGCACGAGCTCCATCGAGTCGGCGTCCGACGACAACCGGGCCGCGGCCCGCACCGCCGCCGCGAGCGCGGCCGAAAGCGAACCCACCGCATCGATACTCGTCACCGAGTCGAGCGCGTCGGAACCACGCGGTGCGGCCGCCACGCTGTCGAATGCGATGAGCACGTCGCCGGCACGGAGCACGGCGCGCGCGCTGTCGCGTGCCTCGCGCATGTCGCCAACGTCGCGTGAGCGGTCGAGCGCCACGATACGCCGCACGCGACCTCGCGCGCCGGCGAACACGGGCCCGGCAACGGCCGCGCCGAGCGCAAGAATGGCCGCGATGCGAACAACCAGCAAAAGGATGTCGCTGAGGGCGATCGATCGCGCACGCGCACGAACGGGACGGTGCGGAACGAAGCGCGCCGTGGGCAATGACTCGGCGACTGGTCGACTGCGGGCGATGAAGTGCAGCGCGGTCGCCACGAGCGCCGCCACGCCGGCAATCGCGAACGCCGAGGGAAGCAGCCAGCTCACGTGCGCACTCCCCCCCGCCCGATGCCCGGCGCCTCG
>DASVYG010000414.1:0-7276 GCA_036392315.1 Gemmatimonadaceae bacterium
GGTGCGCTGAGCACGCGCTACGTCGGCTCGCTCGTTGCCGACTTTCACCGGAATTTGCTCGGCGGCGGAATCTTCGCGTATCCGGCGAACCGCAAGACCCCCAAGGGCAAGCTGCGCCTGTTGTACGAGGCGAACCCGCTCGCGTTCATCGTCGAGCAGGCTGGCGGCAACGCGTGCGACGGCGCCCAGCGCATCCTCGACGTGCAGCCTACGGAGCTACATCAACGCACGCCACTCTACATCGGAAGCAAGAGCGAGGTCGAGCTGGCGCAGCGCATTCTCTCCGGCAAGCCGGAGTTGGTCGTCGCGTAGCGTTCGGCTGGAGCGTGCGGTGCGCCAACAGACCGGCATTTTGACTACCTTGCTGGTCCGCTTTCCACACCGTCATGCCTGACCCTTCGAAGACCTCTCCCTCGGGCCTTCCCATTGAAGCTGTCTACCGCCCGCCCGACGCGCCGATCGACTACGCGCGCGATCTGGGCGACCCCGGCGCCTACCCGTTCACGCGCGGCGTGCAGCCGACGATGTACCGCGGGCGCCTGTGGACCATGCGTCAGTACGCAGGATTTGGTACCGCTGCCGAGACGAATCGCCGGTTTCGAATGCTGCTCGATGCGGGCCAAACGGGGTTAAGCGTCGCGTTCGACCTACCCACGCAAATGGGCATCGATTCGGACTCGCCGCGCGCGCTCGGCGAGGTGGGCCGGGTCGGCGTGGCGATCGACACCGTCGAAGACATGCACACGCTGTTCGACGGCATTCCGCTCGACAAGGTCTCGACATCGATGACGATCAACGCGACGGCCGCCACGCTGCTCGCGATGTACATCGTCGTGGCCGAAGAGCGTGGAGTCGCGCGCGACCGCCTGAGCGGAACGACGCAGAACGACATCCTCAAGGAATACATCGCGCGCGGGACGTACATCTATCCGCCCGAGCCCAGTCTCGCGCTGATCGCCGAGACGTTTCGTTTTTGCGCTGCCGAGGTGCCGAACTGGAACGCGATCTCGATCTCGGGCTATCACATTCGGGAGGCCGGCGCGACCGCGGTTCAAGAGCTCGCATTCACGTTCGCTAACGCGATCGAGTACGTGCAGCGCGCAATCGACGCGGGGTTGACCGTCGATTCATTCGCTCCTCGGCTGTCGTTCTTCTTCGCGGCGCACAACGACTTGTTCGAGGAAGTTGCGAAGTTTCGTGCCGCGCGGAGGCTGTACGCGCGGATCATGCGCGAGCGATTCGGCGCCGACGACGCGAGCTGCCGCCTGCGATTCCACACGCAGACGGGCGGAGTGACGCTGCAAGCGCAGCAGCCGCTCAACAACGTCGTGCGCGTGGCGATCCAGGCGTTGTCGGCGGTGCTCGGCGGCACGCAGTCGCTGCACACGAACGGGTACGACGAGGCGTTGTCGTTGCCCACCGAAGAGGCGGCGACGCTCGCTCTTCGTACGCAGCAGATCATCGCGAATGAATCGGGCGCCGCGCTCACGGCGGATCCGCTGGCCGGCAGCTATTATGTCGAGCATCTCACGAACGAGCTCGAGAAATGCGCGACCGAGCTGCTAGCGAGAGTCGACGCGCTTGGCGGCGCGGCGAAGGCGATCGGCGCATCGTTCTTCCAGGACGAGATCGCTCGCAGCGCGTATGAGTATCAGATGCGCGTCGAGCGGGGCGAAACGGTGATCGTCGGCGTGAACAAGTACGCGGACAACGGCGATTCGCCGGCGATCCCGACGCCGGACTACTCGATGCTCGAGCGTGAGCAGGTGGAACGATTACGCGCCGTTCGCACGCGCCGCGATGCACCGCTCACGACCAAGCGGCTTGCCGCGTTGCGTGACGGCGCGCGCGCCTATTCGGCGCCGGGAACGTTGCGCGCCCCGTTGACGGGCCTGATGGGTCTGATCATCGACGCCGTTCGCGCGCGGGCGAGCGTCGGCGAGATCGCCGACACCTTGCGCGCCGAGTGGGGCATGTACCGGCCGAGCTGACGTCACTTGAACGCACTGCGGGCGAGGGCTAGCTTAGAGAGTCACGTTGTCCTGCCTAAGTCTCAGCCAAATGCCAACTTACGAGTTCCGCTGCCCCAACGGTCACGAGTTCGAGCGCTTCTATCGCAAGATGAGCGACGCGACTCCTGAGGTGGCGTGCCCGGAATGCGGTAAGCTGGCTGTGCGGTTGCTCTCGGGCGGCGCCGGAATCCACTTCAAGGGTTCCGGGTTCTACCTCACCGACTACGGCAAGAACGCGCATCGAGGAAAGGCCGCCGCCGGGTCGGGAGAAGCCAAGAGCGGCGATGCCCCGAGCGGCGAATCGAAGGGCGGCGACGCGAAGGTCGACGGAAAAGGCGAAGCCAAGGCCTCCGAGGCGAAGGGCGGCGAAGCGAAGGGTGGCGAAGCCAAGCCAGCGGCTGCGAAGCCCGCGGAGTCGAAGCCTAGCGAGACGAAGTCGTCGTCGGGCACCAAGTCGGACAAATAATGGACGGAACTGAACTGCTGCGCGCGGAGCTCGCACGCGCCGCGCATTCGCTCGGCGCGCCCGACGACATGGAGCCGATCCTCGAGCGTCCGCGCGATCCGTCGTTCGGCGACTGGGCGACGAATCTCGCGATGACGCTCGCCAAACCGCTGGGGCGAAAACCGCGCGAGCTTGCGCAGGCGATCGTCGAGCGGCTCGACTATGCGCGCGCCGGGATCAGCAGCGCCGAGATTGCCGGCCCGGGCTTCATCAACTTCCGCGTCTCGGGCGATGTGTTCGCCGAAGGACTCCGTGCCCTCATCGCCGCCGCCGACCAGTACGGTCACTCGAACGTTGGCCAAGCGTGTCCGGTGAACGTGGAATTCGTGTCGGCGAATCCCACGGGTCCGCTGCACGTCGGTCACGGCCGCCAGGCGGCACTCGGTGACGCCATCTGCTCGCTGCTCGCTGCCACGGGCTGGCGCGTCACGAGAGAGTTCTATTACAACGACGGCGGAGTCCAGATCCTGAATCTCGCGCTCAGCGTGCAGGCGCGTGTGCGACAGTTCGGCGGACAAGCGGTCGAGCTGCCCGAGGGCGGCTATCACGGCGAATACATTCGGGATTTGGCACAGCGCTACATCGACGAGCATTCGTCCGACCCCAACGCCGACGATGTCGACGCGCTGCGACGCTTCGCCGTACGCGAGCTGCGCAAGGAGCAGGATCGCGATCTACAGGCGTTCGGCGTGCATTTCGACGTGTACTTCCTCGAGTCGTCGTTGTATTCCGACGGGCGTGTCGACGACACGGTCCGCCGGCTGATCGACGCCGGACATGCGTACGAGAAGGACGGCGCGCTCTGGCTCAAGACGACGGACTTCGGCGACGACAAGGATCGCGTGATGCGCAAGAGCGACGGCACCTATACGTACTTCGTGCCGGACGTCGCGTATCACGTCACGAAATGGGAGCGCGGATTCAAGCGCTCCATCAACGTGCAGGGTGCCGACCACCATAGCACCGTGACGCGCGTCCGCGTCGGTCTGCAGGCGCTCGACATCGGGATTCCCGAAGGCTACCCCGAATACGTGTTGCACCAGATGGTGACGGTCATGCGAGGCGGCGAAGAGGTGAAGATCTCGAAGCGCGCCGGAAGCTACGTCACCGTTCGCGACCTCATCGATGAAGTCGGCCGCGATGCGGTGCGCTATTTCTTCCTCATGCGAAAGGGCGATTCGCAGCTCGTATTCGACGTCGACGTCGCGCGATCGCAGTCGGATGAGAATCCGGTGTACTACATCCAGATGGCGCACGCGCGGCTCTCGGGAATCTTCCGCGTCGGCGAGCTCGATCCCGCGTCCGTGACGGGCGCCGATGTCGACCTCTCGATCCTGTCGCTGCCCGAAGAGCAGGAGTTGATGAAAGCACTACTCGATTATCCGGCACTGATCGCCGGCGCCGCCCAGGCCCTCGAGCCGCATCGCGTGGCCACCTATCTGCACGACACGGCGGGAAAGATTCACCTGTGGTACCACAAGGCCCACGTTCTCAACGAGCCCGAACCGATCATGCGCGCCCGACTCGTTCTGGCTCGGGCATCGCAATTGGTGTTGAAGAACGGGCTCGAGTTGCTCGGCATCACGGCGCCGGAACGAATGTGAATCATCCGCGTGTCGTCATCCTGAGCGAAGCGAAGGATCTGCGGTTCCGAACCGTGTGACGTGACAACAGATCCTTCGTCGCTGCGCTCCTCGGGATGACAACCAACGATCACCAGCAACTAGCAACCAGTTAACTCTCAATGTCCGTTCTCGTCGTTGGGTCTGTCGCGCTCGACTCGGTCGAGACGCCGTTCGGAAAGGCCGACAACGTCCTTGGCGGGTCGGGGAATTTCTTCGCCGCGTCGGCGAGCCACCTGTCGCCGGTGCAGCTCGTCGGCGTGATCGGGAGCGACTACCCCATCGACAAACTGGAGCGGGCCTTTGCGTCGCGACCGATCGACCTTGCGGGATTGGAGCGCGCCGAGGGGACGTCGTTCCGCTGGCGCGGCCGCTATCGGCACGATTTGAACATGGCCGAGACACTCGAGACGCATCTCGGTGTGTTCTCGAATTTTCGTCCGAAGATCCCGGAACAGTTCCGCAACGCGCCGTTCGTGTTCTTGGGCAACATCGATCCGCGATTGCAGCTCGACGTGCTGACGCAGGTGGCCAGGCCAAAGCTCGTGGCGTGCGACACGATGAACTTCTGGATCGAGAGCCGGCGCGCCGACGTGCTCAAGCTGCTCGAGCATGTCGATCTCATCACGCTCAACGACGCCGAAGCGCGGCAGCTCACTGACGAATACAATCTCGTGCGAGCGGCGCGCTGGATCATGGCGCGCGGACCCAGGCACGTCGTCATCAAGAAAGGCGAACACGGCGCGTTCATGTTCACAGCGTCGAGCATCTTCTTTGCCCCGGCGTATCCGCTCGAGGCGGTGTTCGATCCGACCGGCGCCGGCGATTCATTTGCCGGCGGATTCATGGGCTACCTCGCACGCAGCGGTGACATGTCGGAGGCAAACCTTCGGCGCGCGGTGGTGTACGGATCAGCCATGGGATCATTCGCCGTGGAGAAATTCTCCGTCGACCGCTTGCTCGAGATCACGTCGCACGACATCAAGCAGCGCGTCGTAGACTTTCACCGGCTCGTGGTCTTCGAGCAGGATCTCGCGTGAGCAACTCGCTCGACTATCGCACCGCCGGCGTGGACATCGACGCGGCGGACGAGGCAAAGCGCCGTATCACTGCACACGTGCTCTCCACGTTGACCTCCGGAGCGCGCGGAGAGTTCGGCGGGTTCGGCGGAATGTTTCGCGTGCCGACGGACGTGCCGAAACCGGTGCTCGTCGCCAGCGCCGACGGTGTCGGCACCAAGCTCAAGGTCGCGCTCGAGGCCGGCCGCTACGACACGGTCGGACACGACTTGGTGAATCACTGTGTGAACGACATTCTCGTGCAAGGCGCGAGTCCGTTGTTCTTTCTCGATTACGTGGCGTTCGGTGCGCTGGAACCGCGCGCGGTGGAAGGAATCGTCGCTGGCGTCGCGGCCGGCTGCAGAGAGAACGGCTGTGCGCTGCTGGGCGGCGAAACCGCAGAGATGCCAGGCGTCTATACGCCGCCGGACTACGACCTCGCCGGCTTCATCGTCGGGTACGTCGACGAGGACGCGATTCTCGGTCCGCAGCGCGTGCGCGAGGGCGACGTCATCGTTGGAATCGAAAGCAGCGGCCTGCACACGAACGGATTTTCCCTCGCGCGACGTATCGTCAACGAACGTATGAAGTTGAGCGTTCACGACCGGTTCCCCGGGGAGGACGCCAGCGTCGGTGATGTGATGCTTTCCGTCCATCGCTCGTATTTATCAGTGTTGAGACCGGTACTCTCCCGCGTGCACGCGATGGCACACATCACGGGTGGCGGAATCCCCGGTAATCTCAATCGAGCGTTGCCACCATCACTGGATGCAGTCGTCGATTCGGCAACGTGGGATGTGCCGAACCTGTTTCAGCAACTGCAACGGGCTGGCGGCGTCGATCGCCGCGAGATGTTCAGAACGTTCAACATGGGCGTCGGCATGACGGTGATCGTGCCGGAGCCCGGCGCGGCCGACGTGATGTCCGCCGCCGCGGCGCAGGGCGTGCACGCGTGGCGGCTCGGCGTCGTGCGGCGTGGGTCCGGTCAGGTCGTCCTCACTTAGGAGAAGATGCGAATGAGAAAAGTCATGTCGATGTCGGTCGGTGCATTCGTGGTGCTCGCGAGCGCGGCGTTCGCGCAGGGCGGAGGGCTCGCGACGTCGCCGTGTCCCGCCGGAACCACGGTGCTCGGAGTCCCCGATCAGACTCGCATCGCGCAGGATATCTGCACCCAGGCGTTCGACGTCTACCAGTTCTTGGCGCCGCAGCTCGGCCTCGCACTGGCGGGCGGCAACGCGACGATCGGACAAGGTGGAACACTCGGCGGCCTCGGGCATGCGAGCATTGGCGTGCGCGGCAACGTGTTCAACGGCTTGCTTCCGAATGTCGGGCAGTTCCCCCAGAGCACGAATGGCGCGGTCCAGCGCGAGCTGCCGACCAAGAGTCAGTGGATGGGCCTTCCCACCGCCGACGCGGCGATCGGCATCTTCAAGGGCATTCCGATCGGGCTCACGAACGTTGGTGGGCTCGACGTCCTCGTCAGCGCCTCGTACGTGCCGACGATCAATGGATCCGGCAGCAATAACATCAGCGTCACACCGGAAAAGAATTGGCAATTCGGCTACGGCGCACGCGTGGGCTTGTTGCAGGAATCGCTCATCTCGCCGGGCGTCGCGTTCACGTACCTCAAGCGCGACCTGCCCACGACCGGCATCATCGGAACGTCGAGCATCAATGGCACGTCGGGCTCCGACACACTCCACGTGTCGAACGCCACCGTCAAGACGTCGGCGTGGCGTCTCGTGGCCAGCAAAAGTCTGATCAAGTTCGGCTTGGCCGGAGGCATTGGTCAGGACACGTACGATCAACAAGCCGACATCGAAGGCGTGATTCACACGACGTTCAATGGAATTCCGGTGACGGGGCGCGCTTCCGTTCCGGGCACGAAGCAGTCGCTCACGCGCACCAACTACTTCTTCGACCTGTCGCTCAATCTTCCGCTGTTCAAGATCGTCGGCGAGATCGGGTCGGCGAGTGGCGGCACGGTGAACACGTACAATTCGTTCGCCGGCGGCAGCGCCGATCGCTCTCAGGTCTACGGCTCGGCGGGAATTCGGCTCGCGTGGTAGTGACGACGGC
>DASVYG010000415.1:0-3657 GCA_036392315.1 Gemmatimonadaceae bacterium
GACAACAACGCCGACGATCCGGGTGATCCGTGGGGCGTCTCGTTCTACGACGGGTACCGGATGAAGTACATCCCGCTCGCGAGCAACACCGGACTCTATCCGGACATCCTCGTCGCCGAGATGAAGCTGCTCGCGGCCGAGGGACATTTGCGACGTGGTGAGATCGCCCAGGCGGCGGCGGAAATCGATTTCTCGCGCGTCGCAAGCGGCGGACTTCCCGCGCTCACCGGGTCTCCCGCGGGCGCCGACAGCACGGTGTCCGTCCCGGGCGGAAGCGCATGCGTGCCTCTCGTCCCGTACGGCGGAGCCGCCGGTCTCAAGTGCGGCCGAATTTGGGAAGCGCTGAAATGGGAGAAGCGCATCGAGTTGATGTTCACCGGCGCCAACCAGTGGTACTTCGACAGTCGTGGGTGGGGCGATTTGATCAACGGCACACCGTTGCAGTACCCCGTCCCATACCAGGAAATGGACGCGCGCTACGGCGCTTCCGTGAACCGCTTCTACAATCTCGGTGGCGACGTGAACGGCGGCGCGAGCTCCGCCACCAAGAACACATATGGGAACTTCGGATTCTGATGCCGGGTCTGCGTTACGCTCGCCGCGCGCTGCTGGGCGCCGCGCTCGTGGCGTTGCCGGCCTGCTATGACTATGTGCCGGTCACGACTTCGCCACCGGTGGGAGAGATCGTCGCGCTCGACATCACTGATCGCGGCCGCGTCGATCTCGCCGACCGGTTCGGTCCGGGCGTCGCACGGATCGAGGGACGACTCATGTCGGCAGCGCCGGATCAGTACGTCCTCGCCGTCAGCCGCGTCACGCAGATCAATGGCGAAACGGCGGCGTGGACCGGCGAAACGGTTCACCTCAGCCGCGATGTCGTCGGCAGCGTCCAGAACCGGAAGTTCGATCGCGGGCGCAGCGCACTCATCGCGGCTGTCGCAACAGCGGGCGTGGTTGGATTCATCATATCACGCAACGGAAACAGCAGCAGCACGACCACCATCGATACAACCGGGGGCAAACCCCCGGCGAGCGTGCGCATTCCACTTGGTCGATTTGTCTTTTGATCGTCATGCCACACCGACTCCACTCCAGCCTTGACTGCGGAGGATTCCCGCAAATGAAATCGACGCGCGCCATCTTGTTCGGTGCGGCCGCAATCCTTGCCACCGCCTGTTCCAGCGACGGAACCCAGCCCAAGCTGGCGACGAATCCGCCGCTCGCGTACACGCGGTTCATCAACGCCGTGAACGATACCGGGCCGCTGGATTTTCGGTTCATCGATCAAATCGAGAACTCTCCGATCGGACTCTTGATTCCGTTCCGAGGCTTCACGCCCTATCAGGCGACAGACGCGACCACAGCGCGTCACATGCGCGTGTTCTGGGATATCCAGGGTGCCGGCGGCATCGCCGGAGTCGTCACGACCGGACAACTCGCCGACACCTCCGCGACGTTCACCGCGGGCAACTACTACTCCATCATCCTCGCTGGGTCCGGCACCAAGCCGCGGTGGATCGTGCTGACGGACAACGTCGGCGATTTTACCGAGGACCCGGCGAAGTATCAGCTTCGTGTCGTCAACCTCGACACGGCAGCGGTGGATGTCTTCAAGGCGCGAAAGTCCAGCGATCCGCTGCCTGGTTCGGCGCAGTGGTCGAACGTGGCGGTCGGCGCGGCCACGACGTATAGCTCGTTCGCGCTCGATACGCTGGATCTTCGCGCGACCGTGACGGGACAGACCACGCCGGTGCGCGCGGACGTCGTCGCTCCGTTCGGAACTCCCGCCGACCGACTCAACAACCTCACGGCCATCGGCGGCACGATGATCGGTGGCAGCGCGGTGTCGGCGTTCGTCTTCGGTCCGTCATCGACAGCCAGCGCCGCCGTCGCCAAGTTCCCGTCGCACGGCATTCTCTACATCATCGACCATCACCCGAAGCCGACGTTCTAGCGGCCGCCTCGAGGCACGACACCTTCCGTCATCGTCCAGCGCGCCGGGTGAATCTGTTCACCCGGCGCGCTTCGTTCGGCGCGAGGTTCCAGCGGGGTGCGGATGGACCTGGGAAACGGAGAGAGCTTAACCGCAGAGACGCGGAGACGCAGAGGACATCGGAGAGCGAAGAACAGAACCAAACCCTATTCTGCGTTTACGCGCTGTCGGATCACGTGAACTGCCGATTTGTTATGTCTCGTCCGTAATAACCCTCTGCGCCCTCTGCGCCTCTGCGGTAAAATGCTTTTGTTCGGCGACGTACCTGTGTCAAGAACATCGAGAACATCAGAAACGATCCAACGCGTGACCGAAAAACACACTCCTCGTCGCGCCGAACCTCCGAGTCGCGAAGCCCCAACGCGGCCGACGGGCGACGTCGTGCCGCGCCTCGCCGACATCATCGCGGTCGTCGTGCTCCTGGCGATCCCGCTCCGGATCATTCGCTACGGCTACCTGCCGATCCTCGACGATCCGGTCGCCGACGCCGCCAAGGCCGTGAGTGGGCGGCCGTGGACCGACATTCTGATATTACGAGACTATTATCGGCTGGATCCGCACCTCGGCTGGCACGCGCTGCTGCGGCAGATCTATCTGGTCACGAACGCCACGCCGGAGTCGCTCGTCCGCCTTTCGGTGGTGGGACTGTTTCTGATCGTCGCATTGTCCGCGCTGCCGTGGCTCAAACGGCCGGAATCGTGGCTCGTGTCGTGGATCATCGTCGCCGGCGTTGGCGCGAATTCCATGGGCCGATTCATGATGGGGCGGCCCTTCCTCGTCAGCGTTGCCGTGCTCGTGACGATTCTCTTTCTGTGGCACGCGCGCCGCGAGAAGTCGCTGGAGCCGGAGTGGCGAGTGGGCCTCGCGCTCGCGGCCCTGATCGCGATCGCCGTGCTGTTGCATGGATCCTGGTACCTCTGGTCGCTCCCGGTTGCCGCGTTCGTCCTGGCGGGCGAGTTCCGGTGGGCGCGGACGCTCGCGATCGCGTGGATCGTGGGCACGGTCGTCGCCGCCCTCATCACCGGCCATCCGTTCGAGTACCCGCTCGAAGCGGTGCGCATGGCGATCGACGCGTTCGGCCACGCGACGCAACGCACGCTCGTTACGGAATTCCGCCCGACGCCCGGCAACCTGTTCGGTCTCCTTCTCATCGCCGGCGTGGTCGTGATGCGCCAGCTCACCGGACTGAATACGCGCGCGCTCACGTCCAATCCCGCATTCTGGCTCACGGTGATCGGCTGGGTGCTCGGCTACAAGGCCACGCGCTTCTGGGAGGATTGGGGCGCTCCGGCGTACATGGTGCTGTTGGCGACGGAGGTCCAGCTCGTGCTCGAGGCGCGTCTCGCGTCCGACTCGGTCAAACGACTGGGACTCACGGCCGGCCTGGCGATCACGGCGTTTCTCACGACGACCAATGACGTCGACAGCCGGTGGACCTTCAATCTCGGCACGGCGTACGTGACGCAGGACAACCCCGAGCTGGCGGGCTCGCTTCCGGGCCCCGGCGGCATCTGGTACGACGTCGACATGTTCTTCTTCTACCAGACGTTTTTCAAGAATCCTCATGCCGACTGGAAGTACATGGTCGGCTTCGAGCCGGCGATGATGCCGCGCGACGACTTTCTCACGTATCAGAGCATTCTCTCGAGCGGCGGCGACCCGCG
>DASVYG010000416.1:0-10726 GCA_036392315.1 Gemmatimonadaceae bacterium
CCCGTTGTGAGTCCGCCCTGCACCACCAGTCGCCCGAACTTGGTTTTCGCGACGAATGCTTCGTCGAAGTGCAGCGGGTTGTAGTCACCCGTGAGCTCGGCGAACGTCGCAACGTGCTTGGACGTGAGCGTGAGGCTTCGATCGGCGCGTTGTCCGACGGTGATGGTCATGCGCTGTCTCTCTCGTCGAGTAGGCGTTCACATGTCGTGGCGACGGCGATGAGCGCCTCGGTTTGATCTCGCCGGGCCACCAGTTGGAGTCCCACCGGCAGGCCGACGCTCGAAATCGGCAACGAGATCGCGGGGTGCCCGGTGATGTTGAACAATTGTGTGAGCCGCAGCATCGCGGCACGCACGGGGAGCGTCTCGCCGTTGTCCATCGTCGCGTCGCTTGCGCCGAGTCGCGGGGCGACGATCGGCAGCGTGGGGAGAACGAGGGCGTCGCAGGCGTCGAGCGCGGCGTCGACGGCGCGCGCGAGGGATTCGCGTGCGTCACGTGCGCGAAGGTAGTCGACGGCGGCGATGGTGCGTCCGCGCAAGAGACGTTCGCGAACCGGCGGTTGATATTCGGCGGCGTGCGTGTCGAGCGTCGGCGCGTGCCAGTGTGCGGCTTCGGGGAGGGAGAGGTTGATGTATGTGTCGATGATCGTCTCCGTCGCTCGCACCGTGCGCGGCTCGATGGAGACGCCCGATGCTCGCAAGCGAGCGATGGCGCCGGTGAACGCAGAGCGTACGTCTCTGTCCAGCAATGCCGTGAAGTAGTTGCCGAGTGCGCCGAGCGTGATCGCGGTTGGCGACGGCGCGTCGATGCGCGGAATTGGTCGCCCGGAGAGCACCGCCCAGATCGACGCGGCGTCCGCGACTGAGCGCGTGAGGGGCCCGACGTGATCGAACGTCCCGCAGAGCGGGACGACGCCGTCGAGCGGGACTTCGCCGAGCGATGGCTTGAGACCGACGACGCCACACGCGGCGGCGGGAATTCTGATCGAGCCGCCCGTGTCGGATCCGATCGAGGCCAGTCCCATTCCGGTCGCGACCGCGGCCGCCGATCCGCCGCTCGATCCGCCCGGCGAACGTGCGAGGTCGCGCGGGTTGTGGACGGCGCCGAACGCGGACTCTTCGCTGGTCGTGCCGAGCGCGAATTCGTGGAGGTTGGTCTTGCCCATCAATACGGCGCCGGCTTCGCGTAGTCGGCGCACGACGGTTGCGTCGCGCGCGGCGACGTGTCCGGCACGCACGCGTGATGCCGCGGTGGTGGGTTGGCCGGCGACGTCTATGAGATCTTTGATCGAGATCGGCATGCCGTGGAGCGGACCGCGATCGACGCCGCGACGTCGCTCGTCGTCGACCACGCGTGCGGCGTTGCGTGCGCCATCTGCGTCGACGAGTATGAACGCATTGGTGCGCGCGCCGTGTTCGGCGATGGCGGCGAGGCTCGCGTCGACGCGGTCGGCGGCGCTCGGTGTCGTCGTTCTGGTCATATTGGGAGGAAGCTAACGCCGGCGGCGGTCTACTTGGTCCGCGCGGAGGCCAGCTTCTGCCTGATCTCGTCCATAGAATTGACGACGACGCCCACACCGCCCACGTCGCCTGCCGGAACGAGAACGAGCAAGTGTTTGTCGTCCGGCATCGCGGCGAGGTTGATCGTGTTCTCGAGCATGAATCGGTCGGGCGCGAACGTCCGACGGTTCACGACGCTCACCGACGTCGGGGTGGCGGCAATGGCGGCCGCAATGATGTCCTCCCCGGTGCGATAGTACAGCGTCTTGCCGTCGTGTGACCAAACGGGCTGCGTGCCGCCGGCCGTCGACACCTGCCATTTTCCCGTCGCGCCTTGCGCCATCGGGCGAATGTAGACCTCCACGCGATTCGTCTCGTTCGACGTATACGCCAACCACCGTCCGTCGGGCGACACCGCACCGAGGCGCGCGGTGAACTCCGGCGCGGCAACGAGCTCGCGTCGCACGCCATCAGTGACCGCCATGATACGCATCTCCGACCCCGTGACCAATTCATCGAAGACGAATGTTCGACCGTCCGGCGTCCAGTCATTGGGCCATTGGTTACCGGCACCACCGACAAGTAGCTCGGGTTTTCCGCTACCGTCCGCGGGAACCGAGAACACATCAGTTGCGGACACGGCGGATTCCGACCGGGCAAAGGCGATACGCTTGCCGTCGGGCGACCAGATCGGATCAGTCGAATGTCCGTCGAACGTGAGGCGTGCAAGCGTCCCGGCGGCGATGTCGTAGACCCAGATGTCGTGCGAGCCGTCGTTCGTCGAAATCTGGACAACGATCCGCTTGCCGTCGGGCGAGATACGTTGATGCCGATACTGGCGCGCGTCGCCCGGAATCGGAGTCGTCTGCCCGCCGCTCGATACGGTGGCGAAGCGCGACTGGAGAAGGCCGCGAAGGTAAGCCATGACTTCGCCGTCTGCCGACACGGCGAAGATTGGCAAACCGCCTGGGCGCGTTGCGACGCCGTCGAGTATCGGCGTGGGGCGTCCCGTGATTTCGAGCTTGCGGGCGTCGAAGGGCACGATGGATATCTCGCCCGGACTGCTCAAGAACACGATGTAGCCGGGGCTCACGTAGGTAGGAAACGCACCGGCGACGTCGAGCGGTTTGACCTTTCCGTCGAGCGTCACGACCCCCAAGCGTCCGCTTTGTTCACCGGCATGAAAAGTCGTGAAGAGCACGGCGTCGCCTGACGGGAGGAACGACGCATAGTCGGCTTCGGCGCGTCCATTCGCTGAATCAGGTAGGACGAGTCGCTTCGGCGCGCCGCCCCCGGGCGGAATCCGCCACAGAGCGTTATCGATGCTCGAGCCGTAGACGATGTCGCCCTTTGCGCCCCAGATCGGGAAGTTTCCGCCCGGCGCGACCAGCGTCGGAACCCCGCCGCGCCAGGCGATCTTCTTGATGCTGCCGTCGATGGTGCGAAACAGAATCCACTCGCCGTCGGGCGAGAAGGACGCAGTGACCGCGGCATCCGTTCCGGGAATGGCGTACGACGAGTCCTCGTTGAGGGCTCGGGCATAGAGACGCGAGCTGCCACTGGCGCCGCCGACATAAACGATGTGCGATCCAGACGGCGTGACCGCGACCCATGCCCGCTGCGCCTCGATCTCCAATGCACCCGGGAGTCGCATCGTAAATCGAGTGAGGTGCCCGGAGGCCGGCGCAGCGCTCGGCCGGTTCGCGGCGAGGATAGCGACGAGCGCCAGCGACACGCCGGCGACGACCCACGGCGCGTATCGAGCGAGGCGCGACGGACGCCGGCCGCGCGCCGCGGCGGCGGTCACGGGCGACGTCGACCGTGGATTCGTTAGCGCCTCGCGAAATTGCTCGGCGGTCGTGAATCGGTCGGCGGGCATCTTTTCCAGCGCGCGCGCCACCGCCGCCTCGACGTGCGCGGGGACGTTCCGACGAATGAGCGTCAGCGGACGCGGATCCTCGGTCATGAGCCGCGCGATGATCGCTTGCGCCGTCGCGCCCGTATGCGGCGGCTCGCCGCTGAGCATTTCATAAAGAACGGCGCCGAGCGAATAGATGTCCGTGCGTCCATCGATGGCGCGGTCACCGGTCGCTTGCTCGGGCGACATGTACTGCGGCGTGCCGAGCGAAAGTCCCGTTTGCGTGATGCGTCCGCCGCCGGCGTTGCTGACGGCAAGCGCGATCCCGAAGTCGGCGACGAGCGGCTCGCCTTCGTGAAGCAGGATGTTCTCGGGCTTGAGATCGCGATGGATCACGCCATGCCGGTGCGCATAGTCGAGCGCGGCCGCGACGGCGACGGCGATGTGAATCGCCTGGTCGATGGGGAGTTGCTTCTCACGCTCGAGCCGCGCGCGGAGCGATTCCCCTTCCACGAACGGCATGACGTAGAACAGCAGGCCGCCTGCTTCGCCGCTGTCGAACAGCGGAAGCAGGTTGGGATGTTGAAGGTTCGCGGTGACCTTGATCTCGCTCAGGAATCGTTCGACGCCGAGGACGGCGCCGAGCTCGGGATTGAGGAGCTTGAGGGCGACGTGGCGGTCGTGACGGAGGTCCCGCGCGAGATAGACGGTCGCCATGCCGCCCGCGCCCACTTCGCGCTCGATCGCGTAGCGTCCGGCGAGTGCCGAGTTGAGAGAGGCGACGGAATCCATGAGCGGATACGTCTCGTGAGGGGCGACGCGGATAAAGTAGCGTCGCGCCCGCATATCAGCGAGCAACTTCGAGGAGCCCTGGCCGGCGGGGTGGATGCTGCGCAGTTTAGCCATACTTGGAACGAGCGGCGCTTGATGAAACGCCGCGTACATCCGGCCGAACTTCCCCACGCTCTGATCTCACCGATGCCCAGACACTCGGCGCTACTCTCGCTGTTGCTTGCTTGCGCGATGCCCTGCTTGGCCGGCGCACAGCAATCCATCGACGTTGCCAAGCTCCAAGACGACGCCGTCCGACACACGCGCGAATACCTGCGCATCAACACCACGAACCCGCCCGGCAACGAAGTCGAAACGATGCGATGGCTCGCGCGCATCTTTCAGCAAGAAGGCATTCCGTTCGACACGGCGACATCCGCGCCCGGTCGCGGCAACATCTGGGCGCGGCTCAAGGGCGGCAGTCAACCGGCGCTCGTGTTGCTGCATCATATGGATGTCGTGCCGGCCGACCCCAAGTACTGGAGCACCGACCCCTTTGCCGCGACCACTACCGTTGCGGGCAAGGACAGTCTCATTGCCGGCCGCGGCGCGCTCGATACCAAGACGCTCGGCGTCGTGGAGCTCGAGGCGTTTCTGGCCATGCATCGCGCCAAGGTGCCCCTCGAGCGCGACGTC
The DNA here is from genome assembly GCA_036392315.1 of Gemmatimonadaceae bacterium. Classification (GTDB taxonomy): domain Bacteria; phylum Gemmatimonadota; class Gemmatimonadetes; order Gemmatimonadales; family Gemmatimonadaceae; genus JAQBQB01. The sequence continues at coordinate 4,825 of DASVYG010000416.1, forward strand.
ATCTTCATCGCCACAGCGGACGAGGAAGCCGGAGGCAACTTCGGCGCCGGCTGGCTCGTGAAGAATCACCCAGAAGCGTTCAAGGGTGCCGGCCTCCTCTTGAACGAAGGCGGTGACGGCACACTCGGCGAGGACGGCAAGATTCAGTTCGCGATCGAGGTAACGCAGAAGACGCCGCTCTGGCTCAAGCTCACGTCCGTCGGCAAACCCGGTCACGGATCGACGCCACCGCCGGCGTCGGCGGTAAATCGACTCATCCGGGCGCTCGATCGGCTGCAGTCGTACGAGTTCGCGCCGCGCGTGATTCCAGCCGTGAGGACGTATCTCACCGCGATCGCCCCGTCGGCGCCGGCGAAGTGGCGCGACGGGTTCGCCGACCCGTCCAAGCTCATTGCCGATCACAATACGCTCATGGAGCTTCAGATCGAGCAGCCGGAGGTCGCGGGGCTGCTGCGCAACACATGCTCGATCACCATGCTCCAGGCGAGCAACAAGATCAACGTGATCCCGCCCGAGGCGCAGGCGCAGATCGATTGCCGTCTCCTTCCCGATCAGGACCGCGAGGCGTTCATGCGTGAGTTCGCGGCGGCGATCAACGATCCGTCGATCACGGTCGAGCCCATCATCGGATTCACGGCGGCCGTGTCGTCGACGAACAGTCCACTCTACAAATCGATCGTCGACGTCGTACGCCGAAACTATCCAACGGCGAGCATCGCGCCGGCTGTATCGACCGGCTTCACCGACAGCCACTGGTTCCGCGACTTGGGCGTGGCGAGCTTCGGCTTCGCGCCGTTCGTCATCCCGGCCGCCGACGAGGGCGGCGTGCATGGAAACAACGAGCGCATCTCGGTCGCCAACGTTCGCAAGGGCACCGAGATGATGGTCGAGCTCGTGCGAGCCGTGGCGGGATCAAAGGCGGTGCCGTAGACGCGGCAGCGTCGAGCTATTTCGCCAGACGATCGAACAGCTTGGCGACGGGAAGCGCGAACCCGGGCAGGACATCGCCGCCATCGAGCGTTTCACCTTCCCGCAACCAGCGGTCGGGCGCGGCCGCGGCTCGAATGGATACGACGCGCGTCGCTGGATCGACGACCCACGCGAGTCGTGTTCCCGCCGCACGGTAGTCGCGCAACTTTTCCTCGAGCTCCGATGCGGTTTCGGTCGGTGAGAGAATCTCCACCACGAGATCAGGCGCGACAGCGAGCCAGCCGGAACCGATGCCCTGCTCCGGCAACTGCGCGGCATCGACAAATGCTACGTCCGGCGACCGAACGGTATCGCTGAGGCCGGGCAGGGCGAAGCCGGTGTTGTCGGGAAAACACTGGCCGAGTTGGCGCGCCTCGACGAATGCGTTGAGTGCGGCGAAGATCGTCCCCGCGATTACGCCGTGAGCGCCGCTCGCGGGTGTCATCGGGCGGATTTGACCACGCACCAGCTCACTCGGCCGCGCCGCCGCCGGGTGATTGAGAAACTCTTCCGACGTCACGTGACGGCGTGCATTCGTCGCAGGCATTCTGAACCCTACGCTCGGCAGTCGGCGCGACGCAAGACGGCATGGAGCAACCTGCGGCACGCGGTCGTGGGCGCCATCACCCTAACATTGCCACACTGGTCGGTTCGTCTCCTCTTCCGTTGGACGAGAATTGACCGCACGATGATGCGCATGAAAAGACTCGTCCCCTTGTGCCTCCTCGTTGCCGGCCTGGCCTCGGCGCAGGCTCCCGATCCGGCACTCCTCACCGCGATTCGCGGCATTCGCGCCATCGACAACCACTCGCATCCGCCGGCGCTCGTCGCGGCGGGCGAGAAGGACGACGACTTCGACGCGCTTCCCTGCGATCCGCTCGAGCCGACCAATCCGACGATCAGCGGTCGGCCGGAGAACCCGCGGTTCATCGCCGCATGGAAAGCGATGTTCGGCTACAAGTACAACGACACCGACCCGGCACACGTGCGCGAGTTGCTCGCGGCCAAGCAGCGCGTGAAGACCGCGCACGGCGACAACTACCCCGCATGGGTGCTCGACCAGCTCGGCATCGAGACCGAGCTGGCGAATCGCGTGGCGCTCGGCCGCGGGCTCGCCGCCCCACGCTTTCGGTGGGTGCCATTCGAGGACGCGCTGCTATTTCCGCTCGACAACCGCGAGCTCGCCGCCGTAACGCCCGACCGCAAGATCTTCTTTGCGCGCGAGGAAGGGTTGTTGCGACGCTACATGAAAGATCTCGAGATTGCCGAACGTCCGCCGACGCTCGATGCATACTTGTCGCAAGTCGTCACGCCGACGCTCGAGCGACAACGGCGCGCGGGCGCCGTGGCGGTGAAGTTCGAGGCGGCCTATTTGCGTTCGTTGAACTTCACGCGCGGCGACCGTGCCGCGGCGACGCAAGCGTACGCGCGCTACGTCGCGGGCGGCGTGCCGAGCGCGGCCGAGTACACCGCGCTCCAGGACGTCATCTTCCATCACATCGCCGCCGAGGCGGGGCGGCTCGGGTTGCCGGTGCACATCCATACGGGCTACGGATGCGGCGGCTACTTCGAGATGGCGGGCGCGAATCCGCTGCTCCTCGAGCCCGTGCTCGACGAAGCGACGCTCCGCAGCACCAAGTTCGTGTTGCTGCACGGCGGCGCGGGGCCGTTCTCGAAATCGATCGCCGCGCTCCTCATGAAGCCCAATGTGTACACGGACTTCTCCGAGCAGACCTGGCTCCTGCCGACACGCGAGCTGAGCACCACAATCCGATACTGGCTCGAGTGGTATCCCGAGAAGGTGCTGTTCGGGACGGATCTGTCACCAGGCACGCCGCAGATCGATTGGGAGGAAATCGGCTGGCAAACCACGAACTCCGCGCGCGAGGCGCTGGCGATGGCGCTCACGGGGATGATGAACGACGGCGAGATTACGCGGCCGCGTGCACTGGAGATTGCGCGCATGGTGCTGCGCGGAAACGCGGTCGAGCTCTACGGTTTGAAGACACCGAAGTGAGGCGGCTTTTCGGCGAGCGCGACGTTGGCTACGTTGGATCCTATGGCAACCGCCGGCCACGCCCTCGACGCCGATCGCTCGGTCGACATCAGGTCCGTCTTTCCCGGCAACGGGGAGATGGCGACGCGCTGCCGCGCGTACGACTGGTCGTCCACGCCTCTCGGACCGGTAAGCTCGTGGCCGCAGAGTCTGCGTACGACGGTCGGAATCATTCTCTGTTGCCGCAACCCCATGTTTCTCTGGTGGGGACCGGACCTCATTCAGATTTATAACGACGCCTACCGGCCGAGCTTCGGTCAGAGCGGTCGTCATCCGGATGCGCTCGGCATGAAGGGCCGAGATTGCTGGCCCGAGATCTGGCCGGTGATCGGTCCGCAGATCGAGCAAGTGATGACGACCGGCGAATCGACCTGGCACGAGGATCAGCTCGTGCCGATCGAACGCAATGGGCGGCTCGAAGACGTGTGGTGGACGTACAGCTATAGCCCGGTGTTCGACGACGGCGGCCGCATCGGCGGCACGCTCGTCGTGTGTCAGGAGACGACACAGCGGGTGCTCGCCGACGCCCGGCTGCGCGCGATCTACGACGGGACGTACGAGTTCATCGGTCTGCTGTCTCCCGACGGCACGCTGCTCGAGGCGAACCGCGCGTCGCTCGAGTTCATCGGGAAAGAGCGCGCCGACGTCGTCGGGCTGCCGTTCTGGGAGTCGCCGTGGTTTGCCTTCACACCCGGCGCACCTGAGATCGTGCGAGAAGGGGTGCGGCGCGCGGCCGCGGGTGAATTCGTGCGCTACGAGTCGCCGATTCACCGTCAGAACGGCGAAGTGAGGACGTTCGACATCTCGCTCGTGCCGATGCGAAACCAGCAAGGCGATGTCGCGTTCATCGTGCCCGAGGGGCGCGATGTCTCGGAACAGCGGCAGCTGCTCAACGAGCTTCGCGTCGAGCGGGCGCGACTCGCCGAGGTGTTTCGCCAGGCGCCGTCGTTTCTCGCGGTGATGCGCGGGCCGCAGCACGTGTTCGAGCTGGTGAACGACGCGTACTACGGCGTCATCGGACATCGCGAGGTGATCGGCAAGCCGATCGTCGACGCGCTGCCGGAGGTGCGCGCCCAAGGTTTCGTCGAGCTACTCGACCGGGTGTTCGCGACCGGCGTTCCGTTCGTCGGCCACGAACAAGGACTGTTGCTGGCCCGCACGCCCGGAGTGGCACCGGAAGAGCGCTTCGTGGACTTCGTCTACCAACCGCTGACGGAGGCCGACGGCACGCGATCGGGCGTCGTCGCGCACGGCTCGGACGTGACCGAGCAAGTGCTGGCGCGGCGCGAGGTGGAGCGACTTCTCATCGAGAGCGAGAGCGCGCGTGCCGAAGCCGAGTCGGCGAATCGGGTGAAGAGCGAATTCCTGGCGATCATGTCGCACGAGTTGCGCACGCCACTCAACGCGATCGGTGGATACGCCGACCTCATGGAGATGGGGATTCGCGGGCCGATCACGCCGGCGCAACGCGAGGACTTGCACAGGATCCAGATGAGCCAACGACATCTCCTCGGTCTCATCAACGAAGTCCTCAACTACGCCAAGCTCGAGACGGGCAGCGTCGAGTTCGACGTGACCGACGTCGACGTGCGTGAAGTACTGAACGCCGCCCAAGCGTTGGTGGCGCCGCAAGCGCGCGCCAAGGGATTGACGCTCGACGTGGGGGCGTGTCCGTCCAAGCTCGTCATCCGCATCGACGCGGAGAAGTTGCGGCAGATCGTGGTGAATCTTCTCTCGAACGCCGTCAAGTTCAGTGAACGGGCCGGTCACATCGAAATGTCGTGCGTGGCGAACGACGCTCGCGTACTCATTCAGGTCCGCGACGCGGGAATCGGCATTCCGGCCGACAAGCTCGACGTCATCTTCGACCCGTTCGTCCAGGTGAGCGCCGAGCTCACGCGCCGGCACGACGGCACGGGTCTGGGGCTCGCGATCAGCCGCGACCTCGCGCGCGCGATGGGCGGCGATTTGACCGTCGAGAGTACACTCGGCGTGGGCAGCACGTTTACGCTTTCACTACCACTCAGCGCGGCGTAGGCTCACCTTTACGGAACACACATGAGAACTTGGCAACACCTGTCGATCGCCGCGCTCCTCTGCGTCGCGGCGACGACTACTCTGCCCGCGCAGGCGCGACCGTTCTCGGTGGTCGAGACGAGCATCGCCGACATGCGCACCGCGCTCCAGCAGAAGCGCACGACGTCGCACGAGCTCGTCGTGCAGTATCTCGCGCGCATCGCCCTGTACGAGGACAAGCTGCACGCCGTGATCACGGTCAATCCACGAGCGCTCGCCATAGCCGACTCGCTCGACCGCGAGCGGGCGGCGGGGAGAATACACGGGCCGCTCCACGGAATTCCGGTCGCGCTCAAGGACAACATCCATACCATAGACATGCCGACCACCGGCGGCGCGCTCGCGTTCGCCGATCTCGTGCCACCGTACGAGGCGACGCTGGCCAAGAATCTCGAGGCGGCCGGCGCCATCATCATCGCCAAGACGCAACTCACCGAGCTGGCGAATTGGGTGGCGAGTGGAATGCCGGGCAACTACAACGGGCTGAATGGCTACGGCATGAACCCGTGGGATCCGCGCCGCGATCCGCGCGAGCCATTCTTCGATGGTCGACCGGTGCTCACCACCGGCGGCTCGAGCTCCGGCGCGGGAACGAACGTGAGCTTCTGGGCGGCGAACGTGGGCACGGAGACGTCGGGCTCGATTTTGAGTCCGTCGAACCAAAACATGCTCGTGGGCATCAAGCCGACCGTTGGCCGCGTGAGCCGCTACGGCGTCATCCCGATCACCGCCGACCAGGACACACCCGGCCCCATGGCGCGCACCGTGTCCGACGCCGCCATCATGTTGGGCGCTCTCGAG
>DASVYG010000417.1:0-21635 GCA_036392315.1 Gemmatimonadaceae bacterium
CGACCAGCATCGACTCGCCACTCATCGCCGGAACGGAGGCGAACGAGTGTCGCAAATCGTGAAGGCGAACGTCCTCAAGCTTCGCTGCATAGCGCACCGCTTCCCAAAGCCGCCGGAGCTCCTTGACGTGCCCCACCTCACGCCCGCCGTGCAACACGAACGGATTGCCTTCAGCGGCCGGAAGGGCCCGAAGGATCACTATCGCAGCCGCGCCAAGGGGACGAATGCTTCGACCGGTCTTGGTGTCGGCAAGGCGCAAGAAACCGCGCTCGAAGTCGACCGCATCCCAGCGGAGGGATAGGATCTCGTTCTCGCGACAGCCGGTAGTTGCGAGTAACCGAATTGCCGCGACTCCAGCCGGCTCGGCGGGAATGGGCTTTCCGGCCGACTTCGGGACGTGCTTGCGGTGTTTCGCGAGCTTCGGCTTGCGTCGTTTCTTCGGCGCCGGCGGAAGGCCCACGCTCTCTGCGCGATCAAGGGCTTCGCCAAGACGCCGAAACTCATCGGGCGTCAGGAATCGTTCGCGATTCTCCTCTGGGTACGGGTCAACGCCCATCGCCGGATTGTCGTGCGATGGGCGGAGGCCTTCCTTCCCAGCGAACGCGAAGACGGAGCGGAGCAACCCAACCACTCGATTCGCGAGGTACGGAGTCTCATGCATCGTTCGATGCATCCGGCGGACGTCGCCAGCACTCACTTTGGCGACCAGCTTTGATCCGATCGCGGGAACGACGTGCTTGTCCCAAATTCGCCGCCGCTCGTAGTCCGCGGCATCTGACGCCCTACGAGCCCGAGCGTCGTCGAGGTAGGCCGTCCCGACCTCGGCGACCGTCGAGGCGGTCTTCCACCGAGAACGTTCAGCGGCAGGATCGCTTCCCTGGGCGACGCGCCCCAATTCCCGCTTCGCCAGCTTGCGTGCCTCGTCGGGAGTGAGTGGACCGTGTTCGCCAAGGGTTACGCGCTTGGCGAATGCCCGTCTGCCCAGGCCGGCTACCCGATACTGCATGACGTACACCCTCCGACCCGAGGGCGTGACCTTGATGCCAAAGCCGGGCAGCGCATCGTCCCACACAAACTGGTCGAGGGAACTAGGCTTGATCGCGTCGACCGTTCGCTTCGTAATCGATTTCACTGCCATAGCCCGACCTCCGGAAAACCCGCCAGTAATCACCTAGCAATCACGCGACTGACAACGACAGGCAAGGTACGGAATACGTCGGAACCACGCAATGGACAACATAATCGATTGTTCTGTATCTGTTTATATACTCATTGATGGCTGAAGGGAATGAACGGGAATCCGAGGGCATTTGGGCTGTATCCTGCTTCGGGAGCAGGAGGTCGCTGGTTCAAATCCAGTCGCCCCGACCATATAGACAAACGACCGTGCCTCCACTGCGGAGGCACGGTCGTTTGCGTTTGAGCGGGTTCCAGACTGAGGGTCGACTCGCAAACGTTTCGCACAGGTTCCCTGGGGCTCGTGTGCCGTATCCCGTTCGGCTCATCAGTCCCTCAGTTTGATCCTCGATCCGCCGTTTACGGCGCCCCACCACTCGGCCGCACCGGCGACCTCGCCTGCGCTGGAGTCGCATCACGTGCCGACGCGTCCTTCAGAATCTTCTGACGTACGAGATAGGTCTCGCCGTCGGTGATCCACGGCGCCGCCGGCTCGCCCTTGAGGTAGTGCCCGAACCACTCGAGCTGGCGACGTAGGTAATCCGCCTGACTCTCGGGCCGCGCCACGTTGTGGTTCTCCCCCTCGTACACCAGATACACGACGTTCTTCCCGAGGCGTCGACCAAAATTGTAGAGCTCCTCGCTCTGGAAATGGTTCACGTTCCCGTCGGCGTCGCCTTCTTCGAGCAAGAGCGGCGTCCGTAGCGAATCGACGGAGAACACGGTCGAGTTTCGGATGTACGCCTGCGGGTCCTCCCACAGCGGAACCTGCATGCGCTCTTGGCTGGTCTCGTAGTGGCCGGTCTCGGGTAACCCCGAATTGCCCGACGTGTAGCCGTACATGCTGATCAAATCCGTGAGCGGAGCGCCGGCGATCGTCGCGGAGAACACACCGTGATTGTGCACGGCGTAGAACGCCGACTGATACCCGCCCCATGAGTGGCCCATGTTACCGACGCGCTTGGCGTCGATGTCAGGCACTTTGGCGAGGACCGCACTCACGGCCGATGTCACGCAGTCGAGCCCCGAGTAGCCCGGGTTGCGCGCCTGGAACACGACGTCGGGGCGCAGCACGAAGTAGCCGTTCTGGCTGAACACAGTGGTGTTGTACGGATTGCGGTCGTTCGGCGTGACGTAGTTGTGAAAGCCGTCCGACAGCTTCTCATAGTAGTACACGACCATCGGATACTTCTTTCCCGGCTGGTAATCGGCCGGGTACGTCAGCATCATCTGAAGCTTGTCGCCGCGTTTGTTCGTGTACGGCATGAGGACTTGCCTGCCCCACGCGTAGTCGCTTTGAAACGCATCGATGTGCGACACTTGCTTCGCGTCGCTCAGCGCGGGACCGGCGACGAAAAGATTCGGCGGCTCCTCGTACGTCTGCTCTTCCATCAAATAGACGTCGGCGTTCTTGGCCTTGGCGAGTCGCGTGATGCTCTTGTCGGCCCAGACGAGTCGTTGCGCCGGCTGCCCAATCACGAGGCTCGCGAACCCACTCTTCTTGTTGTACTCGCCCGTCGCCGACAAGACGAGCGGCTTGTTTGGATCGATCGTGTGCTCGTCGCTCCCGAGCTGACACGGCGCCGACCGCGGCGCCACAGTGAACCCGCCGCGTCCGCCGCGGCCGCCGCCCGCTTCACTCACACAGCGATAGACAGTCGAGTCCTCGCGACCACGCGTAAGCCGAGCCGGATTCGAGCCGTCGAGATTCACCTGCCACAGATCGAAGCGATCGTACAGGATGACTGACTTTTCGCCGGTCGTGAACCCAGCCATTCCATACGCGCGCCGCTCGGGCACCGGGTGATCGTCTTCCATATTCACGAACGCGCTCTTGATCTTGCCGGTGAGATTCGACCGCGTGGCATTCGAGAGGTCGGCCGACCACCACTGGCCATCTTGCTGGTACATCGCGTAGCGGCCGCTGGGGCTCAGCGTCGCACCGTAGAGATTCTTGGTGAGCAGCTTGTCGCGCTTTCCGGTCGCGAGGTCGACGCGATGCACGTCGCGATATTGTCGGCCCGACATGTACTCACGGGCGTACGGACCTTCGTCAGTGGCGAGCGCCGCGCCCCCGTTGTCGGAGAGCGACACCACCTCGAGCGGATCGTCGGACAAATGAACGATCGAGCTCGAGCCAACGCGCCACGCTGCCAGCGTCGTTCGCTGGCGATCCTGGGCGGCATTCACCTCTTGCTGGTGGAACTGCCGCACGTCCTTCCAGTGCCACACTTGCACGCGCGCCGGCGGCAGTTCGCCCGGCGCTCGATGCTCGGGTGTCGTCTTCGGCTCGCGTGGCGCGATACCGAAGACGACGGTGCTTCCGTCTTCCGACCATTGCGGTGGCCGATACGCCGCCCCTCGCATCGGCGCCGGTCCCGTGGCCGACGGATCAAACGAAGACTTGGCGTACTCGGGCGACGAGAGTCGTTGCCACGCGACCACGCTATAGCTCGTGTCGACGAACGCGCTGTCGAGGCGTCCTCGCATCGCGGCGAGATCGTCGCTGTGCCGTCGCCATTGTAGTCCGGCGTAGAGCGCGTCGCCCGCATCGAGCGAGCGAATGGCACCCGTTCGCACGTTGAGCAGTTGCACACCGTTGCCCGTCCGTCCGTCGACATCGATGGCCATGGCGAGCATCGAGCCGTCATCGCTCCACTCGGATTCAGCAACGTTTCCGAACGTGAGCTCGGTCCCGGCGTCGAGGTCGCGAACGATCACGTCCGCGCCACGCCGACCCGTCGAGGAATAGCGGCGCAATGCGACGTGAGCCCCGTCGCTCGAGAGTGCGAACGACTGCACATCCTCGAACGTGCTCGTCGCGCCGGAGCGCAGATCGACCGCGCCGACTTTGTTTCGATTCGTCATGGCCGACGCGGGCGCCGCCGCGCCACCGCGCCCGCCCCGGCCCCCACGACCGCCGCCGTCCGACGTATCCGGCGTAATGGTATAGAGCAGCCAATGTCCGTTGCTGGTGAATTGCGGTCCGCTCGCCAAGCGAACGGTATGCTCGTTGTCAGAGTCGATGGTGCGGTAGCGCAGCTCGGTACTTCCATTGCCGCGTCGGAAATCATACGCGACCCATTTGCCATCCGGAGACAACGCACCGTTGCCGAGCGTCTCCCATTTCGCGTAGTCGGCGGCGCCGAGTACGGGCTTTGCTTTCGTCGCCGACGGCGAGCCTTGTTGCTGTTGAGCGGCAAGCGAGCCGGATATGAGGAGCATTCCGGCGGTAATGCGAAAAACGCGCGACATGAAACGCCTCGACAGGAGAGTGAGCAGCAGCGAGTCGAAAATCATATGAGTCGTCGCGGTGGATGACAATGAGGCGGTGATCCGATAAACGAAACGGCCCGCGGCGTCTACGCCGCGGGCCGTTCAGTCACGCCAATGCCGGTGTGTGCCGGAACTAGGCGTTGCGGTCGATGCAGCCCTCGAAGAGCGGATTCACCTGCTCGCTGTTCGGAACTGGAAGGTTCACGTCGTGCCCGTAGGTGCCACCCTTGAAATACGGACCCGTCGGGAATACCTGGTCTTCCGTTCGCTTGTACTGCCGAATGAGCCGGCGGAGATCCTGCAAGCGCTGTCCACGACCGAACGTCCAGAACGCTTTTTCGCGGAAGAACAGCGAGACCGCGGACGTTTGGTCCGCCGGTGTCGGGAGCGGAGCCATGGCCGGAACCGGAGTCAGGTTGAGGGTCGGCTTCGCCGCTCGCAACGCATTCAGGATCGTCATCATTCCTGGAATGTCGTTGGAGTTCAGTTTGGCCTCTGCCTCGACCAAGCGCGCGTCGACGCCTGACGCGACGATGAACGGATCAAACTGACCCTTGTACAACTGCGCGAGGAAGACCGGCGTCGATTGGTCCTCCGCGCCAACCTTCGGTGACGCCAACTGCCCGCTCAGGGTTGGTACGCGCGGGTCGTTGGCCGACACGAACGGAAGCGCGTTCTTGATCACCGTCGGAGCTCCGTTGATGATGTCGATGCTGTCGCCCACCGTGACGCGCGCGATCGAATTGACCAAGTTCCAGATCCCATTCTGTCCGCCGCCGGTCGCCGAGAACGTCACCGCATACTGATACGACGTTTGGACGGGAGCGACCAGCGCCGCCGCGGCTGCGAACTGTCCCTTGGCGACGAGGATTCGGCCTTTGATGATGAGTGCCGCGGAGTGAATGCCAACCGCACCAGCATCGGTCCCCGTGCTCAGCGCGAGTGCCGAATCGAGATGCGCCGATGCACTGTCGTACACTTGGGAGCCCGGAAGTGGAGCGCCGAAGGTCTGTACTCCATTGATCGTGTGCCCAAGCGGGATGCCGTTGCAGAAATTGTCCGCCAAACTCATCTCGAGAAAGCCCAACTCAGCCCACAGCTCGCCCCTGAGAGCGGTGCTGTCGGGAAGGTATGTCTGCATCGCGGTGATGGCATCGCGAACGAAGCCACGCGACTGCGTCACTGCGGCGTACAGCGCAGTCTGTCCGCTCACGATCCCGTTCGCGGGATCGATGCTCCGCCGATCGATGTCGACGCGATCGGTCAAGAAATCAGCGTTCTTGTATTCATCGGCCAGGGTACCCGAATACTCCCAGAGTGCCTCGTTGCCGGAGGCGTTGGTCAGTTGCTTGTACCGGCTCAGCGCGCCGACACGGAGGGCCAGGGCCGCCGTCGGCGTACCGACTGCGGACGGGTCGATGATGCCCGGATTCTGTGGCTCGAGCAGATCATGCTTCACGTTGCAACCGAGCGCTCCCGTCGCGGCCAGCGCCAGGCCGCTCAGCACCAAGCGAGTGCGATGCATTTTTCTCGTCATGATATCGTCCTCGATTGGGGTTAGTACTTCAGGTTGAGACGGAAGGTCAAATACGTCGGCTGCGGCGCGGTGTTGAACTCGTTTTGCGTCTCGGCGGTGTTGACGCCGTAGTTCGCCTCGGGATCGAGACCCGTGAACTTGGTCCACGTGTGGATGTTGCGCACGCCGAACACGAGGGTCGATCCCGGCTGGCCGCGCACCCACGAGATGAGCCGCGTCGGCAGCACGTACGTGGCTGAGAACTCGCGGAATCTCCAGAACTGATCGCTCAGGTAGTAGCCGAGCGTCGTCTTGTTTCCGTTCTGACCGAGCGTCGCGGCGACCGCGCGGGCCTGCATCCACAGCGGCGCCGTCGGATCCATGTTCTCCTGGCAGCCTTGCGGAGCCGACGTGCAATCGAAGCCGTTGGTCCCGTCGACCGTGTTTCCACCGCCACGATAGTCGAACATCGCCGCGATGCGGAGCTTCCGTCGAAACAGATCGAAGCCGTTCTGAATCGAGACGATGTCGCGCGGGACGTTGTATCCCGTGTTGAAGCGCGCAGTGTCGACCGTGATCTCGGACTGCTGGATGACGCCGTCTCCATTCTTGTCGGCAAACGTGTACGCCCTGTACCACTGTGCGTTCAAAGGTGCGCCCTGGCGCTGCTCGGTCGTGAGTCCGGCACCGATGATTCGCTCCTTGTTGGTGGTCGGATCGATGCCCAGCTCGACCCACTTGTTGCTGTTGTGGGACGCGCTGACGGTGACGTCCCAACCGAAGCGCGGCAGCTCGATGAGCTGCGCATTGGCCTGCACCTCGTGTCCCCAGTTCAGCGTCGAGCCGACGTTCTGCAGCAAGCTCGTGACCGGCGACGCGACGGAGGACGCGATCGGCACCGAGATGAGCGCGTTCGTCGTTCTCTTATCGTAGAACGTGTAATCGAAGTGGAGACGACGACCGATGAGATCGGTCTCGAAGCCGCCCTCGAACTCGCTCGATGTTTCCGGCTTGAGGTTGGCGTTGCCCGGGTTGTTGGCAATGAGCCCGGGCGTATCCGTGCCGGTCGTCGTACCGACCTTCGCCAAGCTCGTCGTCGCCGCGCTGAATGTCTGGAGGCCGTCGAGCGGACGTGGCTGCACGCCGTTCGCGCCGTAGGCGCTGCGGAGACGGAACGAGTTGAGCCACGTCCACTTCGGGAAGAAGTTCTCGTCGGACATGATCCACGAGACGCTCAACTTCGGATAGACGATGCTCTGGAAGTTGGAGCCGAAGGCACTGTTCTGGTCCTGCCGAGCGGCAACGGTGATGAACAGTCGATCGTTCATGCCGAACTGCTCTTGCGCGTAATAGCCCAGCGTCTTGATCGCGCTCGGCTGGGTGGCTGAGTAGTTGACGAAGGTCGACGTCGCGCCGAGTGTGGATGCACCGGGCGGCAGACCACGACCCTGCGCGCTCAAGGAATCGCTCTCGACGTTCGTGTAGTCGGCGCCGATCGACGTCTTGAGATTCATCCAGGTCCGCGCCTGCCAGGTTCCGGTACTGGAGAACTTGGCGGACAGCGTACGGAAGTTCCGCTTTTGGTCCGACACGTTGCCGACCCGGGAGGTGGCGCCCGAGTTCGGACACTCGTTCAACCGGCAGACGTGGTACGCGTCGGCAGCGGCGAAGTCGACGCCGACGTTGCCGTCATTCTGCATCCACGTGAGCGGGCGCCAGCTGGCATCGAGGCTTCCGGTCGTGCGCTGTACGTCGACGGGCGTGATGAACTGCATGATGGAGCCCGGCGCGAACGAGTTGTGATCGTGGAGCGGGAAGCCGGTGGGATCCGCGTACGGCTTGTCGAGTCCGCAGCCGGTCTTCTCCGTTCCCGCAGGGCAACCCTTGTAGCCGTAGCCCGCTTGTCCGACGTAGAGAAGCGAAATGAGCAGCGAGTTATCGGGCTCGATCGAGATGTCCGACTTGCCGAAGCCGGCGTTGGCCGTCAAGTCGAACTTCGGGCTCAACGATGCCGAGAGGTTCGTGCGGACGTTCACCTTCTGTGAATTCCGCGGGTGCAGCATCGCCTCGGAGACGGTGGTGTGGAGCGAGTCCTGGAAGAATCTGATGTCCGGGGCCGGCATCTGAATGGCACCGAACTCGTTGTCGAGGCTGGCGCTGGTGAAATAGCGCACGGCGTCGTTGCCACCGCTCACGTTCAGCCCGAACAGGCTGCCCCGGCCGAGACCGATCATGGTGTTGGTCGGATCGCTGAACGGATCGTAATGGGTGAGGCTGTCCTTGATGCACTGCGCGCCCTGCGCGATGGAGAACTGCGACGTCACCATGAAGGGCAGCTGGCAGCGAATTTCCTTGGTCGGGTTGGCGGGCGTGTGGCCGAAGTTGGCGTACTGCGCCTGGTAATGGTTCCGGTCATCGATCGTCCGCGACTCGGCGACCCAGTTCCAGTGCGTTGTCCCCGCTTTGCCCTTCTTCGTCGTCACGACGATCACGCCGTTGGCGGCGTTCGTCCCGTAGAGCGTGGCGGCCGATGGGCCTTTCACGATCTCGATATCCTCGATCTCTTCCGGACTCAGGTTGTTCAATAGCGTGATCGGCGTCTGACCCGACGAGGTGCTCGGATTGTTGACGTTATAACGAACGCCATCCACGACCCAGATGGGCGCATTGCTCAGCGAGATCGATGAGATTCCTCGAATGCGAAGCGTCGGCGCGCCGCCCTGCACGGGGCTCGGAAGCACGCTGACGCCTGGGCTCTTGGCGACCAACAAATCGGTCACGTTGCTGATCTCGGAGGTCTCGACTCGTTTGTTGACGTCGCCGAGCGTGGAGATCGCATTCCCGAGCTCCACCTTGCGCTGCTGACCGGTCGCCGTGGTGACGACCTCTTCCAGCTGCGCGATCGCGACCGGAAGGGCGAAGTCCGCAACCGTCATCGAGCCGCTTGCGACCGATACGATCTTCTTCTGCGACTGGAAGCCGACACGGAGCACCTGAAGCTGGACGTTCCCCGCCGCGAGATTCCGAAGGGTGAATTTGCCTTCCTCGTTCGTCACCGCGGAGCCGGTGCCACCGATCACGATGATGCGCGCTTCGGCCAGCGGCTGCCCTCCGGACTGCGACGTCACCTTGCCCGTGATCGTGCCCTGGGCGCTCAATCGGCCGGTGGCGGTGAACAACGTCAGCGCGGCACCGGCTGCCGCAAACAGTCTCCAGCGTCCCAATTGCATGATGTAATTCCTCCAAAGAGGTCGGGCGGGGTCTACCAACGACGGCAGGAAGCCCGATGGGAATCGGGCGGTAGTACGTCCAACGAGAATCGAGGAAGTGCGCGAAGCTCCGCCAGAAATGCGGATTGTGGGCGGCGAGAGAGGCTACAGGTCGAGTTGGACAACGTCAAGAACCGCACGGACTGATTGTTTGGTCACATGGCGATTGCGTCGCGCGATCGAGGCGTTCGATCCGAGTCGTGTCACTGGTGCGATGTCGGGTCAGCGACCATCTTCGGCAACCCACCGCGCTACAGATACCGAGGAGAGCTCGATGCCCCGCAACGCTTGCCGCCGGGCGCTGACGACAGCGACGACGGCCCTGGTGTGCTTCATCACGGCCCCGGCGACCGCCCAAAACGCAAAACCGATCCCGACGCCGGAGTCGGTGTTCGGATTTCCCGTTGGGGCCGATTACAAACTTTTTACATACGATCAGTCGATCGAATACTTTCGTAAGCTTGCGGCGGCCAGCAACCGAATCAAACTCATACACGTTGGGAAGACGGCGAACGGGAAGGACTGGACTGTCGCGATCATTTCGTCGCCCGAGAATCTCGCGAAGCTGGCCCAATACCGCGCGATCAACATGCGTCTCGCCCATCCCGACGGGCTGACCGACGCCGAGGCCAAGCGACTCGCGCACGACGGCAAGGTGTTCGTCGACATCAGCGGCGGGCTCCACGCCTCGGAGATCGCCGGCTCGCAACACACACCGCAGGTGGCGTACGAGCTGTTGTCGCGGGCCAACGAGCCCGACATGAAGGCCATTCTCGACAACGACATCTTCTTCCTCTGGCCGTCGATCAATCCCGACGGGCAGGACATCGTCGTGAATTGGTGCCGAGCCCGCGACGCGGCCCAAGGCCAACCGATCGCGCCCATGGAGCTGTATGAGAAGTACGTGGGACATGACAACAATCGTGATTCGTACATGCTCAACGTGGTCGAGTCGCGCGTCATCCAGCGCACGTGGCGTGAGTGGGAGCCGGACATCGTCTATGTGCAGCACCAGTCGTCTCCGTTCCCGACGCGCATTTGGATTCCACCGTTCGCCGATCCGATCGGCTATCGCGCGCCGGCGATCATGGGACGCGAAGTGAACGCGATCGGCACGCGCATCGCCGAAGAGCTCGACGCGCACGGCCAGCCGGGTGCCGTTCACCAGCTCGAGACATACGACGCCTGGTATCCCGGCTACATCGACTACATGCCGATGTACCAGAACATTCCGTCGTGGTGGACGGAGACGCAGGGCGGCAACTGCGCCACGCCGCGTACAACGACGCTCGACAGTCTCCCGCCCGCGTACCGCCGGTTGCAGCCGACCACGATGTACGTGAGCCCGTGGGCCGAAGGCAAATGGGGCCTTCGCGACGCGGTGAACTACATGGTGACCGCCGATCTCGCGACGCTCAACTACGCCGCGAAGTTCAAGGACGAGGTCCTGTTCAACCGGTATCAAGCGGGCCGCAACACGATTCAGCAGTTTCGAACAAGCGCGCCATTCGCGTACATCATCGCCCAAGATCAACACGATCCCGTCGCGCCCGTGGAGCTGCTGCGACGCATGGCGTTCATGGGCATACGCATCAAGCAGCTCGATCGCGACGCGAGCTACGCCGGCACCACGTATCCCAAAGGCACGTGGGTCATTCCGATGGATCAGGAGTACGCGCAGCTCGTGCGCGAGCTGTTCGAGCCGCAGCGGTATCCGGACCTGAGCGACGACACGCCGTACGACGCGGCGGGGTGGACGCTTCCCTACCAGATGAACGTCAACGTGGTCGAAGGCCAAGTTCCGCTCCCCGATGAATTCCGCGCGGCGATGAAACCGGTCCAGGGCAAACCCGTCGATTGGCACGCCGCGGCGGACGAGCCATTCACTACGAATGCCGAGGCGGCCGGAATCGTTCCGGCTCCGGGCGGAGTTTCGGGGAGCGGTGACCAACTCGTACTCGACCCGGCGCAGAATGCGTCGTTCCAATTGATCAACCGCGCGCTCGCTCAGGGGGCGACGCTCCGATTTGCGCCGGCAGCGGCGGGCCACGACGCGCGGTACGTCGTTTCGGGTCTGGATGCCGCCAGAGCCGATGCTTGGGCGAAAGAGCTGTTCGTGAGAGCCGAGCGGACCGCGAGCGCGCCGGCATCGGTGGCCGCACCCACGCGCATTGCGGTCTACAAGTCCGCGCCGGGCGTGATGGACGAAGGGTGGACGGAGTGGTTGTTCGATACGAACGGATTCAAGTATTCTCTGATTACGCCGGCGGACATCCGCGCCGGCAATCTCACATCTCGCTTCGACGTCATCGTCTTCGCGTCGCAAGGGCTCGGCGCGGGCGGTGGACGTGGAGGCCGGGGCGGCGGTGGCGGCGGACGAGCCGGCGGCGCCGGGCGCGGAGGCGCCGCTGACAGTGTGGCCGCCGAGGAGATCCGCGCGGTCGACGAATTCGTGCGCGGCGGCGGGACGGTCGTAGCGTGGAACCAAGGCGCAACGTCGCTGGCCAACGCACTGCGGTTGCCGGTGCGCAATGTGGTCGGCGGCGTGCCGCGACGTGAATTCTTCACCGGCGGATCCGTCATGCAGGTGATCACCGACCCGACCCATCCGATCATGGCAGGCATGCCGGAGCGTGCGGACGTCTTCGTGTTCAACAGCCCGGTCTTCACCACGCTCGACGGGTTCGACGGCTCTGTCCTAGCCAAGTTTCCGTCCGACGTGACGCCGCTGCGTTCCGGCTTCCTCAGCGGCCCGCAGTTCATACAAGGCTTTGCCGCGGCGCTCGATGTGAAGCACGACCGCGGTCACGCGGTGTTGTTCGCGTTCCAACCACAGTGGCGTGGGCAGCCGACGGGAACGTTCCGCACGGTGTTCAATTCGGCGTTCTTCGGCCGCGAGATTGCCGACCAGGCGAAGGGAGCCGCAGGATTCTGGACGCCACCGCCGGTGCCGGTCCGCGCCGATTCGTCGGGCACGCGTGGCCGTGGGGGACCACCGCGGTAGGTTTCTGGGCGCACGGAATCGGGGAAACGCAAGTTGCGCATATTGCCGCACGGAAACGGAACAGCTTTCACCGTCCCGGAACGCGCTTGAGATGCCACGGTCAACGTGCCATCTTTATAGACGATCCCTCTGCTGACGCGCGCTCATCGCCGCGGCGCAGAGGGATCGCTGCTCATGGGTCTTTTCGAACGTGTGTAGACTGCGCGCGTAGCTCAGCTGGATAGAGCGTCGGCCTCCGGAGCCGAAGGTCACAGGTTCGAATCCTGTCGCGCGCGTGTCGGGCCCCTCCCGAATGGCCGGGCTCGGCGCGGCAATTGATTCAGACTTGGCCGCGACCAACGGCGAGAACAGGGTTGGAGCGTACACGGTACGCGGCTTGCTCAGCCCGGCGGTGTCCCCCTCGTCGCCCGCCCTCTGGACGCCCATGGCTCCTCGTTCCCGCTGGCAAGATCTCCGCACTGGTATCGTGATCGCGCTCATCGTCGGGGTGGGTGCGGTGTTGATCCTGGTGTTCGGGCGCGTCGGCGTGTTGCACGGCAAGAAGTTCACGCTGTTCGTGACCAGCGACGCGGCGCGCGGTGTCATTCGCGGAACCGAGGTCTGGCTCGACGGGCAACAGGTTGGCGTGGTGAAAGGAATCTCATTTCGGCCGCCGGGAGTGAGTCCGACGGATCGGTTGGTGCTCGATCTCGAGCTGCTCGAAAGCGCGCGATCGCACATTCGGCAGGATACGCGAGTTCACATTCAGGGTGGCACGAGTCTGATCGGGGATCAGGTGGTCGCGCTGAGCAGCGGGACGGCCAAGAGCCCCGGGGTTGCCGACGGTGACACGATTCGCGCGGGCGAGCAAACCGACGTCGAGAGCATGACGTCGGATGCGGCCCTCGCCTCGAAGCAGCTGCCGGCGATCATGGGAAACGTCAAACTGCTCGTGGCGCAGCTCCATACCGCCGAGGGCACGCTCGGTGCGTTTGGTCTCGATCGCGGCGCCGACATGCAACGCGTTCGTCTAAAGACCAGCCGATTGATGAATCGTCTGATGGGGTCTGGGGGTACAATTGGACGCGGGTTCGGTGCGTCGGACCAGCTCCGGGCGCAGGCACAGCGCGTCATGGCGCAGGCCGACTCGGTTCGCGCGTTGGTGACGTCGAACGAACATTCGCTCGGACGCTTCCGGCGTGATTCGACGTTGGCGCGCGAGATCGGGCGTATTCGCGACGAGCTTCGCGACGTCGAGCGGCTGGCCGAGAGTCCCGCGGGCACGATTGGACGACTGCGCAGCGATTCCGCGATTGCGCTGAACGTGCGCCGCGACCGCATGGCGTTCGACTCGCTCTTCCTCGACCTAAAGAAACATCCTCTTCGTTACATCGCGTTCTGACCAACGGGTCATCGACCCTTGACCCCCCTTCCAGGCACCTATACCTTCGCATGCACTCAGGTTCATCGCTTCGCCCGCCGACGTCGCGACGAATGCGCGCAGTTCAGCCGACTCAGGACCGTACGCGCCTGAACGTCGAGCCTCCAGCGCCGCCGTCAACTCCCCCCGCCTCCCCCCTCTCCTCCTCATCCGGCCAGGCGACCCTCCAGGGCCCCGCCACGACGTCCGTGAACATCGCCGAGCTGAAGCGAAAGCCGGTCCCCGAGCTCAACGAGATGGCCGAAGGTTTCGCCATCGAGAACCCGACGGGACTGCGCAAGCAAGATCTCATATTCCGAATCGAGCAGAAGCTGCTCGATCAGAATGTCGCGCTCACCGGTGAGGGGGTGCTCGAGATTTTGCCGGAAGGCTACGGCTTTCTTCGCAGCCAGGATTGGAATTACCTCTACGGCCCCGACGACATCTACGTCTCGCCGTCGCAGATCAAACGGTTCGATCTGCGGACCGGCGACACGGTGTCGGGCCAGGTTCGTCCGCCGAAAGAGTGGGAGCGGTATCTCGCGCTGCTCAAGGTCGAGTCGGTCAACGGCGACGAGCCCGAGGTCGCGAAAGCGCGCGTCAGCTTCGACAACCTGCGACCGCGCTATCCGGAAGGCCGCCTGCGTCTGGAGACGAAAGACGGCGACGTGAGCATGCGCATCATGGATCTCATCGCGCCGATCGGAAAAGGTCAGCGCGGCTTGATCGTCGCGCCGCCGCGCGCCGGCAAGACGATTCTCTTACAGAAGATCGCCAACGCGATCCGCGAGAATCATCCCGAGGTCACGCTCATCATCCTGCTGATCGACGAGCGTCCGGAGGAAGTCACCGACACGATCGCCAACGTCAACGCCGAGGTGATCAGCTCGACGTTCGACGAAACGGCCGACCGTCACGTGCAGGTTGCCGAGATGGTGATCGAGAAGGCGAAGCGATTGGTCGAGCACAAGAAGGACGTGGTCATTCTGCTCGACTCGATCACGCGTCTGGCGCGCGCGCACAACGCGGTCGTTCCACTGTCCGGGAAGATTCTCTCCGGCGGCGTCGACGCGAAAGGATTAGAGAAGCCGAAAAAGTTCTTCGGCGCCGCACGCAACATCGACGGCGGCGGCTCGCTGACGATCATCGCGACCGCGCTCATCGAGACCGGCTCGCGCATGGACGAGGTGATCTTCGAGGAGTTCAAGGGCACGGGCAACATGGAGCTCATTCTCGCGCGCGAGATCGCCGACCGCCGCGTCTTTCCGGCGATCGACATCAATCGGTCGGGCACGCGAAAGGAAGAGTTGTTGTTCACGCAGGAGGAGCTCAACCGCGTCTACCTGCTCCGCAACTTTCTCGGCGACATGCCGACGGTGGAAGCGATGGAGTTCCTGCTCAAGCAGATGTCACGCTCGAAGAACAACAAGGAGTTCTTCCAGCAGATGGTGCAGGGCTAGTCGCGTCGACGCGCTCGTGACGACAAGTAGTACTCATCGCGGACGACTCCTGGCGATCGACTACGGCGAGCGCCGCGTTGGCTTGGCGATCAGCGATCCAACCGGGACGATCGCGTCGCCGGCGGGAGTGATCGTGCGCCGCGCGGGCAAGCGCCCGCCCATCGCCGAGATCGTGCGTCGCGCCGAGTCGCTCGAGGCACGCGGCTTCGTGATGGGACTTCCGCTCGACGGCGAGGGCAACGAGACGCCACGCACGGCCGAAGTTCGCGCGATCGCGGCGGAGCTCACGAAACGCACGGGATTCTCCGTCGTCCTCGTTGACGAGCGCTACACCACGGCAAAAGCGCTCCGCGCCATTCATGAGATGGGTGGCTCAACCAGAGGCCGAAAGGGCGACGTCGATGCGCTCGCGGCGACAGTTCTTCTCCAGCATGCGTTGCAGCTCGCGGGCTAAACGGATCATCGGCTGGTCGACACTTGCGCTCTCCTTTGCCGCGACGGCATGCGGCAGCGGGAGCGGCGCGGCGGTGCGCGTCACGATTCCAAGCGGCGCCAACATGCGCGTCGCGACGGATTCGCTGGCCAAGGCCGGCGTCATCCAGTGGCCGCGACTCTTTCGCGTCTACGCCTCGTTACGTCATCGCGATCGCGCGATCCGATCGGGGACGTACATGCTGCATCGCGACGCCGGCTGGGGCTTCGTGCTCGACGCGCTGCGCGCAGGCAAAGGAATCGTGCACGTGGTGACGATCCCCGAAGGATTCTCGCTCTTCCAGATCGAGCCACTCGTCGCGTCCAAGCTGGGAGCCCCGGTCGATTCGGTCGGCGCGGCAGTGCGCGACACCGCATTGCTCCATCAGCTCGACATCCCGACACCGACGCTCGAGGGATATTTGTTTCCCGACACGTACGTCTTCCCGGAGCACACCACCCCTAGGGAAGCGGTCGACGCAATGGTCAAGCGCTTCGAGCAGGTGTGGAAGCCGGAATGGACGGCGCGCCTCGATTCCATCCACCTGTCGCGCAACGACGTCATGGCGCTGGCATCAATTGTCGAGAAGGAAGCGCGGCTCCCGGAGGAGCGGCCGGTGATTGCGGCGGTGTATCTCAATCGCATGCGCGACGGGATGCTGCTCCAGGCCGATCCCACAGTGCAGTACGCGCTCGGCAAGCACGTCGCCCGCGTCTACTACAAGGATCTCGAAGTCGAGTCACCGTACAACACGTACAAGCACAAAGGGCTGCCTCCCGGTCCAATCGCCTCGCCGGGAAAGCCGAGCATCGAGGCGGCGTTGTATCCGGCGAACGTACCGTACGAGTACTTCGTCGCGTTTCCCGACGGCCATCACGAGTTTCGGCGCGACCTGGCCGGACACGAGCAAGCGAAGCTGCAGGCGCGCAAAGCGTGGGACTCAGTCGACGTCGCGCGTCGCGGGGACACTTCTCGAACCAAGTGACTCCGAGCGCCAGCGGAAGCTGACGTCTGGTCCGGCGTCGCGCGAATGCGCCCGGCGACCCGCGCGAGGTTTTCCGTGAACCACCTGCGCCTGCGTGAGACGCTCGGTCACCGGCGGTAAGAGCACGAGGTCGACCAGACTGGGATCGAACTGCGTTCCTCGCCCGTTCGCGATTACGTCGAGCGCAGCCCGGACGCCGGTGCCGCGCCGGTAGCGACGATTGTGCGTCAACGCGTCGAACGTGTCGGCGATGGTGACGACGCGCGCCTCGAGCGGTATGCGCGTGCCGTGCAGACCGCGTGGGTAGCCCGTTCCGTCCCATCGCTCGTGGTGCGACAGCACGCCGATCGAGAGCTCGGGGTAGAATGCGTCGAACGGCGCGAGCACTTGTGCACCACGCCGCGGATGCGTGGCGATCTCGCGTCGCTCGGCTGGGGTGAGCTTGGCGTCGTCGTGCACGATGTCGAACAGCGCCTCGTGGATCTTGCCGATGTCATGAAACAGGGCGACGCGTTCGATCGCGCGCGACCGCCGTTCGTCGAGTCCAGCCGCGTCGGCGATGATGAGCGCGTACGACGCGACGCGACGGACGTGCATTCCGGTCTGCGGATCGTTGGCGTCGATCGCGTTGAGAACGGTTTCGAGCGCGGCGGCGGCGACGCGCTCAACGGTGCGGCGCGCCTTCCGCTCTCGGATGAGGAGCGCCGCGCCCGCAACAAGCGAAACGAGCAACGCCGCGAAGTGACGCTGGGAGATGGCGCGGTCATTCATGCCGGGCTAAAACGCAAGAACTCGGCTAGTGGATTTGGGCTGCGGGCATGACGCACACGAGCGGATCGGAGAGCGGACGCCTCGTCCGGTCGACGAGGGGCTGAACGGCGGTTAGAATAGCCGCGACCTGTTTCGACCTTTCTCGACCCCGTCATCGGCCGGCGAGCCTCGACGCATCGGCATGTTCATCCAACATTTCAAAGACGCAACGCCCCAGGCCCACGGCCAATCGGATCTCCGGCATCTGTTCGCTTACGATCCGGACCGATCGCAGTATCTCCTGCAGTTCACTCAGGCCGTCATGCGTGACCCTGGCCCGCTCAGTCCGGGCGAGCGCGAGATGCTCGCCGCAATGACGTCCAAGGATCGGTGCTGTCTCTTTTGACGGGGCTCACACGCGGCGGTCGCCGTGCAGCTCCTTGGACGAGATACCGTAGAGCGCGTCTTGGACGAGCGCGACTTGACGGAACGCGAACGATCCCTCTGGCTTCTCGTGAAGGCGTCGAACGATCGCACCGAAGCCGGCCGTCGGGACGCTATGCTTCGGGTTGCCGCGAGCTTGAGCCCGGACGAGATCTACCTCGCGTCGATGGTGATCGCGCTATTCAATTTCTATAATACGTTCGTTGACGTGCACGGCGTCGACGAGCTCTCGGCAGAGGGATATTCCGCGTCGGGCGTGCGACTATCCTCCATGGGGTACGCGCCGCCGCCTCGCTCGGCGGACGCCTGAGACATCGGAATAGCGCGACACGCTAGCCGGTCGGGCGACGGAACGCAGGTGCGGCTACTGGCCGGCTCTCGCGCCGCCGTCTAATTTGCCCGGTTGGAATCGCCGACTCGAGGGAGGAGCAATGGGAATCCGCGCCGCGCCGATTGTGCGCTTCGGCGTTGCCTGCCTCGTCGGCGTGCTCGCCGCGGCTCCGCCGTATGCGAGAGCCCAGACTATCGTGCGCGGCGTCGTGGTCGACTCGTCCGGAAAGCCAATCAGCGAAGCCGCGCTCGCAATCATCGCCATTCATCAGGCGACGCGGACGGATGATCAAGGACACTTCGCGCTTCCGAGCGTGCCGAAGGGTGACGTCGAGATCTCGGTGCGGCGCATTGGGTACGAGCCGCTGCTGGTGCGATTCGTCGTGTCGGGCGGCCCGGCGGATTCGATCCGAGTCGTGCTCGCCGAGCTTCCCGAGGTGTTGGATGCCGTCAGGGTGTCGGCGGCGGAACGTCATCGGCGACAGCGCATCGAAGATTTCTACTTTCGCCGAGCGCGTGGACTCGGCACGTACTTCACGCGCGAGGAGATTCTCAACCGGCGAGCGAGCGTGCCGAGCGACGTGCTCCGAACGGCGAAGGGGATTCGTGTCGTCCGAACGTCGGCGGGCAACGGCGTCCGCTTCAATTCCGCGACGAACGCGCGCTGCATTCCGATGATCTGGGTCGACGGGCAACGCGCGCCGGGAATGGAGATCGACGAGATTTCGCTCAACGACATCGAGGGCATCGAGTTGTACAACGGCCCAGCGACGACTCCAGCCGAGTTCTGGCAGGCGAACGCGGCACAGTGCGGCACGATCGTCGTGTGGACGCGGTTGCCGGGGGTCCCGGACAACAGCCATCCGTGATCATGCAGAGGCGAACGTGAAGCGCATCTCGGGACTCCGGCACGCGCTGCATTCGACAATGGTCGCTGCGATGGCGACGATCGCGGGTGCGCGCGCCGGCGCTCAGCGGTCGACGATGGCGCCTCCACCGGCGGGACCTCGGACGCTCGTCGGCGTCGTCAGCGACACGCTTGGGAACCCGGTCGACAGCGTCGAAGTGTTCATCACGTCGCTCAAGCGGCGCACGATGTCGACGGCGGACGGCGCGTTTCGGTTCGACGACCTCAAGGCTGGAACATACGACGTGACGACCCGGCGGCTCGGGTTCCTGCCCCAGCTCCGCAGAGTGAACGTCGGCGGCCAAGGCGGAACGACCACGTTCAGTCTCATTCCATACATGCGCGGCCTGCCACCGGTCGTCTCGGCCGCGGCGCGTGGAGGATTGAGCGGCGTCATCGGCGACACAGCGTACAACATCGTGGCCGGCGCGCAGATCTCGGTCATGGCGAGCGACCGTCGCGCCGTCAGCGATTCGACCGGCGCATTCTTTCTCGATCTAAAGCCGGGCAGACACCTGGTTCGCGTGAAAGCGCCGGGTTTCGCGTCGCGGCTCGTGAGCGTGACGATTCCGAACGACAGCGGCCGACGGATGGTGGTGTGGCTGTCGCCGTCGACGCGCGGCGAGTCGGCTCGAGAGGAGTGGGCGATGGATGGCCTCAACGAGCGTCTGATGAGACGCAACCCGGTGTGGTCGACGATTTACTCGCGCGAGGACATCATCAGGATGGGAATGACCGACGCGGCACAGATCGCGACGATCGCAGCGCGGAAGCGAGTGGATGAGAGCTGCCCCGCGATCATCGATGGCGGGCCGAGAACCGCTCCGATTTGGGCCTTTGCGGCATCGGACATCGAGACCATCGAGACGTACGCGTCGCGGCCCGCGAGCTACGGCCCCACGAGCATCATGTCGCGCGGCCACGCGCCGCCGCCGGCAGAGTCGAGCGACTGTCCCATCACGGTATATCTCTGGCTGAGAAAGTAGCCCGACTAGCGCGCCGCCTGCTTTACGAGAACCTCACGTGCACCGGGTGGAACTGGCACCCGAGTCTCGCTGCCGCCCGGCCAACGCACCCATACCGCCGTCGGTGTTGCCGCCAGCCCGAGCACCTGCACCGCGCCGTTCTGCGACCAGTAGCCAGATCCGGCCTGGATCTCGCGCACGGGTCCCATACGGTCTTGATAGACGATGCGCAATTGCGTACCGATGCCGTCAGGATTTGCTGGAAGGCCTTGAACGCGAACTCGCAATCCAGGCTTAGCGCCGCGATTGTGAAACAGCCGAGTCGCCGCGCCGTTCTGTGACACGGCGAGATCGAGTCGGCCGTCGCCGTCGTAATCGGCGTACGCGGCACCGCGCTGATCGCCGTACACGACCAGACCGGATTTCGTGCCGGGCATCGGCTTGAATCCGCCCTTGCCGTCGCCGAGCAGGAGCAAGCTGCGTCCGGTGTCATAGCGCGGCGTGCCGATCGCAGTCGGGAAGAAGTTCTGGCTCAAGAAGACATCTTCGATGCCGTCGCCGTCAAAATCCGCAATTCCGGCATAAAACGCCGGAGCCAGCTGCGCCTCGGCTGGAAGCGGCACTGCCTCGAAGTGATCGCCGCGATTGAGGAAAGCCATGTGATCCATGGTGACGGCTTCCAGCCGCTGCACGCGATTCGCCGCCGGACCGAGCACGCGATCCACGTTGGCGTCCGCGTACGCGGCGAACGTACGAACTCGGCTTGCGAGATCTGGAATGGCGACGCGTAGCCGCGCGTAGCTGTTCAATGGCGTCAAACCGCCGCCGGCCGAATCCCGCCGGGCGAGAAGCATCTCTTCCTCACCGCCGGCGCCGAGTTCGCCGTGCACCAAGTACAACGGCCGTGCACTGTCGGCGGGCGCGGCGATGTTCCGGCCCCAACTGGTAGCGACGATGTCGAGCCGGCCATCACCGTCCAAATCGCCTACGGCGATTCCGTTCCAGCAGCTCGACCACCGGCTCAAGCCCCACGAGTCAGGCGCAAGGCTGAACTTGCCGTGCCCGTCATTGAGGAATAGGAGAATCGAGCCCCAATCTCGAGCGAGCAGCAAATCGGGATGGCCGTCTCCGTTGACATCGGCAAAGACGGCCGCCGACACCATACCGACGTTGTGCAGCAGACGGCTGTTCGCCGTGTCGAGCACGAACGTGCCATTCACGTTCTTGAATAGGCCTGACGAAGCCGCGACGGGATAGCGCATGGGGATGGCGCGTCCGCCGACGAACAGATCGAGACGGCCGTCGCCGTCGTAATCTCCGAGCGCCAGCGGGCCCGTCGCGGACTCGTGCGAGCCAACCACCGGCGCCGAGCTCGGTGCAAGTGTTCCGCGCTCGGTGGCGACGCTGACCACGGCTGGCTGGGACGTCATCTCCCGCGTCGATCGCGATTCCCAGGTCGACACGCCGGCGAGAAGCCGCGCTCGGCCATTCTCGGTCATGCCGAGCACCGTGGTGAGATCCTCGGGTGCCAGGGGCCCGTGGCTCGTGTCGGGCACGAGGCGGCCGTGAGCATTCTTGAATACGGCGATGTGTCCGCCCTTGCCCGTGCCGACGATGAGATCCTCCGATCCGCTGTGATCGAGGTCGAACCACGCGATGCCCGGACCCAACTGCGACAGCGC
>DASVYG010000418.1:0-5172 GCA_036392315.1 Gemmatimonadaceae bacterium
CGCGTTTGGGACATCCGGCCGCGGTCCCTTCGGATTAGGCGCAGTCCCACGCCCCTTTCCGTTCACGACCCATAGCGAATCGCGCGCCGCTACGATCGCCGTCGGATACCATTCCGTCGGAATGCGACCGACGAGTGTGTCTGTCGCCCGGCTCGATGCGACGCCCGATGATCGCGAAGCAAGATCGAAGACGGCGACAGCGTTCGCGTCGGCCTCCGCGACGTAGATCCGCCCGCCATCGGGCGAGAGGGCGAGTGCGTTCGGCGTGCTTCCCTCCGCCACGCCACCCGGCGGTCGATCGAGCAGCCAGCGCAGCACTCGGCGCGCGCGCGTGTCGACGACAGCGACGCGATCGGTACTAGCCGATGCAACAAAAAGGCGCGATCCATCGGCGTTGAGCGCGAGTGCGGACGGATGTCGTCCGACGTCGATCGGATGTTCGGCGGCGAGCCTGCCCGCGCCATCGGGCGTGAACGATGCAACGAACGATGCGCCCCACGCCGACGCGAACACGCGTCCATCGGGTGCCACGGCGACTGCGTACGGATATGGCCCCACGCTCACACGCTGCACCACGCGACGCGTGGTGAGGTCGACGACGGCAAGCGAGTCGCTCAGATTCTCCGCGACGTAGAGCGTACGACCGTTCGGCGCGATCGCGAGGCCGGCCGGATAGCGAGACCCGCGTGTCTTCGCATCGGCGTGGCCGAGCACGAGACTGTCGCCGAGGGTCGCAGGCTCGGCGGCGTCGGCATGCCATATGTACTCGTAGACGACATCGGCGACGCCGCCGGATGCGTACAGTGTGCGAGCATCAGCACTCCATGCCAGCCCGAGAAACGCACCCGGTTGCTCGAGATGCTGCACAATGCGTCCGCTCGTGCGATCGACGACTTCGATGCCTTGCTCGCGCCATCCACCGAGGCTCAGAACGAGATACCGTCCGTCGCGCGACGGCAGCACGGCGAGCGGCATATTGCCGACTTCCACTGACCGGCCGAACGGCTCGAGCCGAACGCCGGTCGGAAGACGATGCTCGCTCGACAATGAGCGAAGGCTGTCGGCGGGCGACGCCGCCGTCTGCCGCGGCCCGTGGCTGCAGCCAATCGCGAGCACGCCGCCGGCGATGGATGCTATCGGGCATCGCGTCATCCTGACAATTTGACGAAACACCTTGTTTGCGCGGCAGCGCCAAGTTCGTGAGGTTCGACCATACCAAGTTCGAAAGCATGGGCGCAGGGGTCGCACTCGAGATACCAGCAGACCGGACAGCATATGCGGCGTGCGTGTACCGGGCCACGGCACTGACCGCGGCAAATGACGACCGGCACGGCGGCGTGATGAACGGCAGGCCTCGCCTGCTGCGCCGCGGCGCTCCATTGCCGATATTCTGGCTACGATGAGCGACACTCGATGAGTAGACCATGAGCGACACCCGCAGAAAGTTGTCCCGCTCGGCGATTGTCTTCGCTGCGTGGACGGCCTCGGGGCTGTTGACGGCGACAGAAACGCAATTGCAGCTGAGTGTTCGCGGGCAGACGCAGCCGGCGTGGTCGACCTTCGCGCCACCGATGGTCGGCATGTGGCTCTGGGCGCTGTACACGCCGGTCGTCGTGAGAGTCGCGCGACGGATTCGACGCCTTCGGGAGACGCCCGGTGCAACGTGGCTCGTTTGGACCAAGTTCCTTGCCGCGCATTTGCTCGTCGCCGCGGTGTTCGTCGTCGCCGACACCTTTGTCTGGACATATCTCCGGCCCTTCATCGACGGCGTCGCGCCGCCACTGAGCCGGGTGTTCGCCGCCACGCTGTCGTTCAATGTGACAGCGTACCTCGCCGTAACCACGGTGACCGAAGCAGGCGACTATGCGGCGCGGTGGCGCGAGCGTGAGCGCGCCGCCGCAGCGCTCGCGCACACCGCGCAAACGCTCCAGGGCAAGCTCGACGAGGCGAGGCTTCGTGCACTCGAAGGGCAGCTCCAGCCACACTTTCTTTACAACACGCTCAACATGGTGGCCGAGCTCGTGCATGACGAGCCCGACGTCGCCGACGACATGCTCACGAACCTCGGCGCATTGCTCCGCCGATCATGCCGCGAGAGCCCACATGTCGTTCCGCTCAAGGAAGAGATCTCATTCGTTCGCGCCTACGCCGAGATCCTCGAGCGCCGCTACCGCGATCGAGTCACTCTGACGATCGACGTCCCGGCCGGGCTCGATCAGCATTCGGTGCCGGCATTCATGCTGCAGCCGCTCGTCGAGAACGCGTTCCGACACGGAGTCGAACGGCGGGAATCCGCGAGCGTCGTCGGCGTCAGCGTACTCACCCGCGACAACATGCTCGTCGTCCGCGTACGCGATCGCGGCGCGAGCGACGTGGCGATGGGGAGCGGTCCCCCGTCCATGGCCGACCCGCCACTCGATGCAAACGCCACGAACGTGTCGGAATCCGCATCTGAAGGAATCGGTCTTCGGAACATTCGTGAGCGCCTCGAGGTGCTCTATGGAAGCAGAGCAGGAGTCACGCTCGTTCATGCGCGCGGCGAAACAGTTGCCGCCGTGTGGGTCCCGCTCGATGCGGACATCCAGGCCGATCACGCGGGACCGACCGACGCTGGCCTGTTGCTCAATCCAATGAGCAGCGCCGTGGGAGCGTAGGGAATGCGCCAACAGATGGGCTCACTCCTCCACGTGCCGGCGACGACCATCGTCACCCCGATGCGCGTGCTGGTCGTCGACGACGAACCGATCGCTCGACGCCGCATCGTTCGCTTGTTGCGCGAGATGCCCGGCGTCACGATCGTCGGCGAGTGCGGCTCGAGCCGGGAGGCACTCGCGGCGATCCGCACGCGGTCGCCCGATTTGATTCTGCTCGACATCGCCATGCCCGGGCTCGACGGGCTCTCACTTGCACGGCGACTCGCCGGGCCTACCGGGCCCCTGGTCGTCTTCGTCACGGCGTACGACGAACACGCGCTCGAGGCATTTCGTATCCACGCCGCCGACTACGTGCTCAAGCCGTTGGACCGCGGTCGATTGCGCGACGCACTCGAACACGCGCGGCTCACCGTGCGCCGCACCCGAAGCGAGCGAGCCGATATGGCCGGCACGACCGACCTCGATGCCGGCGCCGCGCCACCTTCAGCGCGATTGGCGGTGCGCGACGGGTACCGCACACAGGTCGTTCCGATCGCCGATGTCTTGTGGGTCGAGAGCTTCGGGAACTACGCGCGCGTGTACACCACCGTCGCGCGCTACACGCATCGCGTCACGATGGCTCGTCTCGCCGACGAGCTCAAACCACTCGGCTTCGCGCGAATCCATCGCACGGCCATCGTCAACGCGGCACGCGTCGTTCGCCTCCAGCCGCGCCGCAACGGGCAATACGAGGTCGTGCTCGACACCGGCCTCCGGCTGTGCGTGAGCCGCACGTACCGCGGAGCGCTCGAGACGGCGTGGCGACAAGGCACCCGCGCCGGCTGAGCGTTTCGCTCGTCACGACAAACGTGCGGTTCATCCCTAAGTATCGATTCCATGTGACATGATGACGGGAGTGGTGTGGTTGACATGAGCGAAGTCTCATTTCACCACTCACCGGAGTCTCACCATCATGGTACCTGCCGTCGGGCGTCGATTCGGCCGCCGAGTCGCGTGGGCGCTCATCGCGCTCCTACCACGAGCGGTCATCGCACAACAGCAGCTCTCGATCACGGGTCGCGTCACATCGGAGACCGGCATACCACTGCACGCCAACATCTTTCTCGAGGGGCTCAGCATCGGTGCGCAAACCAACGACGAGGGGAAATACTCGCTCGTCGTAGCGCCCGCACGGGTGCAAGGCCAGCGGGTCGCCATCACCGCTCGCGCACTCGGATATCGCGCCTCCACGCAACAGATCACGCTGAGCGGCATGACGATCACGCAGGACTTCATGCTTTCCACGAACCCGCTTCGCCTGGGCGAGGTCATCGTCACGGGCGCGGGAACGACGAGCGCAGTGGAGAAGCTTGGCAACACGGTCAACAGCGTGACGGCGGACGAGATCCAGCGCAGCAACGAGCAGAACATCGTCAACGCGCTGGCCGGCAAGGCGCCGAACGTGCAGATCGTGTCGCAGTCGGGCGACCCCGGCGCATCGGCGTCGATTCGTATTCGCGGGTCGAAGACGATCACCGGCACTGGCCAGCCGTTGTTCGTCGTCGACGGCGTTCCCGTCGACAACACAACGCTCACGACCGCCGGCATGAATGGAACCGTCTCGCCAAATCGCGCGTCGGACATCAACCCGGACGACATCGAGTCGGTTGAGATCCTCAAGGGGGCTGCATCCGGCGCCATCTACGGTGCGCGTGCAGGCCAGGGCGTCATTCTCATCACGACCAAGCATGGCAGGGCTGGCGCCACACACTACACGCTGCGAAGCACGGCAACCGCCGACAATGCGACCACCGACTACCCGCTCCAGACGCGTTACGGGCAGGGCGTGAATTGGACCTCGAGTGTGTGCACGACCCCCAACTGCTTCGTGGCGTCGACGAACAGCGCGTCGAGCTTCGGGCCGGAGATTCCGGCGGGCCAGCCGCGATACAATCACTCGAAGGAGTTGTTCGAGACAGGCACGCAGCTCGACAACAGTCTGTCGATGTCGGGCGGCAACGACCGGACGCAGTTCTTTCTCTCGGGGTCGCATTACGACGCCGGTGGCATCATCGTCGGGCCGAACGACGCCTATAAGCGATACACGGCTCGCCTCAACGCATCGCATCAGGTGACGAACGAGCTTCGCTTCGGCGGCAACATCTCGTATGTCGACACGCGCGGCAACTTCGTTCAGAAAGGATCCAACACCTCGGGCCTGTTGCTCGGCGGCCTGCGCACACCGCCGGACTTCAACAACCAGCCGTTCCTCGATACGATCTCGGGGCTGCAACGCTCGTTCCGGTTTCCAGATCCGACGATCACATCGGCCGTGACCAGCCGCGGCTACGACAATCCGTTCTTCACGATCTACGAGCAATCGAATACCGGCAACAGCAACCGCGCGTTCGGCAACCTGTCTGCGGACTGGATTCCGTCGACGTGGCTCTCCTTCAAGTACACGCTCGGCGTCGACTCGGACGACGAGACTCGGCTCCAGGCGATTCCCAAGACCAGCTCCAGCTTCGCGACCGGACAG
>DASVYG010000419.1:0-1728 GCA_036392315.1 Gemmatimonadaceae bacterium
GAAGGCGATGCGTTGCCGGTACCCGATCGATTTCGCGCATCGTCCACGGCTGCGTTGGATCCGCGCCGTGCGTCAGAATCGCGACGATACCAGAGCTCGAATCGGGGCGCGTCGAGAAGCCCGAGGCGACAGCGATTTCCGCAATGCCGTCGCCGTCGATGTCAGCCGCGGCGACGTTGATCACGTCGACGAGGCCTCGAGCGAGAACGTGGCGAGTCCATGACGGATTCTCGAACCAGACGAGCTCTGGGAGATCGCTCACGGCGATCAGATCGGGCTTGCCGTCCCCATTGAGATCGGCGGCGATGACTTGATAACCACCGGTGAGGCCACTCGCGACCTCGTGCGTCGCGAACCGCGTCACCGGCGCCGCGTTTGGCACCATGTGCGGTCTGTGACCGCATGCCGTCAGAGCGAGTGCAGTAATCGCGAGAGAGCGCTTCGTCATTGTGAGTGGGAGAGGGCCGAGAAGGTAAGACCGTCGAGGCCGGATGGGTAAGAGCGGTGCGCGGCCGACGGTCGTCCCGCGACAGACGCCAGTATTGCGGCACGCGAGGTATTGGGGGAGTTTGAACGCATGCGCCCTCATTCCATCGTCACCCTTGCAGCGCTCGTCTTCTCCTCCCGCGCGACCGCCCAAACCCAGAACCCGGTCAATCTGTGGCTGGTCGATCTCCACTGGACGGGGAATCACCTATCGGTCGGTGCGCCCATCAAGCTCACGCACGACGACGGCAACAATAGCCAGCCCTCATTCAGTCCCGACGGACGCGCCGTCGTCTTCAGCGCCGTGCGCGACACAGGACGCAATGCGCGGAGCGACATCTATCGCATCGATCTCGCGACGCGCAGGGAGACCCGTGTCACCCACACGCCCGAAAACGAAAACTCGCCGACCGTGAACGAACGCGGCGAATATGTCGCCGTTCGGTGGCAGCCGGCCACGCTCTTCAAGGAGTTCGGCCCGTGGGTCTACGCTGCGGATGGCACGCCGAAGCACGGCGTCCTTCGCGCGCCCGACACGACCGGCTATTACACGCCGCTGCCGAACGGGGACTACGCACTCACTCGGCCAAAATCCAAGACGTTCACGCTGGCGCTGTTCGACGCGAAGTCGGGCGCGATCGTCGACGTCGACAGCGGGCTGCCGGCGCTTCCCGCGGTGAAGATTCCCGGCGAGCGAGCACTGAGCTACGTCCGGATCGATACCACGGGCGCTCACAACGTCATCCGTCGCCTCGACCTCGCGACGCGAGCGACGTCGACGCTCGGCCCGACGCTCGTGGGCCGCACCGCGCACGCGTGGGTGGCCGGCCATCAGACCATTCTCATGGCCAAGGGCAGCACGCTCTATGCACGGACCGTACGAGATACGACGTGGCGCGCCGTCGCCACCTTCGACAATCCGGAATTGCGCGGCGCCACGGCGTATGTCGTGAGCCCCAAGGGAGACAAGCTGATTCTCACGTCGCCCAAGCGGATCGGACTGGCGACGATCTTGCGCGATTCGCTCGAGGCTGGCCGCGCGGGCGGCGAGGTCGCGGCCATGGCGATTGCGTGGCGCGACGCGGGCACGCTCGGCGACGTCGAGCTCACCGAGGGGCCGATCAGCGCGCTCGGTGACGAGCGGCTTCAAAAACGACATCCGGCCGATGCGATCGCTATGCATACACTTGCGACAACCCTCTTCCCGCAATCCTATCGTGCATTCGCACGGCTCGGCGATGC
>DASVYG010000420.1:0-16692 GCA_036392315.1 Gemmatimonadaceae bacterium
AGCGTGGCGAGAATTCGCATCAGCGTGGACTTCCCCGCCCCGTTGGGACCGAGCAGTCCGAACATTCCCTGCGGAATGGTCAGCGAGACATCGTTGAGCGCCCGGGTGCCGTTGCCATACGTCTTCGAGAGGTGCTCGATGCGAAGGTCCATTCGTATTCTCTCAAGGTCCGGTCACCAGGAACCCTCGAACGCGATGAGCACGAAGGTTCCGTTGCCCGCGTTCTGTACGTTGGGAAAGCTCTGGTGGACGACGTTGACGGCAAATCTCGCCGCCGTACCGTCGATCAGATAGCTACCACCGAACACGATCTGACGCTCGAAGGCGTCCACGATCGACGCTTCGTGCGTCCGATCGCGGTCCCACGCGTCGTAGCGCGCGACCAATTGCACCTCGGGAACCGGGCGCGCCGCAGCGAGCGTGTACCAGCCGAAGCGGCGCAGCTCGGCGTCGCGCGCGGTCATCGTTTCTGCGCGCAGGGTGAGCCAAGAGTCGCGGAACTGCACCTCCGTGCCGGCGCGCTCGCGCCGGGTGGCGGTCGGCCCGCCCTGAAACGCGCCCGATCCTCCGATTTGAAAGCCTGGAAACATGGCCGGGTGCACCGCGAAGCGTCCAACGAGGGCCTTTTGATCGTTCGGATCGGTCGTTCCCTGACTCTCGCCGGTCTCGTTGAACAATCCGGCGTGGTACTCGAGCACGTTCGCCCAGACTCCATTCGCCGATGCACCGATGTCGCGAACGTCGCCCAGGCCGACGGCGCGCGACCGTTCGACGATGAACATCGTCCGTTCGATCGTTTCGACGTTAGCGGTCGAGATCGTCCCCTCGAGGCTGAGCGGTATGAGCTGCTGTCCGAAGTCGAGCGACGTGGAGTGATTGAGCATCAGCGTGAGCGCCGCGTCCTGCAGGATCCGCGTACGCTGATCGATTGCCGCGTCGCTGAGCGCGACGGAATCGCCGAGCTCGGACAGCGTCTTGTTGATCGTCAGCACCTTGGACGCGTCGAAAGTGACCCGCCATCGAAGGTGCGGCGACACGTCGCCGCTGAATTTCAGGTCGGCTTTACGCAGCCGATACCCGTCCTTCGTCGTCGGATCGCCGGCGCGATAGTAGAGCTCCAAGAATCCGTGCACCTCGACCGGCGGAAGCGAGTGGTTTCCGGTCGAATCTTGTGCGACGAGAGGGGCAGCTGGCGAACCAAACAACGCGACGGACACTATGAGGACAGACGCCCAGCGAGAAAGGGCGCGATTTGGTCGTGTCAAGAGAGCAGTGGGAGAAGATGAGGTGAGACGCGTGCCGCGCTTCGGGATGCGGGCCCGGCTGATCGCAGTATCTTAGAAGACGATTATCCTCGACGCGAGCCACCTCCCACACAGGTCCGATGCGCCGATCAATCCGTTGGGTCGTCCTGTCCCTGCCCGTTGTCACGTTCGTCACTGCATGCCAACAACAGCCACCCCAATCGACCCGCGCAGGCGATTCTTTGTCAGCCGGACTCGGATCGCGACTGCCAATGGGTGTTCGCCTCGATCCCGCCGCGCCTCTGGCGACCGTGGGCCAAATGCCGCTGACGATGCGCGTCGCGCCGGAAGGCGATCGCGTGGTGCTGTCCCTGAGCGGGTATCGCCAGCAAGGGATTGAGGTGGTCGACGCGACGAGCGGTCGCGTGCTGCAGGATCTCCCGCAGGCATCGGCCTTCATCGGCCTCGCGTTTTCTCCCGACGGCCACGCGTTGTATTCGTCGGGAGCGAACTCAGATGTCGTCTACCGTTATCGGTGGGAAGGCGGGCGCGCGACGCTCGACGACAGTCTCGTGCTGGCGCGAAAAGCACCGCGCGCCACGGGGACGCGATACCCCTCGGGTCTCGCGCTGTCACCCGACGGCAAGACGCTGTACGTCGCCGAGAATCTCGCCGACTCGCTCGCGGTGATCGACGTCGCCAATCGCGAGGTTATCCAGCGTCTGCCGGTTGGGCGCTATCCATATGACGTCGTCGTCGACAAGAACGGAGTCGTGTACGTCTCCGCGTGGGGCGCGAACACGGTGTCGGTGTTTCATCAGGAGATGAATGGCTGGCTCGGCGCGACGAGTCAAATGACCGTCGCACGCCATCCGTCCGCGTTGCTGCTCAACCCCGACGGCACGCGGTTGTTCGTCGCGTCGGGCAGCACGGATCACGTGGCCGTCGTCGACACCAAAACGCAACGCGTGATCGCACGACTGCTCGACCCTCCCCCGGCCGGACCGAATGAAGGCGCGACGCCGAACGCGCTCGCGCTCTCCCCCGACGGAACGCGCCTGTTCGTCGCCGAGGGCGATGCAAATGCGGTCGGCATCTTCAACCTTTCGGCGACCACGGCGAACGTCGCCGCGGCGCACGGCGACGATCGGCTGGCCGGGCGGATTCCGTCGGGGTGGTATCCGTCGTCGTTGGCGCAAGTCGGCGACGGATTAATCGTCGCGAGCGGCAAGGGAAAGGGCTCGGTTGCGAATCCGCGTGGTCCCAATCCCCGGATTGGTCGAAACGATCAGTACAGTCTCAGTCTGCTGAACGGCGGCATGATGCGAATTCCGCTGTCGCAGACGGAGGGCGAAGCGCTGACGCGCTTCAGTGCGCGCGTCGCGACGGCGAACGGATGGAATGATGCATCGCGCCAACACCGCTATCCGCCCTTCGAGCACGTGATCTACATCATCAAAGAGAATCGCACGTACGATCAGGTGCTGGGCGATGACAAACGGGGTGACGGCGACCCGTCGCTCGTATTCTTCCCGCGAACCATCTCAGTGAATCATCACGCGCTCGCCGATCGCTTCGGCCTGTTCGATCGCTTTTTCGTGAACGCCGAAGTGAGCCCCGATGGCCACAATTGGTCGACGGCGGCCTACGCAACCGACTACTTGGAAAAGACGGTCCCGTCGCACTACTCCATGCGCGGGCGCAGCTATGATTACGAGGGATTGAACCGGGGCGTCGGAATGAGACACATCCCCGAGGACGACGTCGCCGAGCCGGCGAGCGGCTATCTGTGGAATCTTGCCGAGAAGAAAGGCATCACGTTCCGCAACTACGGCGAGTTCGTCGTGCCGACGGGCCCGCGCTCGCCAGACTCTCTGCCGCCCGGCTACCGCGGCAACAAGCCGTTTCTGCGAACGCATACCAATCCTCTGTATCCCGGGTTCGAGCTGACGATCAAAGACCAACATCGTGCGGACGTCTGGATCGCCGAGTTCGAGCAATTCGTGCAGAGCGGCAACCTGCCGGCGCTCGAGATCATTCGCTTGCCGAACGACCACACCTCGTACGCGCTGGCGGGGCGCCCGTCGCCGCGCGCGGCGTTCGCCGACAACGATCTCGCCCTGGGCCGCATCATCGAGGCGTTGTCGACGTCACCGTTCTGGAAGAACACCGTGGTCTTCGTGCTCGAGGACGACGCCCAGAACGGCGCCGATCACGTCGACTCGCATCGCTCGCCGATGTTCGTGATCTCGGCGTACTCGCGGCCCGGCGTCGTTCACCGGTTCACCAACACGACGGACGTGTTACGGACGATCGAGGAAATTCTCGGGCTGCAGTCGATGTCGCAGTACGATTACTTCGGTCGACCGTTGCGAGATATCTGGGCGGACAGTCCCGACCTCCGACCGTACGTGGCACTCACGCCCGCGCAATCGCTCGATGAGCGCAACCCGGGGGGCACGGAGGGGGCGCGCGACTCGGAGAAGTTGGATCTGAGCATCGAAGACGCAGCCGACGAAGCGCTGTCCAATCGGATCCTGTGGCAAACGATCAAGGGGCGGGACGTTCCCTACCCCGCTCCTCACCGCGCGTCCGCGCAGGTGTTGAAGATTGGCGGCTAACGCGCCGCGCCTGTCAGGTCTTGTGGCGGAAAATGATGCGTCCACGCGTGAGATCGTAGGGTGACACCTCGATCGTGACGCGGTCGCCCTGCAACACGCGAATGCGGAAACGCCGCATGTTGCCGCCGAGCGTAGCGAGCACATTGTGACCGTTGGTCAACTGCACACGAAACGTCGCATTCGGCAATACTTCCGTAACTTGTCCTTCCAGCTGAATCGGTTCTTCCTTGGCCATGAAACCTCGGGCAGGGGGGGGCGACGAAGGCGGTGTGAAGTATAGGCATGTCCGGTCACGGCGGTAAGCGACAAGGAAACGGGAGCCCTTTTTTCGGACTCCCGTTGCCGAGTCGAGCATGTGCTTCGCGTTCTGCTACGGCACTCTTTTCTTGTCGACGTTGTTCCCGATCACGCCGCCCAGAATGCCGCCGACGGCGGCGCCGATGATGCCGCCCTTGACCTTGTTGCGGCTAGTCGTGGCGCCGATGACCGCGCCCGCCGCGGCCCCGATGGCCGCGTCACGCTGCGTGTGCTTCACGATATGACCGCTGCTCGTCGTGGCGCTGCCGCCACTCGAGTATACGCGGCCGCTCGAACCACTCGACCGATGCGTGGTCGACGTTCGCGTCGTCCTGGTCGCGGGCCTGCTCGTCGCGGCTGCAGCGGTTCCATTCAGCGCGTTCGGCGCCGGCGTGCGTTCGGCGGCGGACAAGCTGTCGAGCGAATGACTCTGCTGTGCGGCCAACGACAGATCGGTGTTCAGAGACGTGTCGGCTGCACGATTGTTGTTTCGACCGCACGCGCCTGCGGCGACCAAGATAGCGAGCGCGAGCGCTGACATTCTGATGTTCATTTGGGCTCTCCTGCCTCGGGGACCATCCACCACCTAAGGGGCACGTGCCATGCCAGGGCAGCCGCCTCGTGCCAGCGCTGGCCCTCCTAGCGGAGCGCACGCGTCATTGCGCGCACGCTCAGCTCGATTCCCTGGTCAAGGAAACGAGTGATGATGGTCAGTGCCTCTCGAATCGCCGACTCATCGACGCCCGTGGACCGACGCCGAATCGCCCGTTCGATCTCCTCGCCCAGAATGCGCCATTCACGACGCAGCGCCTCGGGGGTCCATCCGAGACGCGCGCGCTGCGCGCCGTGCCGCTCGGCCACGAGGCGCTGAATCTCCGAACCATCGGCGATGAGACCTGTCGGCTGACCGCGCGACTCTTCCACCGCCACGAGCACGCCGCCGAGGTTCGCCACGTATGTGCCAATGTGGTCGGCGAGTTGTGAGAATCGGAGCGACTGCGCCGCCGGCATGAGCGGCTCCGAACGAAGCCGAGCCACGAACGAGTTCAACATCGGCTCGAGCTCGCGCAGCAACGACTCGCCGGCTTCGGCAAGCCCTTGGAGTCGCGAGGCGGGCTCCATCGATTCGCCGCGACGACGCGCCGCTTCTCGCGCGGATCCGCTCACCGCCGGGAGCCAGAGCGTGAACGCGGAGCCCTTTCCCGGCTCGCTGCGGACGGTGAGATCGCCGCGCATCAAACGAGCGAGGCGGCGGCTGATGGTCAGCCCCAAGCCCGACCCTTCGCTTTGCCGCGTGTGTCCACGCTCCACTTGGACGAAGGGATCGAAGATCGAGGCGATCTGCGCCGGAGCAATTCCGATTCCCGTGTCCACCACACGCCAGAACACCCACGGCCCGCCCATGAGTCGCGCTTCTGGATCCGGTTGCTTGGTGAGCCCGCAGTCGACACGCACCGATCCGCCCGGATCGGTGAACTTAACGGCGTTGGTGAGAAGGTTGACCAGAATCTGACGCACGCGATCCTCGTCGCCGTCGTACGTTGCCGCAACGTCATCGCTATGCTGTACCGAAACGAAAATGCCTCGCGCCTCAGCCGCCGGCTGCACCAGCGCGAGCGCGGCGTCGGCCGTCTGCGGCGCGTTGGCGAGACCAGTGTGTAGTGCCAGTCGTCCGGCCTCTACCTTCGCGAGGTCGAGCACCTCGTTGACCAGCCCGAGCAGGTGCCGCCCGCTGTGCAGTATTCGAGAAATCTGATGGCGCTGCTCCATGTTGAGCGCGCCGGCAATGCCGAGATCGAGTAGCTCCGCATAGCCGATGACGGCGTTGAGCGGCGTGCGCAGCTCGTGGCTCATCATCGCCAGGAAATCCGACTTCGCCTGGCTCGCGGCCTCCGCCTCGGCGCGAGCGATTCGCTCGCCGTCGAGCTGCGCGGCGCGTTCCTCGGCGCGTTTCCGGTCGGTGACGTCGCGGAGGGAGACGAGGCGGGCCGGCTCTCCTTCCCAATCCATGTCGACGACTCGAAGCTCGGCGGCAACCGGCGGGCCGCCATTGCGCACCACGTGAATCTCGGCCGTCTCACCGGCAACCGCGGGAAATCCGAACGACGTTCCCTCGAGCTCCGCCGATGTGCGTCCGAACAGCGCCTCCGCCGCTGGATTTGCGAACCGAATGACCCCGTCGAGACTAATGATGACGACGCCGTCCGCCATCCGCTCGACGATCGAGCGAAGGCGACTTTGCTCCGACCGCCGGCTGCGCCGGCGATCGGGGCCTATGCGTCGTTCATCATGGGGATGCTCGGTTTCCACGTCGGCCTCGGTGGGGGTTTCACCGTCTGTTCACTTCGACGTGCGGGCGTCGTGTTGGTGGTTTTCGTCGTCGTGAGTTCGTAGCGCGTCATCGCAGGGACCTCGCAACCCTACAAGTTCAAAGACCATGCCTTTCTAGCCACGCGCCGAATTGCCAGGTTTCTTGTCGCGCGATACCGTTTTTCATGTCGCGCGATACGGTATGGAACTCGCAAATAGGCGCGACCGCTGGGCCTATGCGCCCGCTCGCGCGAGCGGGCTCAACAAGGGAGGCTTGCCTGTCCCAGTATTTGCTCAAGCTGTACGTCACGGGATCGAATCCCCGAGCCGAGCTGGCGATCATGAACCTGCGCCGAATTTGCGAGCAGGAGCTTGCCGGCAAATACGAGCTGCAAATCATCGACGTGCTCGAGCAGCCGCAAGCGGCGGAGGATGAGAAGATCCTCGCGACGCCAACGCTGATCAAACAGTTGCCGCCGCCGTTGCGTCGCGTCATCGGCGATCTGTCGAACACCGAGAAAGTGCTGCTTGGATTAGAGGTCCGGCCTCAAACTCCCACGCGAACTACTTCAAGCGATTCATGACGACCGACTCGACGCATCTCGCGCCCGTCCGAAAGCTGCCGACCGGAATCGCCACCTTCGACGTGATCGCGAAGGGCGGCCTGCCGGTGAACCGCACCACGCTGCTGTCCGGAACGGCTGGCAGCGGCAAGACCGTCTTCGCGGTTCAATTTCTCGCCGCCGGAATTCAACAGTTCGACGAGCACGCGGTGTTCGTGACGTTCGAGGAGTCCGCGTCGGACATTCGCACCAACATGCGGAGCTTCGGCTGGGACCTCGAGCAATGGGAGCGCGAGGGCAGACTCGCATTCGTCGACGCATCACCAGACCCACACATCGAGGTGATCGAGAGCGGCGCGTTCGACTTGGGCGCGCTGCTCGCCCGCGTGCAGAACGCCGTGAAGAAAGTCAACGCCAAGCGCGTCTCGGTCGACTCCCTCGGCGCCGTGTTCTCGCAGTTCTCCGATCAATCCGTCGTGCGCCGCGAGTTGTTTCGCATCGCGTGGGCGCTCAAGGGAATGGGCGTCACGGCGCTCCTCACCGCCGAGCGAACGCTCGACTACGGACCCGTCGCACGGTTCGGCATCGAGGAATTCATCGCCGACAATGTGATGGTCCTGCGCAATGTGCTCGAAGACGAGACGCGCAGGCGTACGATCGAGATCTTGAAGTTCCGCGGCACCGATCACCAAAAGGGCGAGGTCCCCTTCACGATCGTGCCCGACGGTGGAATGGTCGTCATCCCTCTTTCGGCGATTCAGCTCAAGCAGAAGTCGTCGAATGTTCGAACGTCGTCGGGAAACCAGGAACTGGACAAGATGTGCGGCGGAGGCTTCTTCCGCGACTCGGTGATTCTGGTGTCGGGTGCGACCGGCACGGGCAAGACGTTGACCGTGACGCAATTCCTGAACGGTGGCGCGGCCGTCGGCGAGAAGTGTCTTCTGCTCGCATTCGAGGAGAGCCGCGAGCAACTCTTCCGAAACGCGATCGGGTGGGGCGTCGACTTCGAGAAGCTCGAGCGCGAGGGGATGCTCCGCGTGGTCTGCGACTATCCGGAGGTGGCCACGCTCGAGGACTGGCTGCTGTCCATCCAGAAGATCGTGGATGAGTTCAAGCCGAGCCGTGTTGCGCTCGACAGTCTGTCGGCACTGGAGCGCGTCGGCACGGTCAAGGCCTTCCGCGAGTTCGTGATCGGATTCACGTCGTACATCAAGCACCAGGAGATCACGGGACTGTTCACGTCGACGACGTCGTCGCTCATGGGCGGCTCGTCGATCACCGAAGGGCACATCTCGACGTTGACCGATTCGATCATTCTGCTTCGCTACGTGGAGATGTTCGGCGACATGAAGCGCGGGATCACCGTGCTCAAGATGCGCGGCTCGGCGCACGACAAGGGCATCCGCGAGTTCATGATCGATAAGGACGGAATGCACCTGGGCCGTCCGTTCCGCAACGTGACCGGAATTCTCTCGGGCTCTCCCGTGCACGTGTCTCCCGCCGATCTCGAGCGTGTGTGGAGTCAATACGACGCGGAGGTCGGCGACCGGCGCCGCGCGTCCCGTGAGTCCGACGGCGGAGAGCGCCGGCGTGACAGCGAGCGACGGGGCTCGGCCTAGACGCTAGCCGCGGAAGAACCACGGACGGAACGGAAGATCACGGAATCATTCTTGGAACCGCGCGGCTGAAGATCGACTCGCGCATCCGCGGCGTTCCGCATTCTCCATGTCATTCCGCGGCTAAGCTGCTTCGGCTGCGACAGCACATTTGACGAAGCCTATTAGATTCCTCCGGTGACCGGGGTGCCTGCCCACGTCGGGTGTAGGCTGAGAGAGTCCCGTAGAACCTGATCCGGTTTGTACCGGCGTAGGGAGTCATACATGTCGAACAATGCCTCGTCGGCGCATCGTCGCCGCTCGTGGGCGGTCGCACTCGCGACCCCCGCCATCCTCACATTCACCGCGTCGCTCCACGCGCAAGCCGCGAAAGACACCGCGCGCGTCGACACGACGCGAGCGCAACGTCTCGAGCGTGTCATGATCTCGGCCGTCCGCGGATCGGGTGCCGCGCCGATCTCGCAGAAGACACTCACGCAAGCAGATCTCGAGCCCCGGTACTTCGGACAGGACGTACCGCTCCTGCTGCAGGGCGCCGCGCCATCCCTCACGTCGTACGCCGAGACGGCGAACTACTGGGGATACAGCTACATCCGGCTGCGCGGCATCGATCAGTCGCGAATCAACTTCACGCTGGACGGCATTCCGCTCAACGATCCGGAAGATCAGGTGCTGTATTTCGCCGACTTCCCCGATCTCACGAATAGTCTGCGCTCGGTCCAAGTGCAGCGTGGCGTCGGTACGAGTAGCAACGGCACGGCGGCGTATGCCGGCTCGATCAACATGGAAACCATTCCGCTGGCGTCGACGCCGCGTGGCGCCGACGTGGAGCTCGAGGGCGGTTCGTTCGGATCCAAGCGCGTGAGCGCCCAGTTCGATAGCGGATTGCTGCCGAGCCGGTTCGCCATGTACGCGCGACTGTCGGCGCTGCGGACGGATGGTTACCGCTATCACTC
Organism: Gemmatimonadaceae bacterium; assembly: GCA_036392315.1. Classification (GTDB taxonomy): domain Bacteria; phylum Gemmatimonadota; class Gemmatimonadetes; order Gemmatimonadales; family Gemmatimonadaceae; genus JAQBQB01. The sequence goes on from DASVYG010000420.1 coordinate 9,608, forward strand.
GGGCGTCGACGGACGCTCGGCGTTCTTGAGCGCGGGGTATTTCGGCGATCGAGATATTTTGAAGGCCACGGTCACGACCGGCACCATGCGCGACACGATGGCCTATCTCGCCGTCGCCGTGTCCGATCTCGACACGAATCGCCGCATCAATCCACTTACGCCGCGCGAGCGTGACGGGTTCAGCGAGCGACTCGCCGCGCTGGCGTACACGCGGCTCATCAACCCGTCGTCGTCACTATCGACGACCGTCTATCGCATTTCGACCAGCGGCGATTACGACGTACTCATCGACTCGCTCGACAACTTCAATCTCAAGTTCGCGTGGTACGGCATCACGAGCGATTGGGCCTATCGCCACGAAGCGCTGCAGCTCGACCTCGGCGCCAACGCCAGTACCTACGCCCGCGACCACTCCGCGTACCAGCGACCCGATCTCGCAGATCCGCTGTACTTCAACACTGGGCACAAACAGGACGCCAGCGCCTTCGCGAAGCTCGCGTACACCGCGGGCGCGGCAACGATCTTCGGCGATCTGCAGGCGCGGCACGCCGCCTTTCGCTACACGCCCGACGTGCACGCCGCAATCACTGAGCAGTCGATCGACTGGTCGTTCATCAACCCGAAGGCCGGGGTGACGTACGCGGTGACTCGGCCCCTCTCGCTATACGCGTCGTACGGTCAGAATACGCGCGAACCGGCGCGCAGCGACATGTTCGCCGGGTTCGACAACCTCGATACGTCGAACGTGGCCTTCGTGGGCAACCTCACGCGCGTCAAGCCGGAGCGCGTGCACGATACGGAAGTCGGCCTCACATATCGTGGCGGCTCGCTCGACGCCCAGGCCAACGTCTACTCGATGGATTTTCGCAACGAGATCGAGCCGATCGGTGCGCTGAGCTACCTCGGCAACCCGCTGCGAAAGAATGTCGGCTCGAGTTATCGGCGCGGCGTCGAGGGCGATGTGACCTATCGCGGTGTGTCGCGCCTCCTGCTCAACGCGAACGTCGCCGCGAGCACGAACCGCATCCGCGAGTACATCGATTCGACCGGCGACGTCCCCGTCGCCTATCACAACGTGGAGCCGCTGCTCACGCCGCGTCTCGTCACCTTCGAGCGCGCCCAGTTTGCGGCGACGCGCGATCTCTGGCTGGCGCTCGAGACGCGCTATCAGAGCCGATCGTTCCTGCAGAACACCGGCGACGCGCGGTTCGTTCTGCCCGCGGCGTTCGATCTCGACGGGTCGGCGTCTTTGCACGTGCGGCAGTACGAGATCGTCATACGGGGCAACAACCTGACGAATAGCAAGAAATATGGGAGCGGCTACGCGAGCGGCGGAGTGTCGTACTACTACGTCGTGCCGCCTCGCAACCTGTTCGTCACGCTGAAGGCCGGGTTCTAGCACGCACGGTACACATCGTGCCGCGTAAAATCGTCTCACCTCTGCGTGGAGCACCCATGGCCAAGAGCGAGCGGGGTAACGGCGTCGATTTCGAGAATGATGAGTCTGACCAGCAGACGCACGACGCCATGCAGGAATGCATCGAAGAGTGCTTGAACTGTCATGCGGTGTGCACGATGACGCTGCAGCATTGCATCGCGACCGGCGGCGAGCACACCGAAGTCAACCTGATCGGCATCCTGTTGGACTGCGCGGAGATGTGCCAGACGAGCGCGAACTTCATGCTGCGCGGCTCGCCGTATCATGTGGTGACGTGCGCGGCCTGCGCCGAGCTCTGCCGCGCGTGTGAAGAAGCGTGTCGTGGTGTGACGGGCGACGAGCAGCTTGGGCACTGCGGAGACGTGTGTTCGGCCTGCGCCGAATCGTGCGACCGCATGGCGCAAATGGGAAGCGAAGAATAGTTCGTGGGGTATTACAACTCGCGATGACATACTTCAATCGAACTCTACTGTTTCTTCTTGCGAGCGCGGCGGTGCTGTCGGCACCGCGCGTAGCAGCAGCGCAGGCCGCTTCCTCCTCTCAGCGGGGTCAGCCGAAGACGCCGTTCGGCGCCGCGGACTTTGACAAGCTCCGCTGGCTCGAGGGCTCGTGGGCCGGCACGGCGACGGACGAATCGCCGATGTACGCGCGCTACCACATCGTGAACGATTCGACGATGGAGATCTCGTATTTCCGCGATTCGACGTTCACGCAGCCGTCGAGCACCGGGCGTGTGTATCTCACCGTCGGCCGAATCTACCACACGTTGGGATCGGGCCGCTGGGGCGCGACCAACGTCGACAGTGCGGGCATCTACTTCATCCCGCAGGTGAACGCGCACAACACGTTCGCGTGGACCTATGACTCGGCCAACGCGTGGACGCTGACCCAGCGCTCGGGGGTGAGCGGACACGAGCGCGTGACCGTGTACCACATGCGGCGCATCGGCCATCGGTGACGCCGGTCGGTATGCGGCCGCGGACGGTGCATCGTTTGCACTGTTCACAGCCGATGCCGGATCGCGACCCTACTCCCGCGCTCGAGGCTGAACCCACCGAGCGACGCCACGCCGCCGATAGGCGCGCCGAGCCCGAGGCGAGTCGCCGTAGGCGCGTCCCCGGTGTTTGGTCGCATCGCCTGATCGTCGCGGGTCGCGATCTGTTGCTCATCGTCATCACGGTGAGCGCGATAGTGTTCGCCGTGCGTCACGAGCGGCCGATCTACGCCAACCAGCCGAGCGTCGTGCAGCGGCTGACGACGCGGGTTCCGGCCACGCGAGCCGTCCTTGCGCCGCCGCCCGCCGACACGAGCAAGGCGGCGCTGGTGACGGCGAGCCCGGAGTTCGAGCGCGATCGTCGCGCCTTCGCCGCCGATCTCGTGGCAACGGGCCGCATGGATCAGGCGCGCGCGGATTCGATTGCCTATTACGCGGTGCGCGAGTCGTATCTCAACGGCATTCCGCCGGCAGTCGTCTTCGGAGTCATGTTGACCGAGAACGCGCTGTTCGTGAGCGGTGCGATGTCGAACGTCGGCGCGGTCGGCTTGATGCAAGTCTATCCGAAGATCTGGCTCAAGGAGCTCAGCGCGAAGTTCGGCAAAGATCTGGCGACAGATTCGACCAACCTGAAATACGGCATCTACATCCTCGGCCGGTACATAAAGTCGGACTCGGGTGCGGTGTCGAAGAAGGCCGTGAGCAGCGGGTTGCTCCACTACAATGGCTGCGTTCGCGGCACCAATACGCCGAACTGCAAGACGTATCCGTCGAAGGTCAAGACGTACGTCGAGAAACAGGCCAACGCGATCTGCGGCGACAAATCGTTCTACGAGTGCATCGCCAAGCCGTTCATCGCTGGGCTATTCGGGAAAAATGAAGGGAACCCGGCGTCGCAGTAGTCGCGCGCGGTCAGCCGTGGTCGAGCACGACCTTTCCAAATGTCGCGTTGCCGGCGAGCCGCGCATGCGCCGCCCCGATCTCGTCGAGCATATAGACGCTATCGACCGTCGGCCGTAGCGTGCCTGAATCGAACAGTGGGACGACGTCGCGCGCGAACGCCGCCGTCACGTCTCGCTTTTCCTGAATGCTGCGCGCACGGAGCACCGTCCCGCGCAACGTGAGTCGTTTGCCAAGCACCATGCCCACGGGAATCGTCGCGCTACGGCCAGCCACCGTGCCGATGAGCATGATGCGTCCGCGCTTCGCGGCGGCTTGGATCTCCGCCGCAACGTATGCGCCAGCCACCAAGTCCATCGTCACGTCGATGCCCTTGCCCGACGTCCATTGCTCTGCGGCCGCAACGAAGACGCCGACATCGTCCGCAACCACGACACCATCGGTCAGGCCAAACTCGCGCGCCCGTTCGATCTTGCTCGGCGTCCGCGCCGTTCCGTAGGGCGTAGCGCGCCAGGCACACGCCAGCTGTACCGACGCGAGTCCCACGCCGCTCCCAACGGCGTGAATCAACACCGTTTCCCCCGCGCGCACGGCCGCCTGCGTGACGAGCGCGTCGTGCGCGGTGATGAACGCCTCGGGGATCGCTGCCGCGTCGGTCCACGACAACGCACTCGGGACTCGGGCCACGGTTGCCGCGTCGGTGACGAGATATTCGCCGTTGCCACCGCCGCCGACGACCCCGAACACGCGGTCACCCTCTCGCCACTGCGTCACCGCGTCGCCGAGTGCAGCGATCTCGCCGGCGAACTCCATTCCGGGAATGTCGGCGGGTGCGCCGGGCGGCGCGGGATAGTGTCCTTCGCGCTGCAGGAGGTCGGCACGATTGAGGGCCGACGCTCGAACACGAACGAGCACTTCATGGGCGGCCGGTGAGGGCGTTGGGCGCTCGAGAATTTCGAGGACCTCGGGACCGCCGGGGCGTGTGATGACCGCAGCGCGCATCGCGGAACCTTGTCTCATGGAACGATGGGCACGCTCTTCACCATCACCGCCGGCACGTTGAGCTCTTTCATCAGTGCGTTGAATGACGCCAAGTCGGTAGCTTCGATGGTCCGAAGCCGAGCAAGGTTCTGGTCGACCTTGGGCGCGATGTCGCGATAGATCGCGCCTTCTTGTGCCGTCGGTCCAGCGTCCGCACTCTGCACCATGCCGGCCAACGACAGCAGCATATTGTAATACCGAATGGGATAGTGCAGCGTGATCTCGTCCGCGTGCGAGTGAATCTCGACGAGCGAATCGCGCACCGCCTCGAGGCGCGCGTGGATGGGCTTAGCCGCATCGGCGACGCGTTTCGCGTACGACTGCCCCTTGGTGTCGCTCACGCGCGCGTCGAGCGCGTGCTGCAAATCGAGAATGTGCTGAGCGGCCTCGGACAACTCGTTGGTCTTGGTCTGCACCTGGAGCGCCAGCGCGAGCTGTGCGTCGTAGTCGGCTTGCGTCGTCGTGAGACGCGGATCGCCCCGCACCACGAACGGCTTCGAGAATGTTGTACCGCGTGCTGTGAGACGGACGGTGTACGTACCCGGCGACACGAACGGTCCGCTCGTCGAGCCTTCATCGTTGATCACGTCCTTCACTTGCTTCGTGTCGGGATAGTGCAGATTCCACACGAACCGGTTGAGTCCCGCCCGCACAGGTACGATCGAATCGCTCGGCGTGAAGGCGAGTGTGTCGTCCTCGAGCTCACGCGAGCCGCGCGGCTTGTTGGCAAGCGTGTCGCGCGCGGTCTTGACCGCGCTGCTCGCCGCCGCGGAATCGGGCGCGGGGCGCGTCAACGCCGCCGACTTCGTCGAGTCGGGCGGTGGCGCGCTCGAGAACTGGCGAATCACCTTGCCGCTCGCGTCGAGAAATTCGAGCTTCACGCTGTCGCGCGGCGTGAGCGCGCTCTTGAGCCAATAATCGACGATCACGCCGGCCGGCGGATTCTCGCCCGCGTTCTGCGTACGCGCGTGGCCACCCGCGAATCGAATCGCCGTGTCGGGCGCGAACAGGTGGATGCTCGCGTTCCGGATAGTGTCGCCGAGTTGTCGGAGCGGAGTGATGTCGTCGAGCACCCACATCGCGCGACCGTGCGTCGCGGCGATGAGATCGCTGCCGCGGATCGTGAGATCGCGCACCGACGCGCGCGGAAGATTGAGTTGCAGCGACGACCAATGACCGCCGTCGTCAGTCGAGAAATAAATGCCGGTCTCCGTTCCGGCGTAGAGCAGTCCGCGCCGAGTCGGGTCCTCACGAATCGTGCGCGTGTACGCACCGCCGGGAATTCCGGTCGTGATGCGCGTCCAGGTCTTGCCGTAGTCGTTCGTCTTGTAGAGATACGGCGCAAAGTCGTCGAGTTGGTAGCGGTTGGCGGCGACGTACGCCGTGCCCGCATCGAAGTGCGAGGCGTCGATGATCGAGACTCGCGTGTATTTCCCGACGAACGGCGGCGTGACGTTCGTCCAGGTCTTGCCTCGATCACGCGTGACGTGAATGAGTCCGTCGTCAGAGCCCGCCCACAACACGTCGGCATTGAGGGGCGACTCGGCAAAGGTGAAGATCGTCGCGTACCACTCGGTGCCCGTCATGTCGTACGTGATCGGACCACCGGCCGGTCCGAGCGTCTTGGGATCGTGCAGCGTAAGGTCCGGGCTGATCGGCTCCCAGCTGTCGCCGTCGTTCGTCGACCGAAAGACCTTGTTCGCCGTCGTATAGAGTACGTGCGCGTCGTGCCTCGAGTACACGATCGGATACGTCCACTGGAAGCGATTCGGCACGTCCCGCGCGGCCCATCCGTCATAGTTGTTGAGCCAAACGGAAATGTCCTTCGACTGCTTGGTGCGCACGTCGTAGCGCGTCATCGTGCCCGTGTATGTGCCGGCGATGACGATGTTCGGGTCACCGGGCTTGGGTGCGATGTAGCCCGATTCGCCCCCGCCCACCGGGTACCAATCGTCCGTTGTGATCACGCCGTCGTCGGAGCGGCTGCGGATCGAGACCGTGGTGTTGTCCTGCTGCGCGCCGTAGATGCGGTATGGCCACTGGTCGTCGGTGACGGCATGATAGAACTGTGCCGTCGGCTGGTTCATGATGCTCGACCAGACCGACCCGCCATCGAAGCTGATCGTCGCCCCGCCGTCGTTGCCGCTGATCATGCGACGAGGATCTTTGGGATCGACCCACAACTCGTGCGTGTCGCCGTGCGGGATGCGGAGGCGCGTGAACGTGTGGCCGCCATCGGTCGACTTCCACGTCGCGAGATTCATGGCGTACACGGTGTTCGTGTCAACGGGGTCGGCGGTCACGACGTTGTAATACCACGGCCGCACCATCCAGCGCTGGTCGCCGCTCGTCCGCTGCCACGTCGCGCCGGCGTCATCGGAGCGGAAGATCCCGCCCGTCGAATCCTCGGGCGGACACTCGATGTTGGCGTAAATGCGCTGCGGGCTCGCCGGCGACACCGAGATTCCGAAGCGACCGAGTGGATTCTTGGGCATGCCGGGGTTGGAGGTCAGATCCTTCCATGTGTCGCCGCCGTCGGCGCTCTTCCAGAGACTTCCGTTTCCCGCCGTGAATCCCCACGGCGTGCGCTCCATGTGCCAGAGCGACGAGTAGAGAATGCGCGGATTGCTCGGATCCATCGCGACGTCGATGGCCCCGGTCGAGTCGTCGGCGAAGAGGATGCGGTGCCACGTCTTCCCGCCATCGGTCGAG
>DASVYG010000421.1:0-18330 GCA_036392315.1 Gemmatimonadaceae bacterium
GTGCACTCGGCGCGCTCACTCGTCCCTCACTGCGCCGCGCGCGGCGCCACCGCCGCGGTAGGGCGGGAACCGAAACGCCATGTCGCGTCCGAGAAGTCCGCCATGGCCCAAGGCCGCCAACTCCACGCGACCCACGCGCTCGCCGGCGAGAATGCGTGGCAACACCAGATCGAACACGGTGGCCTGGGAGAACAGACCGCACGTCGGCACACCGAGGATCGGAATGTCGCCGTGCCATGCGATCCAGAACAACGTTCCCGGATGCGCCGGCACGCCGAACCGCTCGATCGTCACGCCGAAGCGGCGAAGCGCCAGCCAACACGGGTCCAGCGGATCCATCGGCTTCATTCCGGCGACGAATAGGAGTTCGGCGCCCAGCGCAGTGAAGTTTCCAATGGCGGAGAGCAGCGCGTCTTCATCCGGTGGCACGAACGCCGGCTCGAGCAACGTCGAGCCAAACCATGAGACTTTCTCCGTCAGCGCGGCGCGAATCCTGGCGGGTGCGCCCTCTCCGAGTGTTTCGGCCGCGACAACGCCGACGCGTCGCGCTTGAAACGGGCGCACGCGAAGCAGCCCTCGCACCTCGGCGGCAGCGCGCTCCGCGCCGCAGACCAACCGCTCGTCGATCACCAGCGGCGCGACTTTCGCCCGCGCCACCTGCTCGCCGACATCGACGATCTGTCCGTCATACGACGTGTAGATGCAGATGCCGTCGAAGGTATTGGCCCGGCGTAATGCATCGACGGACACGTCGAGCACGCCGCGCCGTGTGGCGACCAGCGGCCAGTGGCCCGCGGACGGTGAGTGCAAGGTCACTCCATCACCCGCCGAGGCGGCGGCGAGCCTGCGGCTCGCCTCATCCTCATGCACGTCGCCGCGCTCGATCTCGATCACGTGCAGCTCGTTCCATGGTGCCGATCGCAGCGTTGCGAGGTCGCTCGGCTCGAGCACACGTCCTTTTCTAAGGTGCATGCCGCGGTCACCAACGTCGTGACAGAGCACCATGCCCACCAAGCCGTCGAGTGGCGCGTCGCGTGCGACGCGATGCGTCTTCATCGGGTACCGTGCGCCCGCAGCGAGCCGCCCGGTCGTCCGCGCGCCACGGCGATTGCTTCCGCGAGCACGCTCAACGCGATTTCCGGAATCGTTCGTGCGCCGATGTCGAGGCCGATGGGAAGATGGATTCGTGCCATCTCCTCCTGTGACGCTTCCGAGGCGAGCATGTCGAACAGGGCCACACCGCGCTTCCGGCTGCCGAGCACTCCCACATACGCCACCTTGCTCCGCAGTACCTCACGCAGCACCGGCAACTCGATCTTGTAATCGTGAGCGACGAGCACCACGAGCGTGGACGGACCCAGCGGTTGCGCGGCCACGAGTTCCGACGGAATGCCCACGAGCACTTCGTCGGCCGTCGGGAAACGCTCGGCGCTGGCGAAACGGTCGCGGGAATCGACGACCACGGTACGCAGTCCGACCTCTCTGGCCAGCCGCGCGAGCGGCATCGCCAGGTGCGTCGCACCGACGATCAACATCGTGAGCGGAGGCACGTGCACTTCGAAGAAAATATTCGTCGACGAGTCGTTCGCGCTCACCATCACGCTGCGTGAGCCTTCGCCGGCGCGCATCAGCTCCAGCGCGCGCGCACGCGCCGCATCGTCGAGCGCGCGGTTGCCGAGCGACAGCAGCGTGCCGCCGTCCTCGTGGACGACGAGACGTCCGCCGCCGTCGAACACCGACGCGATGACCGCCGCTCGGCCGCGCGCGACCTCGCGGGCGACGTCGTCGTACGCTTCTAACGCGGCACAGTTCTCCGAAAAACCGATCCGTTCGACGAGCACGTCCACGGTGCCGCCGCAGGTGAGTCCCATCGCCATGGCGTCTTCGTCGCCGAGGTCCATGGACAACAACCGCGGCTCCCCGCTTCGCAGCACGGCGTCGGCTTCGCTGACGACGCGGGCGTCGACGCAGCCGCCAATCGTCACGCTGCCGAGTATGCGGCCGCCCTCACCAATCCACATCTTGGCGCCTTCTTTCTTCGGCGTGGTTCCACGCGTGCCGACGAGCGTGGCCATCACGACGCGTGATTCGCGCGTCCGGAGATCGTGCAGGTGTTTCAGTGTTTCATCCATGTCCGCGGTCTTCCGTCACAGACTGAGGTGTCGCGCCAGCGCTTCGAGACTCGCTACATCATGCACCGGCGCGAAGACGTCAACGTGGGGCAGCGCGGCTTGCATTCCGCGCGTGAGAGGCTGGTACGACGGACTACCCAAGAGCGGATTCAGCCACACGATGCGACCTGCGCGCCGGCGCATGGCCTTGAGTGATTCAGACAACAGCTCGGGATCGCCCGTGTCCCAGCCATCACTGAGGACGATGACGATGGTGCGCCGATCCAGCAAGCGGGGCCAGTCCGCGAGGAAACGATCGAGGCTCTCGCCGATCTTCGTGCCGCCGGACCACCCTGGCAGCGTGGCAAGGGCGTCGAGCGCGCTCCGATAGCTCTCGCGTCGCAGGGATTCGGTGATGTGCACGAGTCGAGTGCTGAACGCGAACGTCTCGACGCGAGCGAACGCGTGCTGGAGCGCGAACAGGAACTGCAACAGAAAGCGGGAGTAGAGATCCATCGAGCCCGAGACGTCGCACAGCACGACGAGTTTGGTGCGCCGCAGCTTCCGGGTGCGATAGGCGAGCTCGATCGGGTCGCCGCCGGTCTTGAGGGAAAGCCGCACCAGGCGACGCAGGTCGATGCGCTCGCCTCGACGCATCAGCTTCCACCGCCGGCCGGGACGCGCGCGCAGCCGGCGCGCGATGTCCACCGCCACCGCCTCGATGGCTCCCAGTTCGCTGCCGGCGTGCGTGCTGAAGTCGGCCCCGCCGCGCGACTCGTTCACGCTCGGCGTCGCCATGGAGAGCGCATCTTCGTCATCCGTCTCGTCGCTCGATGAGGCCCAGCGCGTGAGGAACTCTGCGCCTCGTGTCTCGCGCGGCTCGTCGGTCGGAGAATGGACCGCAGGATTGCGACGCGTGCTCTCGGTTCCCTCGCGCACCGCGCCGCCGCGCTCGAGGCGCCACCACTTTTCGAACAGCTCATCGAAGATGGCGAGATCCTCGCGCCGCGAGGGCAACAACGCACGCAGCCCGAAATACACATCGTCGCGGTCGCCGAGGTCCACCGCGGAGAGTATTCGGAGCGCGTCGATCGACTCGGCGGGCGTCGCCAGTAGCCCGCGCTCACGCAGAGCCCTGCAGAACCGAACGGCGAACGACGTCACGTCACGTTACGCCGAGCCGGCGCCCTCGGCGACGAGCGCATCGAGGCCCCGCGTCGCGACGTCGGCCGCGACAATGCGCATGTCGCTTTCGTCCTTCAGGAAGCAGCCGAGCGTCTCGTTCACGATGTCGGCGCTCAACACGTTGGCGTGCAGCGCGACGAGTGCGCACGCCCAATCGAGCGTCTCGGCGACGCCCGGCACCTTGGACAGCCGCTGCCGCCGCACGCTCTGAATGACCGCCGTCACTCGCCGCGCCAGCTCGGCGTCGATGCCGGGCACCTTCGCGCGCACGATGCTCAGTTCCTTCGCGAGCGTGGGATACTCCACCCACAAATAGAGACACCGACGGCGCAGCGCCTCGGAGAGCTCGCGCGTGCGGTTCGACGTGAGCACGACGTAGGGCGTGTGCGTCGCCTTCACGGTGCCGATCTCCGGAATGGTCACCTGGTAGTCGGACAGCACCTCGAGCAGGAAGGCCTCGAACTCCTCGTCGCTGCGGTCGACTTCGTCGATGAGCAGCACGGGCGAACGCTCGGTGCTCCGGATGGCGCGCAACAACGGGCGCTCGAGCAGAAAACTCTCACTAAAAATCTCTGCTTCCTTCTCACGAATGCTGTGGTCGGAGCCCGCGTCGAGCTTGATGTGAAGCAGTTGCTTCGGGTAGTTCCACTCGTACAGCGCCGTGGCGACGTCCAGTCCCTCGTAGCACTGCAGACGAATGAGCTCCGTCCCGAGCATGCGTGACAACACCTTCGCCATTTCCGTCTTGCCGACGCCCGGGTGCCCTTCGATGAGCAACGGCTTGCGCAGGGTCATCGCGAGGTACGCCGCGGTGGCGGTCGCACGATCGGTGATGTAGTCCTGGCGTTCCATCGCGTCCTGGATGGCGCGAATCTCCTCCCTCAAGCGCTCGCCTCCGATTGGCTCTGCTGGTATCGCGTTTTGCAGTGCGGACAGCAGAAATAGATCGTCTCCTCGCCGACGACGAGCGTATGCTTGGCCGTCGCAGGATCGACCGGCATGCCACACACCGGATCGACCGGGAACGGCGCGGCGGCGAGTGTGCGCGACCGCTTGGCCGAAGCGGCAACCGAGGGCACCGCGGCGGGAGTGTCAGCCGGCGCGGCGCCGGACCGTGCGTGTCGGCGCTGCACGATCTCGGCGGCAATGCTGAGTGCGATCTCCGAGGCGCTCATCCCGCCGAGATCCAGCCCCGCCGGGAATTTCACGCGCGCCAGGCGCTCCGGCGCAACGCCGGTGGCGCGCACGTAATCCAGCAAGTGACGCGCCTTGGCGCGGCTCGCCACGAGACCGATGTACGCCGCGTCGCTCGATACCGCGGCGGCGAGCGCGTCTTCATCACCCGCCCCCATTGTTGCCACGACGACGGCGGTGGAAGCGCCGGCGCCGGCGAGTGCGGCCGACGCATCGGCAACCACTCGCGCGCCCGGCGGGAATGACCCGGACGATCCGCCCATCGACGCAACGACGATCTCGAAGCCGAGCTCCGCGCAGAACATCGAGAGTGATTGCGCCACCGGTGTGTGACCGAGCACGACGAGCCGCGGCGTGGCGAGTACCGGCTCGAGGTAGATCTCGACGCCGCCTTCACCTTGGCACGTCATGGGATACTCACGCACGTCGCCGTGCTTGGCCGGCGCGCTCGTGTTGCCGACGTTCATGCGAACGAGGCGTGGCCGGCCATCGACCAAAGCCTCGGCCGCCTCTTGCAGGATGACGGGACGAACACAGCCGCCACCGACCCACCCATCGAGCGTGCCGTCGGCATGAATGATTGCCTTCGCTCCCGGACGCACCGATTGCGGCGCGTAGCTCGCCACCACCGTGGCCAGCACGAACGGCGTGCCGTCGGCTCGGAGCCGCGATACTCTGTCGAAAACATCGGCAGCCATGTCGGTGCCCCGCTACTCCGTCACGCCTTTGTCGCGCAGCACCTGCCACACCTTGAACGGTGTCATGGGAATGTCGATGTGCCGCACGCCGAGATGCCAGAGCGCGTCGACCACGGCGTTGACGATTGCAGGCGGCGCACCAACAGTGGCGCTCTCACCCACACCCTTCGCGCCGAACGGGTGATGCGGGCACGGCGTCGTCGTCTTGCCGGTCTCCCAGTTCGGCACTTCCATGGCGGTCGGGACGAGATAGTCCATGAAGCTGCCGCCCTGAATGTTGCCGTTCTCGTCGTACTGGATCTCTTCGAACAACGCGGGTGCGAGTCCCTGCGTGAGCCCGCCGTGAATCTGTCCGTCGACGATCATCGGGTTGATAATGTTGCCGCAGTCGTCCACGGCCACGAAGCGGCGAACCTTTACCTCGCCGGTTCCCTTGTCGATGTCCACGACGCAGATGTAGCTGCCGAATGGGAACGTGAGATTCGGCGGATCATAGTAGTGGACCGCCTCGAGTCCCGCCTCCATGCCCTGCGGCGGATTGGTGTACGCGGCGAACGCGATGTCCTGAATCGTCTTGCTCCGCTCGGGCGAGCCACGCACGGAGAATTTGCCGGGCTCCCACTCGAGATCGTCCTCGCTGGCCTCCAAAAGATACGCGGCGATCTTGCGTGCTTTGTCGCGAATCTTGCGCGCCGCCATCGCGCCGGCCGCGCCGGCGGTGGGCGTCGAGCGGGAGGCATACGTGCCGAGTCCGTATGGCGCCGTATCGGTATCGCCTTCCTCGACCTGCACGTGCGCTGCGGGGATGCCCAGCTCCTGCGCGACGATCTGCGCGTACGTCGTCTCGTGTCCCTGTCCCTGCGACTTCGAGCCGAAGCGCGCGATCGCCTTGCCCGTGGGATGAATGCGAATCTCCGCCGAGTCGAACATCTTGATGCCGAGGATGTCGAAGGTGTGCGCGGGGCCCGCGCCCACCACTTCGGTGAAGCTCGAGATGCCGATGCCCATGAGCTCACCGCGCGCGCGCTTCTCCAACTGTTCTTTTCGCAGCTCGTCGTAGCCGATCATCTTCATCGCGAGCTCGAGCGCGCCGTGATAATTCCCGCTGTCGTACTCCCAACCCGTGGCCGACTTGTAGGGGAACTGCTCCGGCTTGATGAAATTCTTCAGGCGGAACGCCGCCGGGTCGATGTTCAACTGGTGGGCCGCAATGTCGGCCATGCGCTCAACCGCGTGCACCGCTTCGGTCACGCGGAAGGAGCAGCGGTAGGCCACGCCACCTGGCGGTTTGTTGGTGTACGCCGCGTCCACGGCGACGTGCGCGGCCTTCATATCGTACGACCCTGTGATGATGCTGTAGAGACCGGCCGGGAACTTCGACGGATTCGCCGCCGCATCGGCGGCCCCGTGATCGGCGAGCGTTTTCACGCGGAGGCCGGTGATCGTCCCGTCGTTCTTGAGCGCCAGCTCGCAATCGATGTGATAGTCGCGCGCGAATGAGTCGGCCTGGAGATTCTCCATCCGGTCCTCGATCCACTTGATCGGCTTGCCGGTGAGGAATGACACCGCGATGGCGATCACGTAGCCCGGATACACCGGCACTTTGCCACCGAATCCGCCGCCGATGTCGGGTGACACGACGCGAATACGCTCCTCGGAGAGCCCGACGTGACCGGCGACGAGCGCAATGACGGTGCGGATGACGTGCGGCGCCTGCGTCGTCATGTACATCGTCAGCTTTTCATTGGCCTTGTCGTAACTGGCCACGCAGCCGCACGTCTCGATCGACGCGACGTGTATGCGCGGAATGTACATGTGCTGCGCGATCGTCACGTCGGCGTCGGCAAAGGCCTTATCGGTGACGGCCTTGTTTCCCGCCTCCCAATGCCAGATGTGGTTCGAGTCCTTCCGGTCGGGGCGGACGAGCGGCGAATCCTTCTCGAGCGCCTTGTACGGATCGATGACGGGAGTGAGCGGCTCGTACTCGACGTCCACCACCGCCATTCCGTCAGCGGCGGCGTAGCGACTCGTCGCGATGACCGCGGCAACCTCCTGCGCTTGATACACGATGCGGTCTGTGGGCAACACCATCTGCGTGTCGCTCATGATCGTCGGCATCATGTGCAGGTTGTACTTCTCCAGATCGCGGCCGGTGATGACCGCGACGACGCCCGGCGTCGCCATCGCGCGCGAGATGTCGATGTTGAGGATCTTCGCGTGCGGATACGGGCTGCGGACGATGTCCATGTAGAGCATGTCCGGCAGCACGATGTCGTCGATGTAGTTCCCCTTGCCACGGAGGAACCGGCCGTCTTCCTTCCGCTTCATCGAGTGCCCCATGCCGCTGATTTCGGGGCTGGTGTGCATCGGTTCCATGGGAGATCCGGTCAGGTGGTGACGGCGGTCAATGGAGCGTCGTGCGACGATGTCGGCGACTCGCCACGAATCTCTGCTGCAGCGTGCTGGATTGCCTTGATGATGTTCACGTACCCGGTGCATCGACATAGGTTGCCGGAGATGGCGGCGCGGATATCGCCTTCGGTCGGGCTGTCGTTGTGCTCGAGGAGCGACGTCGCGGTCATCATCATACCCGGCGTGCAGAAGCCGCACTGCAGTCCGTGCTCCGCCTTGAACCCCGTTTGCACCGCGCTCAGCGTCGCGCCCTCGAGGCCCTCGACGGTGCGAATGGCGCGCTTGTCGGCCTGAACGGCAAACAAGGTGCATGATTTCACCGGGACATCGTCGAGCAGCACCGTGCACGCGCCGCAATGCGTCGTGTCGCAACCGATGTGCGTCCCGGTGAGGCGCAGATTCTCGCGGATGAGGTGCACGAGGAGAAGGCGCGACTCCACCTCCGCGCTACGCGCTTGGCCATTGATCGTGACCGTGATCGAGTGCATGGACATGCTCAATGTCTCCCCTGAGTGGCGGCCTGCTCGAGTCCGAGCGCCCGGGCCGATGCGATGCGGATCGCGCGCGCCGTGAGCACCCGCACCACGTCGCGCTTGTAGTCGGCCGATCCTCGGCGGTCGGCATTCGGGTCCGCAGCGGCGGCGGCGGCAACGGAGGCGTCCGCGATCGTCTTGTCGTCTACGGCCTTGCCGAGCAGCGACGACATCGCCTTCGACGCGAGGATCGGCGTGGCCCCCACGTTGGTCAGCGCGATGCCGACGTTGGCGCATGCCCCGCGCGCGTCGAGCGTCAGCTGGACTGCGACGCCGGCCGTCGCGAAGTCGCCGACTTTGCGTTCGAGCTTGAGGTAGGCGCCGCCCGTGCGCGGATTGGGCTGCGGGATTGTGACTTCCGAAATGATCTCGTCTTGCGCGAGCGCCGTCTCGAAGAGGCCGCGGAAGAAATCGCGCGCCGCGACGGTGCGGGTTCCATCCGGTCCGCGAAGGACGAACGATGCGTCGAGCGCCATCATCGTCGCCGGATGGTCGTTGCCAGGATCACCGTGCGCGACGTTGCCGCAGATCGTGGCGCTGTTGCGCACGAGCGGGTCCGCGATGACTCGCGCCGTGTCGAGCAGGATCGGGTATCGCTCGCGCACGACCTGCGACTTCTCCAGCGCCGCTTCGCGGGTGAGCGCGCCGATGTGCAGCGATCCATCGCGCTCCTCGAGAAAGTCGAGTCCGCGAATGCCGTTGATGTCGATGAGGACGGCGGGCGCCGCAAGCCGCAGCTTCAACATGGGGATCAGGCTCTGCCCGCCGGAAAGCACCTTCGCCTCTCCGTCGTGTTGCCGCAGCAGCGCGACGGCTTCGTCGAGGGAGGACGGCACGACATAATCGAACGCAGCCGGAATCATCCGAAAACCTCCTGCAGGTCGCGCCGCCGCGACCGACGTGAAAATGGACCGTCGCGCTCAAATCGTCACCGCACTTCTTGACGAGCGCACATCCGGCGGTATTGTCGCACCTTTCCGCCCCCTGTCAATAAGCCTTGAATTCTGTCGGCGTGAATCGGGGAAGCTCTTACTGCACACGCCGTCGCATGCTGCTTGGCGCTTCCATTGGAGGTGGCAGGTGTCGCTCAAGATCGAGGAGACGTTCCAAGTCAAAGCCCCTGTGGCCCGCGTGTGGGCCTACCTCAGCGACCCACGCCAAGTCGTAAAATGTTTGCCGGGCGCCGAGCTCACGTCGGTGGAGGGCGACACGACTTTCCTCGGCAAGGTGAAAGTCAAGGTCGGGCCCGTCATCGCCGCCTACAATGGAAAGGTCACCATCACGGAGCGTGACGACGCGGCCCACGTCGTCAAGCTGCTCGGCGACGGTCGCGACGCGTCGGGCGGCGGCTCGGCGAAGATGACCATGACGAGCACGCTCGCTGCGCTCGGCGATGGTGGAACCGAGGTACGCGTCAGCGCCGACCTCGACATCGTCGGCAAACTCGCGCAGTTCGGTCGTGGCATGATCGAGAGCGTCAACAAGCAAATGTTCAAGCAATTCACCGATTGTCTCCGTGCGACGCTGGAGACGCCTCCGGTAGAGCCGGCGACGACGGCGGCGGCGCCGGCGGCTGCACCGGCCGATGCCACGTCTGCGCCGCCGCCGGCAGTCTCGCCTGTCGGCGGCACGGCGCCGGTACGTCTGCTGCCGATCGTGCTGCGCGCGGCGTGGGAGAATCTCGTTGGTGCGCTCCGCGGGTCGTGGCGCGCGCTCGGGCGGCTCGTCCGTCGGGGGGCATAGGGCGCGCACGAAGCGGTCGAGCGCGCCGGCTGCGCAGCACCCGCTCAGGCCGAGACTATCGTTTCACGGATCATCCTCCGATGGCGCGGGTAAGCTCCGCGCGGGCGATGCGTATCTGCAGATCCGCCGCGAGCGCCTGCGCCTCGCTCTCCGCCACCTCAGCTTCTGCCGCGGCGAGCGCCGCGGCCCCCGTCAACCCGCGTGCGGCGCGGTCTTGGGCGATCGTCAATGTCGCGCGATGCGCGGTGAGCGCTGCGTGCGCCACCTCGGCGCCGCGCTCCGCCCGCACGGCGGATCGATAGGCACGCTCCACGTCAACTGACACACGGTCACGCGTGAGCTCGAGACCGATCGTCGCTGCATCTTGCTGCGCGTTGCGCTCGCTCGACAGCGATCCCCGCTTCCCCCAGTCCCATGCGGTCCATGAACCTTGGATGCTCAGCCCCATTGCGCGCCGCGGAAGGAAGCTCACGCCGTTGAGCATCGTGTACGTCAAGCCGACACCGACATCGGGGATGAAGTCGGCGCGCGCGAGGGCAACCGCGCGCTTCGCCTGCTCGAGCGTGGCGTGTGCCGCGTCGACATCGGGGCTCGCCGACTGCGCTCGCGCTACGTATAGGTCGAGCGTCGACAACCTTTCGGTCGGCGACTCCGGCACGACGAGGTCGAGCCGAGTGCCCGGCGGAAGCGCGAGCCCGCTTCGTAGCTCGGCTTCGGCGTCCGACACCGAAGACTCCGCGGTTTCATGGGCGTACTCGGCGTCGAGGGCCGACGCGGTTGCGCCCAGCCCCTGCGCCGACACATCGATGCCCGATGCGACCGCCTGCGCCACGTCCGCGCTCTTACGCTGTGTCGCACACATGGCCGCTTCCGCCGCATGCTCGCGAGCTCGCGCGATCAGAACAGACGCGTACAGTCGCTCGACCGTGAGTCTCACGTCAGCCTCGGCACGAGCACGCTCAGCGGCTGCAATCGTCGTCTGGGCCGACGCGAGCTGCTGCGCCTGCCGGATGCGCCAGAGTTGCGTCACTGGCTGAGTGAGCGAGAACTGCGTGTACGTGAGCGCTGCCGCTCCCTGATCGAAGCGCCGATCATTGGTAGGCAATGGCGACCCGGACGACTCGTTGCCGAGTGCGCCGCGTGGCACGACGATCGTCGTACGTCCACTGCTGCGCAGGTGGTTGCCCGTCGCGGAGAGCTGCGGCAGCAGATCGGCCGCGGCGCCGTGCTCGTGTGCTTCCGCCGCAGCCAGACGTGCGTTCGCCATTCGCGTCGTGTAGCCCTGTTTCATCGCGAGTGCCACAGCGTCGTCGAGTGTGAGACGTACCGTGTCGCTCCGCGCGGACCGGCGTTGTGCTTCTGCTCGCCGCGCGGGAATCGACGTCGCGAGTCCGAGAGCCAGCAGGATGAGTGCGATCGTGGCGGCTGGGTTCATCGCCGCGATTCCGGTGGGAACGTTCGCCGGAGTGTGCACGATCACGTCTGATTCGAGCGCCGCGTGCTCTCGTCGCGCTGCGCGGCGCTCTTCACGCCGCTCGACCACGACATAAAGCACGGGCACGAGGACGAGCGTGAAGATCATCGACACCACGAGCCCCACGGCGATCACGCTCGCCATCGGCGACCAGAGCGGAGACCGCGAGAGAATCATCGGCGTCACGCCCAACGCCGCTGCCATCGTGGTGAGAAAGATCGGCCGCAGCCGCCGACGGCCCGCCAGAAGCGCCGCCGTCTCGATCTCGACGCCGTTGCGGCGCAGCTCGTTCGCGTAATCGACCAGGATGATCGCATTCCGGACGACGACGCCCGTGAGCGCATTGAGCCCGAGATTCGCCGTGTAGGTGAACGGGTTCCCGGTGACCACGAGCCCGAGCGCGGCACCCACGACCGCCAGCGGAATCGACGTCATGATGACGAGTGGATGACGCACGGTGCGGAACTGGAACAGGAGGATGAGGAACACACCAATCAATGACGTCATGAGCGCTACGTTCACCGCGCCCTGCACTTCGGCGGAGCCTTCCTTCTCGCCGCCGAATTCCATGCGCATCCCGGCGGGCAGCTTGAGCGCGGCGAGTTGCGGCGTGGCGGCCTTGAGTACCACCGACGGAAGGATGTCCGGCGCGGAGAAGCTCCGAACCGTCAGCGTGCGAACTCCGTTGCGCCTGACGATGCGGCTCGGGCGAAACTCAGGCGCGACGTCGGCAACTTCGCGCACCGGTACGCGCGCGCCGGTACTCGGCGACGCGACGTACGCCGCCAAGACATCGTCCATCCCCGACCGCTCGGCGCCATCGAGCCTGAGCGTGATGTCGATGTCCCGCTTCCCTTCCCAGAATGTGGACACGGGCGCGCCGGCAAACGCACCAGCGAGTTGCGTCGCGATGTCCGCGTCGCTCAGA
The DNA here is from genome assembly GCA_036392315.1 of Gemmatimonadaceae bacterium. Lineage (GTDB taxonomy): Bacteria > Gemmatimonadota > Gemmatimonadetes > Gemmatimonadales > Gemmatimonadaceae > JAQBQB01. The sequence continues at coordinate 12,279 of DASVYG010000421.1, forward strand.
CCCAGGCGCGTCGCAACCTCTGGTCGAACGTGGAGCCCGAGAGCGAGTTCTTCGTCGCGCCAATCGGTGTGAACGTACGCGCTGCCCGCGGTGTGCTCGAAGATCCGGGCGACGCTGTCGCCGTACGTCCGAAGCAACTGTGCGTCGTCGCCAACCAGACGGACCTCGTTGGGCGCCGCGAATACCGGTCCCTGTTGCAGCGGCTTCACGTACACCCATCCCTCCGGAGCGACCTGGCCGAGCGTATCGTGCAGCCGGTGGACGAGCGCCGTCGTCGCTTCGGGCGACGCGGTGTTGATCAGCAGCTGGCCGAAGTTCGGCGTCGGCGGTTCCGGGTTGTGATTGTAGTAGAATCGTGGCGCGCCTCCTCCGACGAACGCGGCAACCGAGCGAATGCCCGGCTCACGACGTAGCACACTCTCGAGGCGGCGCATCACGTCGTCCGTGCCGGCGAGTCGAGTGCCGGCCGGCATCCAGAGATCGACGATGAACTGATCTCGCTCGTTCATCGGGAAGAAGCGATACGGCACCGCCGACATGAGAGCGAGGCCCGCGACGAACGCCACCACGGCGCCGATCATCGTCAGGCGCTTGCGCGGCATCGCCACGCCCATCACGCGCTCGTACACCGACTGCATGACGTCCAGCGGCGAACGCCGGTGACGAGCCGCCGATGCGTCCACGGTCGCTTGATGCAGACCGGCCTTGACCAGCGTCAGTGCGAGCAGCGGGGTGAGCAGCATCGCAACGGCGAAAGACACCATGAGCGCGATCGCGACGGTGTACGACATGGCGCGAATGAACTCGCCCGGCGCGCCGGGCAGGTAGGCCAGCGGCAGGAACGACGCGACGATCGTGAGCGTGGCGGCGAGCACCGGCACGGCGAGCTCCGTCGGCGAGCGCCACGCAGCCTCGAGACGGCTCATCCCGTGGTCGAGCTTCTCGACATAGTTGTCGACTACGACAATTGCGTCGTCGACGACAATCCCCAGCGCAACGACGAGCCCCGCGAAGGTTACCTGATGCAACTCGATGCCGACCGCGTTGAGAATCGACACCGTGATCGCGACCGTGATCGGAATCGCGACCGCGGCGATCGCGGCGACGCGCAACGGCAGAAGGATCACCGTCACCAGGATCACCGCCGCGAGCGTGATCAGGAACTCGCGTCCGAACTCGATCATGCGACGCTGCACGTGCTCCGGCTGGTCGGCGATCGGCTGAATGACGAGGTCGGGCGGCAGCGTCGCGCGAAGCTGGGCAATCTTCTCTCTCACTTCGTCCCCGAACTTCACGATGTTGTGCCCTTCCTGCATCTCGACCGCGAGCAACACCGTGCTCTCACCATCTACGCGGACGGCGAACTGCGGGTCGGCGTACTGCCGCTCCACGGCCGCGAAGTCGCCGAGGTGCACGGGGCGGCCATCGCGCGAGGTGCCAACGAGCAGGCGCGAGAGCGCGTCCTCGCTCGCCAGCAAGCTGTTCGCCGCGATCGGCACACGGCCGCCGTCGCCCGCGTCGATCGTTCCTGCGTCCACCACTGCGTTCCGCGATCGGATCGCGTCCGCGACCTGCAGCGGTGTCATCCCGAAGCCCGCGAGCCGCCCGTTCGTCGTCGAGACGCGGAGCTCCTCACGCTGTTCGCCGAGGCGGTTGATCTTCGAGACCTCGGGGATCGTGCGGATCGCATCGTCGATCTTGTCGAGATACTCACGCAGCTCGCGCGGACCGTAGTGTGGTCCACGCACCGCGAGCAGCATCGCCACCACGTCGCCGAAGTTGCTGTTGACGATCGGCCCCTGCACGCTCGGCGGCAATTCGGTCGCGTGAAGTTCGTTCATGTCGTGCCGCAGCATCGCCCAGAAGCGGTCCGGATCTTTCACCCACTCCTCGAGCTCCACGTTCACGACGACGACGCCATCACGCGACGTGGAGAAGGTCTTGAGCTTGCGCACTTCCTCGTGCCTGAAGAGCCGCTCCTCGATCTTGCGCGTGACTTGCTCTTCCACCTGCGCTGCGCTGGCGCCGGGGTACCGCGCGAGAACGAGTCCGGTGCGGATGGTGATTTTTGGATCCTCGCGCCGCGGCATCGTGAACAGCGCGCGAAGCCCGAGCAGGACCGCGAACCCGGTGAGCACGAGCACCACCGAGCGATTCTGGAGAGCGGAGCGGACCGGGTTCATCGCTTGGTCCCTCCCGTTATCTCGCTGGCCAGTTGAACGCGCGCGCCGTCGCGCACACGCTGCTGTCCGGCCACCACCACCTGGTCGCCCGCCGCAATTCCCGAGGTGATCTCGAGCGAGTCGCCACGCGCCACGCCCGTCGTCACGCGGCGCGCATGCACACGGGCGCCCTCGCGGTCGAGCACGTAGACGATCGTCGTCCCGTTGACGCCGCCGTCGTGCAGCACCGCGGCAGCCGGCAGCATCATCGCCGACACCTTCTGCCCGGTCTCGATCGTCGCCTCCGCCACCATGCCCGCGCGCAGCCGGCGCGCAGGATTGGGCACTTTGATCTCGACCGTGTAGCTCCGCGTCGCCGCGTCGGCAGAGACACCGATCAGCGACACGCGTCCGGCAAAGCTCGCATCGAGTGCCGGAATGCGCACCCTCGCGGCGGCCCCTTCGGTGACGTGTCCCACGTCGCCTTCGGGTACGCCGACGCGGACGCGCACCGGATCGAGATCGACGATGGTGAACACTGGTTGACCGGGAGCAACCGTGGCGCCGACCTCGATCGCACGACGCGCGATGATTCCTGAAATCGGGGAGGCGAGACGCGTGTCGGACAGTTTCTTCTTCGCGAGCTCGGCGGCGGCAGCGCTCTGTCGCGCACCGGTCTCGAGGTGATCCATGTCGGCGGGCGCGATGCTACCGGCGGCGAGCAGCGGCTGGTTCCGGTCACGATCGCGCGCTGCGCGGTCCGCCTGCGCCGACGCCTGTTCAACCGCAAGGCGGTAGTCGGTTGGATCCAGCGACGCGATTCCCTGCCCGCCGCGCACCGACTGTCCTTCATCGGGTCCGACCATCACGACCTTTCCCGCTACCTCGAATGCGACGTCGACCGCGGTGTTCGGTTGAACGATGCCGCTCGCTGTCGTGGACCACGGACGCGAGGAAAGCGTGACGGTCTGGGCGACGACCGGCACAACCGTGGTATCAGCGGCGTTCGTTGCGCTTGCGTCGGCGCGTGCGCAGCCAAATACCGCGAGCGTGGCAAGCGTGCCGAACGCCAAGACGAGGCGCGGGCGGAGCGCGCGCGAAGTAGACGGGGCGAGTGATGATGCAGCGACTGCGGTGATGCGCGATCTCATACATCCTCCAGGTGGTGAACATCGGTATCACTTCTAACAGCGTTAACTTCGTGTCGAAAAAAAATGGCTCCCGCCAGACGTCTGCTTCTGCCTCTTCAAGGTCCGTCAGCGCGACCTCCGTCGCGTGCGAGAGCGTCGCGCGGGCGCACGCGCCGGGCGTAGCTTCGAGCCGGCCTTCGCCTCGGGCTTCAACTCGGGCCTCACGAGGCCGTTCATCGTCGCGTCGACGAGTCGGTGCGCGCTGGTCCGCGCATCGCGCCAATCGATCCAGCTATCCGCGCCTTTGATGTTCTGCAACGCCACCAAGCCATGCGCGCTCGCCCAGCAGAGCTGCGCGATCTCGTCGGCGTCGGTGTACTCCGGTCGGAAGATTCCCGCAGCGAGCCCGTCCTCCACCGTCTGCCGCAGGAACGCGTATGCGTTCTGCTGCGGATCACCCTTCGCGACCTCGTCGCCGTCGGGCAGCGGGTGCGGCATGAGGAACATGAACCGGAAGTGGCTCGGATGCTCGATCGCGAAGTCGGCATAGATGTAACCGATTCGGCGGAGCCGCTCGATCGGGTCCAGATCCCCGAAGGTCGCGAAGGCCTTGGCAAGCTCGCGAAGCTGCCGATAGCACAGCTCCTGAATGATCGCTTCCTTGTCGCGGAAGTGCGCGTAGATGACGGGGGGCGAGTACTCGATGGCGTCGGCGAGCGCGCGCATGGTGACGCCTTCGACTCCTTCTCTGCCGAAGAAATCCAATGCCGCGTCGAGGATCTTCTCGCGGACTTCGGTGCGCTCGCGTTGTCGTCGTTCTTTGACGCCCATGGTGACCTCGTAACCTGGTTTCAATACTTAACAGCGTTAGGTAATTTGTCAAGGGCAGCTGACGCGTCGAACCCGTCGAGCTCGCGGCCTCTTCTCCCCTGGCTATCGTTGCCCTTCAACCGGCTAAGCGCACGCCCTCATCGACTACTTGTTCCAGGGGCCACGCCGGAGGTTGGCGAACGGTCAGACGCTGAATCCACAGGCCAGCCCCTGTATGGCGCAACGATCCACGTGTCCGAAAACGTCATTCGATTGACGAGGTGGGTGCCGCCCCAGTGGTGCAGCAGCAGATCGGATTCGTCGGCGCGGCGGAGTACGACATCAACGGAATCGCCTTGGAGGCGGCCGCGAAGCCGCATGTGGGTGGGATCGCTCTGCTCGAGCACAAGTTCGAATCGGCGCGTCGTGTCGCTCACCGGAATCGACCCGATCGACTCTTTGGTCAACGGAACGTAATAGTTGCGGTAGTCGAACCTCGGGTCGAGGGAGCCGCGCGGGACAATGACGACGAGTCGACGACCGGCCGAGTCCGGGACAGTCAGGAAGCTACGCACGCGCGCGTCGGCTAGCTGGACGGTCATGAACCCGGTGGTCTCGATTGCCACTCGACTCCAGCGAGTCGTATCGGATGCGTCAGTGACGGATCGCCCGTTTCGACTGAGCGACTCGACATCGAAGATCCCCGCGAGGGGGGTGTGCGGGCCCGAATGTATTTGCGCGCCGAGTGACACGTCCTCCCACACGACGCTGCCGACGCCGTATGCGGCGTAGACGACGGCTGCAATGCCAAGCGTTCGTGACAATCGCGGGCTGTCGACCAGAGTCGGCATCTCCACCGGCCACGCCGTGCGGTTCAGCACGAATACGTTGCCTAAGCGTCGCAGCTCGGGCACCAGGAGAATGGCCGACATCAGCACGAGATGTCCGGCCAACATCTTGACGGAGACGTCGTATGCCACATTCATCGCCAGCACGTTGCTCATGGCCGCGAGGACGATCAACGCCCCGAGCGTCGTCGTGCGGCGCGACAACAACAGAACACCGCCCACAACCTCGGCCAGCGCGGCGAACGCGCGATATCCAAATGACGAGGCCATGAACGCCCACATCAACGCCGGAGGCGAGAATTGGCCGAGCGGCGTCATGAGCTGCTGGAAGGGCTGCGTTCCGAATTGTACGCCGGCGAACTTGATAACACCGTAGTCGATCATCGTGAACGCCAGCGGATAGCGCACGATTGCTCTGAGCCAGGCGTGCGCGCGTTCAGGATGTCGGGGGCGCGGCCGGACGCGAGTCCAGATAGCCGCCACGATGACGGCGATCAAGGCGTACGAGAATGCTTGGACCCACTCCCGCGGGCTATCTCCCGTGCCAGGGCCGCCACCCGAGAGGTCCATCACACCGAACACGTGGGCGCCGACCCACGGAACGAAGAAGTTCGTCAGCCAAACGAGGGGAACACTGACGACGCTGAGCTTCTCGAGAATGCCGGGCAGGGCCCGACTGCCCACCTGACCCTCGAGGTAGTACATGGCGAAGTACAGCCCGACAGCTCGGAGCGTTAAGACGTGCAACGCCGTCCATTCGCTCGTCGGCGCAGGCTGGACTTGGGTCGTGCGACTCAGTGTCGGCTCATACGTTGAACCGAGTCCGGCGTCAGTCGTGTCCATGGAATCTCACCGTTCCGCCGTTTCGCCGCGGCAACGCTCGCAGAGAACGAGCGTGTCGTCTGAGTAGCCGGGCAGATTCAGAAAATCGCATGCGACGACGGGCAGCCGATTCTGCGCACTGCCGCTGGGTTTCGCAACGCCGTCGTTAGAAGTTCCTATATCGGTGGACTGAGCGTGGCCGATACGACCTACGTCGGGCCGTGGCCGCCCAGGCCAGCGTTTGGGCCCGAGAATCCTGCAGCGACCGGTCTTAGGAACT
>DASVYG010000422.1:0-12778 GCA_036392315.1 Gemmatimonadaceae bacterium
CGCCAGTCCGATCCTTGCAGCGAGCACCGCACTTGCTGGCGGCGATCACGTGGAACGCGTCCAGCTGCTCGGCACGGGCGCCAACTATTTCGAACTGCTGGGCGCCAACGCAGCGATCGGTCACGTCTACACGAACGCGGATTGGCGGCCTGGTTTTATCGGTACCGTGGTGATCAGTGACGCGCTCTGGCGGCGTCAATTCGGCGCAGACCGCGGCATCATCGGCAAAACGCTTCGCCTCGACGAAGATCCCTACACCATCATCGGTGTAATGCCGCCGGAATTCCGCCATCCTGCGGGAATGGTCGGTGGGGACGTCGACGTGTGGGCGGGCACAGGCTTCATCGCAGACCCGTTTCCACCTCCGGTACGGGGAGTGCGCTTCCTTCCCGGCGTGCTGGCGCGCCTCCACCGTGGGGTTTCCCTCGAATCGGCACAAGCGGCCTTGAACGGCACGGCGGGGCGTCTCGCGAAAACCTATCCCAACGAGTATCCCACTTCACTTCATTGGTCGTTGCGTATCGAGCGGGTGCAAACCGCGCTCACTGGCAACGTGAAGCCAATGCTGGTCATCCTCCAGGCCGCGGTCGCGGCACTGTTGCTTCTCGTCTGCGTCAACGTCGCAAGCCTCGTGCTGGCCCGTTCGTCGACTCGAGCCCGGGAGATTGCTCTTCGCCAGGCACTCGGCGCATCACGCGCGAGAATCGCGCGACAGCTATTCGCCGAAAGCACGATTCTCGCTATGGCTGGCGGCGTTGCCGCAGTTGTCGCGCTGCGTGCAGGCCTGCACTCGCTGATCGGGATCGTACCGTCCGACTTGCCTCGCCTCAACGAAGTTCACGTTGATGCGCGCGTTGCCATCGGAGCGATCGCGCTCTCGCTCGTGGCGGGCTTGGCAGTCGGTTTGGCGCCAGCGGCCTTCGCCACTGCGGTCGATCCCAACGAAGCGCTTAAGGACGGCGGCCGTAACGGCTCGGCCGCCACGGCACGAGGCAATCGCTGGCGCAGCGCGCTCGTCATCACCGAAGTCGCACTCTCGGCGATGCTACTCATTGCTGCCTGCCTGCTCGTTCGGAGCTTTGGCGCCGTGCTTGGGCAAAACCCCGGCTTTAGCAGGGCCGGTGTGATCGCAGGTCAGATCTGGGTACCGGTGCCGAACAACCCCACCGCGAACAAGTATCTCGATCCGCAGCGGCAGGCCGCGCTCGTGCGGGAACTGCTCGATCATTTTCGCGCACTTCCGGGTGTCGATCGTGCCGCGCTCGGAAGCGGCCCCGATCTCCCACTCGTCGGCAATCATCCCTTTGTTTCCGGATTCTCGCTGCCCGACGACGACGTCGCGCACGCGGATGACCAGGCAGCAGAGTTCGGTACGGTGAGCGCGGAGTATTTCAGCACCCTCGGAGTGCCGATTCATCACGGGCGCGCCTTTACAGCAAGCGACAATTTTTCTGCACCCGGGGTGGTAGTTGTGAACGACGCATTCGTACGTCGTTTCTCGCCTGGCCAAGACCTCATCGGCCGACGCGTGCGTGTGCCGCGCGCGGGAGACTTCACCGTTGTCGGTATCTCGGGGGACGTGCGATACGCCGGCCTCGACGTGCCCACTGAACCGCGCGTGTACTTCTCGATCGCGCAGCGACCAACTAGCGGGCTCGCGTTTTTCGTTCGCGCGCGTGACGACGCCGCGTCCACACGCGAGTCCCTCGCTCGCGCGGTGCACGAAGTCGATCCAAACCTGCCGGTCTTCGGCCTCCGCTCGATGAGCGATCTTCAATTCGCGTCAATGGCGCGACGGCGTTTCTCGCTCACCCTCATGTCAGTCTTCGCGGTTGCCGCAGCCCTGCTCGCCGCGCTTGGCATCTTCGGCGTCATGTCATTCCTCGTGGGACAGCGACGCCAGGAGTTTGGCTTGCGCCGCGCGCTTGGGGCGACGCCACTCAATATCGCCGTGACTGCCGCGCGGCCTGGCCTCGTGTTGTCGGCCGCGGGCACGATTATTGGCGTGGTGGGTGCGCTTCTCGTGACGCAGGTCATGTCATCGCTGCTGTTCGGCGTTTCGGCGCGCGATCTGCTCACGTTCGTTGCCGTCCCGCCGCTGCTACTCGTAGTCGCGCTCGCCGCGTGCCTCGTCCCCGCGCGCCGAGCGACTCTGGTTGATCCTGCCACCGCGCTCCGCTCGTGAGGGCTGACATGCAAGAATTCTTATCGCGGCGCCAGTTCGCCGCGCTGTCGCTCGGCGCGCCAATGGCGCACTTCCTTTGCGCCGCGGAATTCGCGCAAGCAGTGACACTCGAATCCGAGCTACTGTTCGACATCACCATCGACGCGCGGCCGGCGATCGGAGGAGTGGGAACCACGGGGCGAGAGCGCATGATCGTGGAGGTGTCCGGCGGGACCTTCAGCGGTCCGTTGCTTAAGGGCACGGTCATTGGACCAAGCGGCGACTGGATCGAGCTGCGAAGCGATGGGTCCAGTCTGCTCGACGTTCGCCTAGTGATGCAGACGGACGACAATCAGAAGATCTACGCGTCGTGGCGCGGTATCAGTTACACACAACCGGACGGCAAGTTATTCGCACGGATTCTCCCGTTGTTCGAGACGCGCGCGTCGAAGTACGAATGGCTTAACCGTGTCGTGTCGGTTGGAGTGTATCGTCCCGAAGTGGGGCGTATCGCGTATCGCGTGTTTCGCATTCTCTAACATGTATCGCGCCCGCTCCCGGCTGGTCACACGTGGCGCCGCGAACTATTCTGCGCCGTGGTCACACCGCGCTGAAACGACAACGCTCCCTCCCATGATGACGACAACTAAGAGTCCAGCTAGACCGGTTCGATGTCGCCTGGCCATTCCTGCGTTCGGATATGACAATCCTCGAGCAGCGATCGCATGGCTTGTGCGCGCGTTCGGCGCGGAACCGCGCACCATCATCGAGACGCCGAGCGGTGGGATCGGGCATGCCGAAGTCTGGATGGGGGATGCGTGTATTATGCTCGGCTCGCTGGATGCGACGCCGACGCCCCCGACTGTGGGTGGCCAGGGAGCGGCCTACGTGGTCGTCAGTACCGCAGCCGAAGTCGACGACCTGTACGCGCGAGCGACTGCGTCGGGAGCGACCGTGGCGAAGGCGCTGTCAAACACGCCGTACGGTTCACGCGAGTTTGGGGTACTCGACCCGGAAGGAAATTATTGGGCATTCGGAACGTACGTGCCCTCCTAGCAGTTGTCACCCACTACGGAACTTCCACATATGACTTCTTTCAGCGCGGATGCCGTGGCATCATCTGCTTAGGAACGGCCCCGAAAGCCATCCAGGCAAGAACGGTGGTCGGGAGCCAGCGCGGGGTCACCTCTCGCGATCTTGTCTTAGCCGTAAGCGTTTTCTCACGGATCTTGGGTCAAGCAATGTGGGGAACTCTTCTCGACGCAGTTGCCTTGTTGAACCACTGCTCACCCCCCCCTCCACGCGGATCGCAAATGCTGAAACAGCTCATCTACGTGACTCTGGTCCTAGCCCCCATCTGTCGGCTTCACGCGCAAATACAATCGAGTGATTCCCTTCTCGGCCGGTTGATAGGTACATGGGTGCTCCGCGGCGACATCGCACGTAAACAAGTTGTTCACGACGTCACGTGTCAGTGGGTACTTAACCGAGAGTATGTACAGATGCGTGAGGTTTCACGAAAGCGCCGCGCGGACGGCGCACCAGACTACGAGGCTATCGTGTACATCGGGCGCGACCCGCAGTCGAAGCAATACGCTGCTTTGTGGCTCGACAATACCGCGTACGGGGCGTTCGCCCCCGCAGGGACAGGGCACGCCTACGCTAACGGAGATTCCATTCCCTTCGTATTCACGGACTCCCCGACCAGTCACGTCTTCAACACATTCATATATCACCGCTCGACAGACGCCTGGGAGTCGCACATCGACAACGAGGCGGCTGGAGCGCGTAAGCCATTCGCCCGCGTAACACTCACCAGAAAGTGATACGAATCACCTGCGCAACCACGCGGGGGAACGCGCGGTGTCCCGTGCGGTGCGCGCGGTCGCGGACGCGATCTCCACTGACACCGCTTGCGGCGTTCGACGCCGTCCCGCCGCTCGGCAGGTTCGCCATCCGTCGTGCTCAGCGACAACATGATCGCTGTTCGCATTTTCATATCCAGCGTACCGAACTGCTCGATCGTGGTACGCATCCCCATATATCCCGCGAGCAGTGCCGGGGACGTCGACATCTGCGCGTGGAAGTTGAGCACGGTCCCCGGTGAGAACGACCGCTGACGGAGCTCGGCGAGGATGTGTTGCGCGGCGGAGGGCGCCGTGTCGAAGGTTGGAACCGGTGTGTGTGGCATGAGTGATTAGAAGCCGATGGCTTGTTTGATGAGGATGATGGTAGTTCGGGCGGCGGAATAATCACGGTTTATGATCAGTATCTCGCTGACCGCGCTCGGGACGCCGTAAACGCGTTTGGTGCGCTCTGTTTCCAGCGGAAGCACATAGCTCTCGATGCGACGCATCGCTGCGGCCAGATCGGGAACTATCTTTTGCGCCCCGACGACAAGAATGAGCTGACCGGCTCCGCCGGCGTATGCCGGCAACTGACTACCGCTTGCGGATACTGCGATGAGCGAACCAGCATGAGTTACCGCGCACACGCTTCCGATGACGACGTCCGGGCTCGCCATCATACGCCGAATTGCGCCGCCTTCGGTTTTCCGATTCATCGAGTGGACGTGCGAATCGATACGAAGCCATCGGAATGATCGATGTCGTCGCCAATCCCGGACAGACGAAGCGTCTCGCTCGCCGCAACCAGGACTGAGCTGCCCCCTGGCACGAGCAGACGGATACGCTGCCGCGCGTCCTCCGGGGTATCCACAACTTCGGCAGCGAAGCCGTTCGATCGGAGTGCGACAGCCACCTGACGCAATTGCTCCGCGCTCGCCGGGACATCGAATGAATCGTCCACAGCAGCAACATCGATAGTTTGTGCGGACATAAGGCTCTCTGAAAGTGACGCTTCAATGACCGCGAGCCGCGACGCGGCGTGACACTCTGCCGCGCCTGTCCATCGGGGAGTGCGGCAACATGAGGTTGTCACAAGATTTCGACACCAATGGTCACAGTCTCGGCTGCGCACCAAGGCGCGCTTCACCCATTGAGACCAATCATGAACAACATGCCTACACCGGCGAATCCGCCGATCCACGTATCAGGTGCAGCACGCGCGACTCGCGGGCGGAGGCCGCCCATTCGGAGTGATCGTATTGGCGGACCTCCATCGGTTCCTCGATCCCGGCAAACGAGACAGCGCCCCGCCGTGAGGGCGGGTGGCGCAATCCGGAAGGACGACGCGGCGGGGGAGAAGACCAGCTCATCTCCGCATTCGAAAGTCCGCGGAGCGGCCAGGACACAATCCGAACGAGACCACGTTCAGCGGGAGCGGTGCATTCATAGAGGGCGCCTACTCGTTCAACAAGTAAGCCACGCCCTTGGCCGCCATGACTGGTCCATGCCAACACGTCAGTCAAGAACAAGCAGCGCGAGTTCATGCCATGTGTGAAATCCCGCTGCAGAATGGCCTCCACGTCATCGCGGAGTACCAGGCCCGGAGCCTCGAATTTGCGTCCCGGAACGTTCCACCGACACAATGGCACGTTCCAGTTGTGCATTTCCTCATCCAATACGGTGGGAATGGACGAGTAGAAACGCGCGTTCGGATCGTCGCTCGGCGGAACGGCCGGCGGTGGAAGGGGCGCACCACCCTGCTGTGCAGCAAGCAGGGAGTCGGCCCACCACTCCGCCAGGCGTCTACGTTCAGTAAGCCTTTCACCGCGATCGTAAGTCCTCACGATTTTGACGTCGCCGACATGATCAAGCGTCAGCTCGACGGCAACTTTGTCGAACGCGCCTACGTCTTTCGCCAATGTGCTGAACGACGATCGCCAGCCGTGGACTGAGTGCGCCGTCAATTCCAAAGTTTCTTGTATGCTTTCGACAGCGACTCCTTCGTGATGTGGTCGCCGTTTCCCGTGGGACTCGCGAACAAGAAGCCCCGCCCGCCCGTCACGGTGCGCCATTGTCTCAGTTCGGCGGCAAACGTCCTCCCGATTAGTACTTTATGATCGAAGAACCGTCCGCTCTGCACCTTCATCGCCGCACGTGGGATGACCCACACGGCGCCGTTGGGGGCGTCCAAGTCAAAATGGTTCCACCGTGCCTCGACGATGTTGCCGACACGTTGTGCGGTGAATGCGGCCAATCGGAGGGCCATCCGCACCGCCGGGCTCAGGTTCGCCACTTCAGCGCGCCGCAGCACGTCACCGAGCGCAGGGAACTCCAGCAACGCCCGACGTGGAGCATACGGCTTGATCTGCACCAAGACTTCTGATACCGGATCGGCGATGTGCTTGTCAGCCGCGTTATCGCGCGTCTTCGCGAGCGCGATAATCCTTCTGATGTTGAACAAGACCTTCCGCGCCGTTTCGTTCGATCCACGCCGCACGATCCGTTCGATCACATTCGCATACATCGGCGTCGTGATGCCCACGATGGGTAGGTTGCCGAGATAGGGCAGCACGTTCCGTTCGAGCGCTCTCTTGGACGTGGCAACGTGCACCCGCGACCACTCCCTTTCCGCTTGGCGAGCCATGCCTCGGTGGCTTCTCTAAATGCAGCAGCGGCGCCCATTTACTGGACGCCGCTGGACTGTACTGGAGTGCTTTGGAGTGGAGGCGCCGGGAATTGAACCCGGGTCCGAGAATAGATCGACCACAGCCACTACGTGCGTAGTCTGCCGTTAGATGTTTCCGCGCGCTGGTTGGCAGACAACCCACTCGCGGATGAGCCTCCTTGATTTCACCAACGCGCCGGAGGCGGTCGCGCCAGCAATCCCGGATTTCCGATACCTAAGAAGCCGCCCCGGGCGGGCTTCCTCCTAGGCACTTGCGGGCCTAACTAAAAGTTAGGCGGCAAGGGCGAAGTTGTTGTTCGCAGTTGGAGTTTTGCGGAGTGTTTTACCAGGATCCCCACGACCTGGGCACGCAGCCACAGCTTCACTTACCCCGTCGAAGCCAGTCGCCCCCGTAGCTCGCAATCTAGCGGCTCGGACCACCGGAATCAAGCAATCGCTGCAACACGCGCGCTCTTCAGCGCATCTTGTAAAGCGCTGGAGTAACATTGTTTGCGTGAATCATCTTCACGCAGTTTCTACCGGCCGCCTTCGCTTCATACAGCGCCTTGTCGGCCGCCAACACGAGCCAATCGCCGTACGGGACGGGGGTCGGATACGATGCCACTCCGAACGACGCGGTGATCGAAATGCGCTGTCCGCTCGACGTCGCCGGCCTCGACGCGATGGTCTGTCGCAAACGCTCGGCGAGCTCCACCGCGCCCTGCGCCGATGTCTGCGGAAGAAGGATCACGATCTCTTCGCCACCATATCGTGCGCAGAGATCGACGGTACGCACGGCGTCGGACAAGACCTGGGCGACGTGCTTGAGCGCCGCATCCCCGCCGTCGTGGCCGTATCGATCGTTGACTTCCTTGAAGTGGTCGAGGTCGAGCAGGATGAGTGAGCACGTCCCACCGAATCGATCCGTTTCGGCCGCGACGCGACGAAGCTGCTCGTCGAAGTGGCGGCGGTTGGCCAAACCCGTCAGCACGTCCGTCCTCGCGCGCTTGCTCACCTCCTCGACCTCCCACGCGATCTCCAACGAGCCGCGCGCGACCGCGGCCAGTAGCCCGACGTTCCGCGCCTCGTGCTGCGAGATGTCGCCCGCTTCAGCGCCCTCCACGATGATCGCACCAATCACATCGTCCGCGCTCGTGACGGGGACGATGGCGACGGAACCGATGGGCCGAGGGAGACCGCCGAAGGGACAGGCGTCGCGCGTCGCGGACGCGGCGTCTTCGAGCAACAACGGGAGCCGCTCGATGCACACGCGACCCGCCATCGACTCGGGCGTCACGTGGAACCCGGGCTCGAGGTCCATGTTCGACGTAACCGACTGCACCACGCCGTGCTGATCTTTCTCGTTCCAGCGAATGAGGCCGGCCGCGTGAGCTGAAGTGACATCGCGCGCCGTGTCGCACAGCGCCTGCGTCAATCCTTCAGCGTTGCGATGGACGTGCAGCTTCTGCACGGCGTCGAGCAATGCTCCGCTCTGACGCATGTGGCGACCGTACTCGCGGCGTACGTCGAACAGCTGGACCAGACTCGCCAGCTGGGCGGCATAGCGCGGCATCCATGACCGCGCCGCTTCTCGGTCGAGTTGCAGGCCTTTGCGCGACGTTGCCGTCAACACGCCGAGGACGGACGCGGGTCCCAACACCGGCGCGGTCGCCAGCTTCGGTGCCGGGCTACTCTCGCCGTCCAACTGAACGATGGCCTGCTCGGCGCTCCAGCGAACCAGCGCGCCCCAGGCGCCCATGTCGAACTGCGTCGGTTTCGGCTCGCGCTCGGTCGACCAGGCGGCGGGCACGAGCATCTCTCGATCTTCGACCCAGCGCCAGAAGATCGTTTCGTCGGCGCCGCACAGATCGCGAATGTCGCGGAGCAATTGCTCGAGGACGGCCCGATCTCGCGTGGCCTCTTTCGACTCGTAGACTTCCTGGGCGCCGCGCAAGAGCGCGGTGGATTTCACCGGCGTGAACTTGGGCCCCGTCGCACGTCCGTGCTGCCGATCGATGTGCGTCGCGATCGACGTCGGCACGTTCGCGCGCCTCGACGCCGATACGCGTGCGCCGGCCCATGCCGCGATGGCGGCGACACCGATCAGGATCGCGGCGAGAAGCAAGCCGTGTAGGATCCGAGCTCCCTAGGAATGCGTGATGCGCGACGCGGCGACTGCCGCGCCAAATCCATTGTCGATGTTCACGACGGTGACGCCGGCAGCGCAGCTGTTCAACATCGTGAGTAACGCTGCCACGCCGTGGAACGATGCGCCATAGCCGACGCTCGTCGGGACGGCGATGACCGGTGCCGCGACGAGTCCGCCAACGACCGACGCGAGCGCGCCATCCATGCCGGCGATCACGATCACGACGCTCGCCGCAGTGAGCTCCGCTCGTCGAGCGAGCACACGATGAATGCCGGCGACGCCGACGTCGGTGATCCGGCTCGCCGCGTCCCCGAGCGCGCCGAGGGTGACGGCCGCTTCTTCGGCGACGGGAAGGTCGCTCGTGCCGGCGGTGACGATCGCAACAGTGCCATTACCGCACCGCGGCGCGTCGGTGCCCTGACGATACGCCGTGCGCGCGACGGCGTTCAGCTCGACGGCGTCGAGCGACGACTGCAACTGAGCGGCGGCTTCGGGCGCGATGCGTGTCACGAGCACGCTGTCGCCCCGGCCGGCGATGCGCGCCGCGATGTCGCAGATCTGATCGGCGGTCTTGCCCGCGCCGTAGATGACCTCGGGAAATCCCTGCCGGAGCGCGCGATGGTGATCGATCGTCGCGAAGTCCAATGAGTCCACTGGCTCGAAGGACAACGCGTCGAGCGCCTGGGGCACGTCGAGCGCTCCGTCCGCGACTTGATGCAACACGTCGCGGACGCGCTCCCGTCTCATACCTCGATCGTCTCCAGCGGCTCGCCGTCGCCGATCTGTTCGACGTGGTCGTCGCCGTAGCGGTCGCGCATCTGAAGATACTCATCAAAGATCCCTTCGACCTCGCCGAGCGAGGTGACGGCGTGCAGCTTCTTGCGAAGCTCGGCCGATCCGGGGAGGCCTTTCACATACCAGCCCAGGTGCTTGCGGAACTCGATTGCGGCGCCCCGGCGATCGGGCTCGTAGTCGGCGGCCATGTGGGCGTGATCGAGCGCGACGGAAAATCGGTCTTCGACCGGGGGATCGGGACGCATCGGGCGACCCTCGAGCAGATCGCGCGTTTGATCGAAGATCCACGGCTGGCCGAAGGATCCGCGCGCGATCATGACGCCGGCGCACTGGGTCTCGTGGCGCATGCGGAACGCGTCGTGCGGCGTTTTGATGTCGCCGTTGCCGAGCACGGGAATGTCGAGCGCTGCGACGACGGCGGCGATCTCGTCCCAGTGCGCGTGGCCCGTGTACATCTGCGTCCGCGTGCGCGGGTGCAAGGCGAGGACGCGCGCGCCCGCATCCTGACAGCGGAGCGCGATCGTGACTGGGTCGCGCATCTCCTCGTTCCACCCACTGCGGATCTTGCAGGTCACCGGCAGCGACGTGGCGCCCGCCACCGCTCGGATTACCTGCTGTACGAGGTCGAGATCGCGCAAGCACCCCGAGCCGCCGTTCCGCTTCACGACTTTCTTGACTGGGCAGCCGAAGTTGATGTCGATGAATTCAGGGGCGAACACGTCGGCGACGAACGCCGCCGCCTCGGCCATCGCCTGGGGATCGGACCCGAAGATCTGGACGCCGATCGGCCGCTCGTCCGGGCCGAAGCGAAGTTTGCTGATCGTTGCTTCGTTCTCGCGCCGGATTCCTTCGGCCGACAGGAACTCGGTGACGACGACGTCCGCGCCAAAGCGGCGGCAGAGGCGCCGGAACGGCGACTCCGACACGCCGGCCATGGGCGCGAGGTACAGCGGGACGCCAGCCGTGAGCGGGAACGGAAACTGTTTCATTCCTTCAAGTTAAGAGAATGCCGAAGTGCAAGCAACATCAGCATTTGACACACGTTCTAGCCCTGGGTAACTTCGCTGGTTCACGCCGCGACATAGCATTTCGTAGGCATCTCGCACGACGACGCTTTCTCGGATAAGGGATGGAACTGCGCGAGTTTTTCAGCGAAGACGCGATCACGCTCGATATCGCGGGCACGACCAAGGACGACGTCCTTCGTGAGCTCATTGGCCTGTTACATCTCGACGAGAAATCCGAGGGCATGCTGTTCAAGATGCTCAAGCGGCGCGAGAATCTTGGATCGACGGGCATCGGTCGCGGCATCGCGATTCCCCACTGCCGATCGTTGGTCGTCAACAAGCTGCGCGTGGCCTTCGGTCGAAAGAAGGAGGGCGTCGATTTCAAGGCGATCGACGAGAAGCCCGTCCATTTCTTTTTTCTGATCGTTGCGCCGCCGCTCGAGGTCTCGAACCAGTACCTTCCCGTGCTCGGCAAGATCGCCCAATTCAGCAAAGAGCCGGACGTGCCGGCCCGCCTGCTCGAGCTCACCGATCCAAAGCAGTTCCTGGCGCTACTGGAAGAGAAAGGGGTCTGATCACTCCCACTCGATCGTCGCCGGCGGCTTGGAGCTGACGTCGTACACGACGCGATTCACGCCACGCACTTCGTTGATGATCCGACTCGAGATGCGGGCGAGGACGTCGTGTGGAAACGGATACCAGTCGGCCGTCATGCCGTCGGTGCTCGTGACGGCGCGCAGCGCGACGACGTTTTCATACGTGCGGTAGTCGCCCATGACGCCGACGCTGCGCACAGGTAGCAGCACGGCGAACGCCTGCCAGATCTCGTTGTACAAGCCGGCGTTCCGAATCTCGTCGAGATAGATCGCGTCGGCGCGACGGAGCACGTCGAGCGTCGGCTCGCTTACGGGGCCGAGCACACGGATGCCGAGTCCCGGTCCCGGGAACGGATGACGGCCGACCATTTCCTCCGGCAGTCCGAGCTCACGTCCGACGTTGCGAACTTCGTCCTTGAACAGCTCTCGGAGGGGCTCGATGAGCTTGAACTTCATGCCCGGCTTGAGTCCACCCACGTTGTGGTGCGTCTTGATGGTGACCGAGGGTCCGCCGCGCGGTGAGAACGACTCGATCACGTCGGGATACAGCGTTCCTTGAACGAGGAATTCGGCATCCTTTCCGGCGCCGCTCGTCGCTTCTTCGAACACGTCGATGAACGTGTGGCCGATGGCGGTGCGCTTCTGCTCGGGCTCTTCGACGCCGGCCAGCGCGTCGAGAAATCGCTTGGACGCGTCGACGGTGACAAGCGTGATGCCGAGGTTGGCGCGAAAGGTCCGCTCCACCTGCTCGCGCTCGTGCAATCGCAGCAGGCCCGTATCGACGAACACGCACGTGAGCTGATCGCCGATCGCGCGGTGCACGAGCGCCGCGGCGACTGACGAGTCGACGCCGCCGGACAGTCCGCAGATGACGCGGGACGATCCGACGAGGCGACGAATCTTCTCCACCTCGCTCTCGATGAACGCGCCGGGTGTCCAGCTGGGCTCCGCGTGGCAGATGCCGAAGAGGAAATTGGAAATCAGCTCGCTGCCGCGCGGGGTGTGCGCGACCTCGGGGTGAAACTGCACGCAATGCACTGGCTTGTCGCGATGGCGCATCGCGGAGATGGGCACGCTCTGGCTCGACGCCGTCACGACGAACCCGTCGGGTGGAACGTCGACGTGGTCTCCGTGGCTCATCCACACCGTCATCGTCTCATGCCGGTCGAAGCCTTCGAAGAGGCCGCACGGCTCTTCGACCACGAGCTCGGCGCGTCCGTACTCGCGCCGGCCGGCGCCGATGACGTCACCTCCCTCGACTTTGGCGACGACGTGCATGCCGTAGCAGATGGCGAGCACGGGTGCGACGTCGAGCAGCGCGACATCGGCGAGCGGCGCGCCGTCGTCGTACACCGAATTCGGCCCACCGCTCAGGATGATGCCGGTAGGCGCCCACTCGCGGATCCACTCGACGGTGCGCGTCGGCGGATGGATCTCCGAATACACGCGCGCTTCACGCACGCGCCGGGCGATCAGTTGAGTGAACTGAGACCCGTAATCGATAATGAGTATGCGAGAAGTCACTAATCAGTATGTCTGTGGTTCATTCAGCCGT
>DASVYG010000423.1:0-6586 GCA_036392315.1 Gemmatimonadaceae bacterium
TACATCGGTTTCGACAACGGCGGCGTTTGGCGCTCGACCGACTACGGGTCGACGTGGGAGCCGTTGTTCGACAAAGAGCCGACCGGCTCGATCGGGGCGATCGCGGTCGCACCATCCGATCCAAACATCATCTACGTCGGGAGCGGCGCGGGAATCATTCGACCCGATCTCGCAGTCGGCGACGGCGTCTACAAGTCGTCCGACGGCGGCAAGACCTGGACGCATCTCGGCCTGCACGATAGCCAGATGATCGCGATGATCGACGTCGACCCCCGCGATCCCAATCGTCTCTTCGTCGCCGCGCTCGGCCATCCGTATGGGCCGAACGCCGAGCGCGGCGTGTTCCGGTCCACCGACGGCGGACAGACGTTTCAGAAAGTCTTATACAAGGACGAATACACGAGCGCCAACGACGTGCGGATCGACCCGGGCAATCCGACGACGGTCTACGCGACGCTCTGGCAGCAACAACAAAGCTTCATCGAGGGCGGCGGCTTCGGCGGCGCCGGCAACGGCATCTTCAAGTCCGTCGATGGCGGCACCACGTGGAAGCAGCTGACCGAAGGCCTGCCGGCGGTGATCCAGGCCAACCTCGCTGTCGCGCCGAGCGACCCGAAGACGATCTACGCGACCGTCGCGGGAGCGGGCCCGGGAGGCGGCGGACGCGGCGGCGCCAACAACACCACGGGCGTCGTGGGCTTTTACAAGTCGAGCGACGCAGGCGATCACTGGCAGCTCGTGACCGGTCCGGGAGGGCGAGTGCAGGACAATCGCCCGCTGGCGCGCATCGGCGGCGGCGATCTGCCGACGATCGTCGTCGATCCCAAGAATGAAAACGTCGTCTATAGCGCATCGACCGTGTTCTGGCGTACTGAGGACGGCGGGCTCACGTGGTCGGCGGTGCGCGGCGCTCCCGGTGGCGACGACTACCAGAAAGCGTGGATCAATCCGAACAACCCGAACATTCTGCTCGTCGTCTCCGATCAAGGCGGCGTCATCTCGGCGAATCGCGGATTGTCGTGGAGCAACTGGTACACCCAGCCGACCGCGGCGATGTACCACGTGTCGATCGATAACTCATTTCCTTTCCGCGTCTGCGGCGGCCAACAGGACTCGGGCTCGGCGTGCGTCGACAGCCGCTCGATGGACGGCGAGATCACGTTTCACGATTGGCATCCGGTCAACATTCAGGAATACGGCGTTGCCGCGCCCGACCCGAAAGATCCCGACCTGGTGTACGGCAGCCAGCGCACCAATGTCTCGCTGTACAATCGGAAGACCGGTCAGACGACCACGCTCGGTCCGTCCGCCGATGCGCGCGGCACCGCATTCGGGCGCAACGTGCGCACGATGCCGATCAACTGGTCCCCGGTCGACCCGAGCGTGATGTTTTACGTGTCGAACGTCGTGTGGAAGACGACCGACCACGCGCACAGCTGGACGCGCATCAGCCCCGACCTCGCGCGTCAGACGTGGGACGTGCCGGCGACCGCCGGCAAATACGCGAGCACCGTCACCCCCGCGCCGCTCGGCAGCATCACAGCGCTGTCTCCGTCGCCGCGCGACGTGAAGATTCTTTGGGCCGGCACCGACGATGGCAACATTCAGGTGACGATGGACGGCGGCGCGAAATGGACGAACGTCACGCCGGCGCAGATCAAACCGTGGACGCGCATCTTCAACATCGATGCCGGGCACTTCGACAACCTCACGGCGTACGCTGCGGCGAACACGCTGCGGATCGATGATCTCAACCCGCACTTCTGGCGCACGCACGACGGCGGCAAGACGTGGACGGAGATCAACACCGGCATCGCGCCGGGCGCGGTCGCCAACTCGATCCGCGAGGATCCGCGAAAGAAAGGCTTGCTCTACGCGGCGACGGACCTTCAGGTCTGGGTCTCGTTCGACGACGGCGATCATTGGCGGTCGCTCAAGCTCGACATGCCGGCGATCTCGGTTCGCGACATCCAGATCAAGGACGACAGCACCTGCCATTGTTCCGATCTCGTGGCCGGAACGCATGGCCGCGGCTTCTGGATCCTCGACGACGTGACGCCGCTGCGCCAGGCGGCCGAGGCGAGCGCAGCTCAGTCGGCGAACGCGGCGTATCTGTTCAAGCCAGCGACGGCGCTGCGCGTTCGCTTTGCAACGAATGACCCCACGCCATGGCCCCCCGAGTTGCCGGCAGGCGAGAACCCGTTGCCCGGCGGTGTGATCGACTACTATCTCGGCGCGAACGCGTCGGGACCGGTGAAGCTCGAGATTCTCGACGGGGGTGGCAAGCTCGTTCGCTCGTACTCCAGCAGTGACAGGATTCCAACGCCCGACCCGGCCGTCGATCAGGACTCATACAATCGGCTGTGTCAGGCGACGCCGACCGCGCCGCATTGCGGACTGCCGCTGTATTGGCCGGCGCCGCGCATGGAGCTCTCGACGCGGGCCGGCGTGCATCGGTTCAGCTGGGATCTGCACTACAATCCGATCGGCGCCGATGAGGGACCGCCGGAAGATGATGAGGCCGCGCAAGGCGCCGTGCCGCGTCACACCTATCCGGCGGTGAACGCGCCGTGGGCGCCGCCGGGCACGTACACCGTTCGCCTCACGGTCGACGGCAAGAGCTACACGCAGCCGCTGACGTTGCGTCTCGATCCGCGCGTGAAGACTCCGGCCGCCGGATTGGCGCAGCTCGCCACGTTGTCGCGGGAGATGTACGAGGGTGCGAAGACGGCGCACGCGGCGTACAACCAGGCGCGCGCGCTTTCCGCCCAGCTCGACAAACCGACCGGGGCCGACGTTGCAGCACTCAAGGCCAAGGTCGACTCGCTCGCTCCGCCGCAGGCAGGCGGGCGGCGCGGCGGACGAGGATTCGGCGGCGGTCGCGGTCGTGGCGGCGCTCCGCCGGGACCGCCGACGCTCGAGGCGGCAAGCAACGCAATGATCGCCGCGGCGATGGCCATGCAGGGCGCGGACGTCACGCCCACGGAGAGCCAAATCGCTGGATGCACGCGAGCACGGACGATGTCAGCCGACGTGTTACGCCGGTGGACGGCGCTCAAGACGGAGCTTGGCGTGCTCAACGCCAAACGAAAGTCCGCAGGCCAGCCGACGGTCACGCCTCCGAGTGCCTAGCGTTGCGGCCGAGTCCCAGACCGCGACGAGTCCTCCGAGGTGCAAGACTCGGAGGACTGGCCGTGGTGTGCTGCTGCGAAGCCGGTGGCACTCGCAGCCCCGCGTCCAAGTCGGAGACATCGTTGGACGTCTGTATGGACAGCGTCGAAATGCGGGCGCTCGCGTGCTCCGCACAGTCGGCGCGGCGGAACGGTGACACGTTGTTTCTGCGACTCGCGAGCGGGCGCGATACAACATTCGTCGACGACCAAACGAGCGAGGCACCCGGCGGTTATCGCTACGCGGGACGCATCGGCCGAGCGGGGCTTCACGCGATCGAGCAGTACGGGCACGAAACCGCCCCCGTCTGGATCTTCATCAACGTTCGAACCGGCCGGCACGTCGTGGCCGCCGACAAGCCGATCCTTTCACCAGATACGTCGCGCTTCGCAACTGCCTCCGAGAGTTGGAACAATTGCACGGAGCTCGATCATCCACGACTGGACATCTGGCGCCTGACCGATTCATTGCCTGCGCTCGAGTGGCGTCTGGACCCATGGAGCTGTACGACGGGATCGGGGTGGGGACCGACCGACCCGACGTGGCTCAGTCGAGACACATTGCGGTTCACTCGGAATGACATGGAATTTTCAAAATCCGAGGCGGCGCACTCCGCTGGTCAGCCTGTCTATCGAAAACGCACAATGCTCGCCGCGCGCGATCGACGCGGCTGGCGGATCACGAGTCAACCGTGATGTCAGCTTCCTTTACCGGATCACTCATGGGCAAACGCTATCTCATTCTCGCCGCCGCACTCTTCGCGTCGGTTGCGCAGGCGCAACAGTCGGCACCGCTGTTCACCTTCCAAGAGGTGATGATCCCGGTTCGCGACGGCGTGCATCTGCAGACCGTCATCATGGCGCCGGTCAATCAGAGCGGCCCGCTCCCGATTCTGTTTCGGCGAACGCCCTATGGTGTTCCAGCCGCGGCGTACACGCAGATGCCGCCCAACTTGATAGAGCTCGCGAAGGACGGATACATCTTCGTCATCCAGAACTTGCGCGGACGTTTCAAGTCCGAGGGCGTATTCGGGTTGACGTCGCAGGCCAATCTCGCCGACTCGACGGCGACGAGTGAGACGACCGACGCCTACGACAGTATCGATTGGCTCGTGAAACACGTGCCGAACAACTCGGGCAAGGTCGGAATCTTCGGCGTCTCGTACGACGGGCTGACCGCCGCGATGACGCTGCTGCATCCGCATCCGGCACTCAAAGCAGTGAGCGAGCAGGCGTCGCCTGTCGACCAGTGGATGAACGACGACGACCACCGCTACGGCGCGCTGCGCGAGAGCTACACGTTCGAGTACGCGGTCTACGAGCAGGCGGACAAGAACAAGAACACGCACTTCGATTTCGACGTCTATGACGGCTACTCGTGGTACCTCGCGCTCGGCCCGCTGTCGAACATCAACGCGAAGTATCTGCACGGTTCCATCCCGTACTGGAACGAAGTCGTGGCGCATCCGAATTACGACGCGTTCTGGAAGAAGGAGGCGTGGGTCAACCAGCTCCACTCGTCCACGGTCCCGAATCTCAATGTCGCCGGCTTCTGGGATCAGGAAGATCCGTGGGGACCGTGGCAGATCTTCCGTCACGCCGCCGAGCACGACCCCGACAACACGAACTTCATGGTGGCCGGCCCGTGGTATCACGGCGAATGGCACGCGCCCAAGGGCGACAGCATCGGCGCGATCGCGCTCGGCGGACACGAGACGTCGCGCGAATTCCGCGAGAACATCGAGGCTCCGTTTTTCCGCTACTACCTGCACGGTCAGGGCGCGAAGCCAACATGGAAGGTGACGACTTTTCAGTCCGGGTCCAATCGGTGGCGGACGTACAACGCGTGGCCCGTTGCGGGAACGACGCGCAAGAATCTCTACCTGCACGCCGACGGCACGCTTTCGTTCGAGAAGCCCAAGGCTGGCGAGCCGGCGTCGCGCGACTACGTGTCCGATCCTGCGAGCCCGGTTCCTTATCGCCAGCGTCCGATTTCGCCGACGTATCCCGCCGGTGACTGGCGTACGTGGGAAGTGGCCGATCAGCGGTTCGTCGACGGCCGGCCCGACGTGCTGACGTTCACGAGCGCGCCGCTCGAGCAAGATCTGACCATCACGGGCGAGGTCGCCGCCGATCTCTTCGCGTCGACGTCGGGCACCGACGCGGACTTCATCGTGAAACTGATCGACGTGTACCCAGAGAACGCGCAGAAGAACGCGTGGGACGCCGAGGCCGGCCCGCGCCCGTTGGAATACGCGAAATCCGTGAACGGGTATCAGCTACCGATCGCAATGGAAGTTCGGCGCGGACGGTACAATACCAACTATGAGCATCCGCAACCGCTCACGCCGAACAAACCGGTCGAGTGGAAGATTCCGCTCCGCGATCGCGATCATGTTTTCCTCAAGGGACACCGGCTGATGGTGCAGGTGCAGTCGACGTGGTTCCCGCTCATCGACCGAAATCCGCAGAAGTACGTTCCGAGCATCTACGCCGCCAAGGCGAGTGATTTCGTGAAGGCGACGCAACGCGTGTACACGACGCCGGCGCTGGCGTCGCACATCGTGCTTCCCGTCGTCCCGTAGACCGCTATCGGCCAATGAGCTGCTGCACGGCGGCGCGGTAGCTCGGGCCGGTGACCACGCGCGTCCCGTCGCGAAGGATGATCACGTAGTCACCCTTGAACCACGGCTGGATTTCGCGCACGTGCGCTCGATTGACGATTGCCGAGCGATGGACGCGAACGAATCGCGACGCGTCGAGTCGCTGCTCGATGCTGTTCATCGCTTCTCGCACGCTCACTGTCGCGCCGCCGACGTGCACGCGAACCTCCTTGTCGGCCGCCTCGATCCACGAGACGTCCGCCGCGTCGAGGAACACGTGGCGTCCGTCGACTTTGACGACGATCCGTTCGTCGGCCGGCGGCCGGAGTTGGCTCAGCAGCGAATCAAGCGCCGCCTCGTACTCGGTGCGATCGCGCCGCGCGAGGATCCGCGTCATCGTCGTGGAGAGACGCGCCGCGTCGAACGGCTTCAGAAGGTAGTCGAGTGCGCTGATCTCGAATGCCTTGAGGGCGTAGCGATCGTATGCTGTCACGAATACGATGATCGGTGTCTCGTCGGAGGCGAGCTTCGTCACGACGTCAAACCCGGTCATCTCGGGCATTTGCACGTCGAGGAACATCAAGTCCGGACGGTCGCGCCGGATGAGGCTCAACGCGGTGGCGCCGTCGGCCGCCTCGCCGATGATCTCGATGGCTGGCCACGCCGCGAGAAAGCTGCGCAACAGCTCGCGCGCCGGATCCTCGTCGTCGACGATGAGCGTGCGGATGCGCGTCATTCTGCGACGTCGCCCGCCCGCGACGGAAGTGGTTGGGTGTGATATGGCAGGCGCATCACGACCACGAAGCCCCCCTC
>DASVYG010000424.1:0-6839 GCA_036392315.1 Gemmatimonadaceae bacterium
CGTTACGACACCACCGCGTTCTGCATCGCCCACAGCGCCGCGGCGGCCCTCGTCGACACGCCGATTTTCGTGTACACGTGTTGAATGTGGTGATCGGCCGTCTTGGTCGAGATGAAAAGGCGCTCTCCGATCTCGCGCGTCGTGAGTCCCTTTGCCGCGAGCCGCAGCACGTCCACTTCGCGACGAGACAGACCGCCGGGATGCTTCGCGCGGCGAACCGGCCGCGCCGCCGGTTCGCCGTGGCCCGCCGCGACGAGCACCGCGCGAATCGAGCGCGGCTCGAGCACCCCGCTCGACGCCAGCCGACTCAGCTCCGTCGCGGCGTCCTCGGTGGAGAATGCCGGGCGGTCGGCGCGCTCTGTCGTCATCCCAACGTACACCTCGGTCGCCGCAAGCAACGCCGCGGCGGGATCGACGGCATCGCCGCGCACGCGCTTGTGGTAGCCGGATCCATCGCTCTTCTCGTGGTGCGCGGACGCCACCGCGTTCAACGCCGCCAGGCCGGCGGAGCGCCGCAGCATCTGCTCGGTCAGCATGGGGTGCAGCTCGACGCGATCGAACTCCGCGCGCGTAAGCGAGCCGGGCTTATCCCATATCGAGTTCGGCACCGCGGTGGTGCCGAAGTCATGCACGAGCGCCGCCCTGCGGAGCGTCGTGACGGCGTCCTCGGAGAAGCCAAGCACCCGAGCGGCATTGGTGACGAGCTGCGCGCAGCGCCGGCTGTGTCCACCCATGTACGGTGATTTGAGATCTATGAAGTCCGCCGCCATCAACAGCGCGTTGTCGAGACGCTCGCCATCGAGCACACGGCCGGGCTGCGGCTCGAGGGCGATCACCGCGTCCCACGGTTCCGTCTTGGCGAGCCGCGCGAACCACTCGCTCCCGTGCGCGAGGAACACGTCGACGAGCGCGGGATCGTAGGTCCGGTCGCGCCGGCCGCGCGCGGCCTCGAGCGCTCGCTCCGGTGAAAACAGCCGCGCCAGCGCTTCCATATCGTGGCTCAAATGCACGATGCGCATCGGCAGCGGAATGGTCTCCCCGCCCGCATGCGCCGGATAGCCCTTGCCGTTCCAGCGCTCGAACGTGAAGCGCAGCGCCTCGCGCACGTCGGGTCCGAAGTCGATTCGCTGCAGCAGCATGTCGCCGACCTCGCAGCCCGACGAAAAATTGTGCGTCGCCCACTCGCGCGCGTTCTGCTGAATGAACTGCACCACCTGCTCGCGCTCCTCCTCCGCACGACCGGCCGTCGCAAAGCGGATCACGTCTTGAATGACCTCGGCCGGATTGCCGGCGTCGTGCACGAGCGTCTGCGCGCGAATCGCGATCTCGTCACCGAACAGGGTCGCTACTTCATGCGCGTGCCCGGTGCATCCGATGTAGCGGAGCAACGCCACCCAGTAGGTGGTGTCGCGCACGGGGCGGGCGAACCCGGCCGCGTCGCACATCCAGGTCGCGAGGAGGCACGACCGGAGTTGTGACTCCAACGGCTGGCCGAACGCGTTGTCCTGCGCCAGCGCCAACGTCGCCACGAACTCACTCAGGCGAAGCGATGTGCGAAAAATGGGGAACTCTCCCGATGTAAAGGATTCGCGGCGGGCGCATCATGCCTCCCGCGCAGCACGCCCCAGTCGTTGCGCAGGGGACATCCAACAAACCTTCGTCTTCGAGGAACGGCAAGATGGTGCAACGAAGCGGCTCAACCAGTGGACCGATCAAGGTCGGCGTCATCGCGGATCAAACGGGACCGCTCGAATTCGTGGGACGGGCGAACGCCAACGTGGCCCGGATGGTCATTGGCGACATCAACGCCAAAGGTGGCCTGCTCGGCCGAGAAGTCAAACTCTGTCTCGAGGACAGCGAGACATCGGATGCCGCGGCCGCGGCGAGCGCGGCGCGGCTGGTCGATCAGGGCGTGGACGTGATTCTGGGCGGCATCTACAGCTCGGCGCGTCAGGCGATCAAGAGCGTCGCGGTTCAACAGGCGCGGAAGCTCTACATCTATCCGGAGCAGTACGAAGGCGAAGAAAGCGATCCGCTCATCTTCTGCACGGGTCCAGTCCCCGCGCAGCAGGTCGATCCGTTCATTCCGTGGCTGATGCAGGAGACCGGCGCAAAGAAGTTCTACCTGCCGTCGGCCGACTACATCTGGCCGCGCACGATGAACCGCAAAGTCCGCGAGATCGTCACCGCTCGGGGCGGCGAGATCGTCGGCGAAGAGTATTTCCCGCTCGACCACACCGACTATCGGAAGACGGTCGAGAAAATCGTCGCGAGCGGTGCCGAGGTCGTGTTCAACACCACGGTGCCGCCGGGTCTGGGACCGTTCCTCGAGGAGCTCCACGCGTCGGGATTCGGCAAGCGCGGTGGACGTCTCGTCTGCCTCTACTTCGATGAGAACTTCCTCAACATGGTGCCGGCCGAGCATGTCGAAGGACTCTATAGCTGTCTCGATTACTACCAGGCCGTGGGCGAGCCGTTCAGCCGCACGCTGCTCGAGCAGTACGACGCGCTCTATCCCGGCAACGCGAAGTTCACGGCCGGCAGTGCGTGCTCAGGTCTGTATCGCGGCCTTCGCCTCTGGGAAAGCGCCGTCAAGGAAGCCGGCTCGCTCGACCAGAGCGACGTAATCGCCGCGCTGGATCACGCGTCGATCGCGCAAGGCCCCGGTGGGCCTGCCGCAATGGTGCCCGGACAGCATCACGTGCGGATGAACATGTACATCGCCAAGGCGGTCGCCGGCCAGTTCACCGTCGTCAAGAGCCTCGGCGCGATCGAACCGAACGAGCGCGTGGTCGACATGACCCGCGAGAGCGAGGCAGTCGCGGTTTGAAGGTTCGTTGAGGACACGACGAGGATTGGCGGGACCACCGTATCACTTCTCAATCATCAGGAGACAACCAATGTTGCTCGCGACGACGACGATCGAAGACTTCGACCGCTGGATGAAGGTCTTCACCACGACAAGCGCCGACAAGCGCAAGAAGTACGGATCGAAAGGCGCGCTGATCTTTCGCGATCTCAACGAAGCGGACCGGGTGTGGGTGGTCTTCGACTGGGATCAGCAAGGGTGGCAGAGCTTCGTCTCGGATCCCGAAGTCCCGCCGATGCTCAAGGCGGCGGGGCACAAGAGCAAGGCGCAGTCGTTGACGCTCGCGGGCGAGTGCGGCGCGTAAGCTGATCCGGAGGGCGGCGAGGCATGGTGACGCCGAGACCATGCCTCGCCTTTCTTGGCGAGGTCCCTAAGGGCGCGAAGTCCGTAACGGCGCGAAGGCCCTAACGGCGCCGAATTCCTAACGGCGCCGAATTCCTAACGGCGCCGAATTCCTAACGGCGCCGAATTCCTAACGGCGCCGAATTCCTAACGGCGCCGACTTCCTGACTGCGCGGAGGGCGGGCGCGAGGGAAGGCGAAGAAAGACGGCTCTGACGGCGTTCATTTGGTGAGAATCGGGAGCGGCTATCGTCCTACCTTGGCGGTGTGCCGCATCGAAATCTCGCGGTCCTCGACGCCGCTCAGCGCGCGGTGGATGGAATCAATCGGCTCATCGATCGTGCGCCGCAGCGTCTGGTGCACGTCCGTCAGCTGCGCGATTCATCGCAGTCGATCGTCGCCAACATCAGCGAGGGCTTCGGCCGAGGCGCCGGGCGCGATCGTGCGCGGCCGTTGGAGATCGCGCGTGGAGAGGCGGAAGAAACGATTCAGCATCTTGGTGCCAATTTCCGCAGCAACCGGGTCGAACCACGCGACTACTGGCCTCTGCACCACTTGCTCGTCGTGATTGTGAAGATGCTCGATGCCTTGCTGACCAATTGACGTCGCCCGCTGTTCCACGCCGTCCTCGTTGTTAGGGACTCCGCGCTGTTAGGGACTCCGCGCTGTTAGGGACTCCGCGCTGTTAGGGATTCCGCGCTGTTAGGGATTCCGCGCTGTTAGGGATTCCGCGCTGTTAGGAATTCCGCGCCGTTAGGGACTTCGCGCTGTTAGGGATTTCGCGTTGTTAGGCCTTTCGCGTTGTACATTCTAGGCCCCCATGGCGGCGAGTATCTCGGAATATCGCGGGTGCGTCAGCACCGGGTCGATGTCCGGAAAGCGCAACCACATATGACCGATGGCGTCGCGCGACTCGGCGGACCGGAGGGCGAGTTCGAACCCTTCTTCGATGCGGCCGAGGTAGATCGCAGAGACCGCGAGCGAGAAAAAGGGAACGAAGGAGGTTTGCGCACGCGATTCGAGCTCGGCGTGAATCGCCTCCGCCTTGCGGCGATCGCCGTGCTGCATGAACAGGCCCGTCATCACCTGCAACATCCACGGGTGTCGCCCGAAGCGCTCCATCGCGCCCTGCGTAAACTCGAGACCTTCTTCCGTGTTCCGCGCCCAGGTGTGAGCCCAAGCGAGCGCGTAGTGCGGAGCGAACGCGCCGGGCTCGCGCACACACGCGCGAGTGCCTTCGTCTACCGCTTCCGCATGGCGGCCGACGACGCTCATCACGATCACGTAGACCGTGGAGCAGATCGGGTTGAGCGGGTCGTCGGCGAGGCTGCGTTGGACCTCGCGCACCGCGCCGGCGTCGTCGCGACCCTCGTGCGCGATCGCCTTGAACCAGCTCGCATTCAGCGCGCGCAACTCAGAAAGCCGCGGGTTCAGCGCGAGCGCGCGGTCCATGAGCGCGATGCCCTCGGGCCGGCGGCGGAGATCCTCCTTCGAGAGAATGATCGCCGCCAAGCAGCCCATCGCCTCGGCGTGATTCGGGTCGAGCGCAAGCGCCTTGTGCAGATGCTCATGCGCGCGCGGAATACACTCGGCCCGCGTGCCGAGCCCATACTGCTCTCGCACGCGCCAGGCGTTGCCTAACGCGGCGTGCACGTCTGGATCATTCGGCGCGAGCTGCAACGCTTCGTCGAGCGCGACGATGGCCTCGAGAATCGGCCGACCGCGCTGCGACGTGAGTGCGCGGCCACGGACGAGCAGCTCGTACGCTTTGATCTCTGCCGTGGAGACCGACGCCGACGCCACCGAGCCGGCAAAGGTGAGCTGCAACCGTTTCGCGATGGCGGCAGCGATCTCGTCCTGCACCGCGAACACGTCGACCAGCTCGCGGTCGTATCGCTCCGACCAGAGCTGGTATCCGTCATTGACAGCCAGGAGCTGCGCGGTGATCCTGATGCGCGAGCCGGCGCGGCGAATGCTTCCTTCCAGGATCGTCGCGACGCGCAGGTGATGGCCGATCTCGCGCGGCTCGGCATTCTTGTTCTTGAACGAGAATGCCGACGCGCGCGCCGCGACCTGCAGTCCGTCGATGCTCGCGAGCGCATTGATGATGTCTTCGGCGATGCCGTCGCCCAGGTATTCGTTCTCGGCGTCCGCGCTGAGGTTGACGAACGGCAGCACCGCGATGGACCGCGCCGGCGGATCGTCGGCGCGCGACGGCTCAGGCTGATCGGGAGCCAGCAACGCGTCGGCGAACGCCGTCGTCGTTTCGAAGCGGTCGATCGGCGCTCGAAACAATGCGCGTTGCAGCGCGCGAGCGACGTTGCGCGGCACGCCGTCGCGAAGCGCCGTGACATCGGCGGGCGCCTGCACGAAGCGCTTGGCGATTACGGCCTGGACATTCGGTCCCGTAAACGGGGGCTCACCGACGAGCATCTCGTACAGCACGCAGCCGAGTGCAAATTGGTCGCTGCGTCCGTCGACCAGCTCGCCCGCCGCCTGCTCTGGGCTCACGTACGCGGGGGTTCCCACGCTCATGCCCGTCTGGGTTATCGCCTCGTCGCCCATCGCGCTGATCGCTTTGCCGATGCCGAAATCGGCGACGAAGACGTGATCGTCCTGAAGCAGAATGTTTTCCGGCTTCACGTCGCGATGGACAATGTTCTGCTCGTGGGCGTGCGCGAGTGCCCGCGCCGTTGCGACGGTGATGCGCAGCGCGTCGGCGACGGGAAGCTGACGATCGCGCGCCAGCCGGTCGCGCAACGATTCACCGCGCACGACGGGCATCACATAGTAGAGCGCGTCCGCCGCTTCGCCGGAGTCGTACAGTGGGAGGATATTTGGATGGGAGAGTCGCGCGGCGAGCCGGATTTCGCGAAGAAATCGGTCGCGACCCAGTGTGGGGGTCAGGTCGCTGTGCAGCACCTTCAACGCGACGTCGCGACCGTGCTTGACGTCGTGCGCGAGGTATACCGTCGCCATACCACCGGTACCCAACTCGCGGCTGATGCGGTAGCGGTCGGAGAGGGCGGCGGAGAGTTGGTCGGCTGTCGTGGTGGCCACGGGGGTCAGCGCCCGCGTTTGAGGCGCGGCGCGATGTCGTCGAACCAGTGCAAGGTGACGTCGAGATCCGGATCCGCCGGCGGCCGCACGAACAGAAAGCGCTTGTCGTCCGGCGAGATGTCGTACACCGGGTGGGTGCGGTCCGCCGTGAAGCCGACCGCGCTGAATAGTACGTGGCGATTCGAGAGGCCCAATCGCGCGCCGGGCGCGACGTCGACGCTCACGAACCGCCCGTCGGTTGCGCGATAAAAGAGATTGCGTCCGTCGTGCGACCAGATCGGCCCCGTCCCACCGTCAGTCGATATCTGCACGCGCTCACCGGGCCCCGGGAATTGAGCAATGTAGACCTCGTCGCGCCCGCTCTCGTCCGACGTGTACGCGAGCCATTGACCTTCCGGCGAAAGCGCCGGATTCAACTCGTCGGCCTTCGTGACGGCGAACGGCTTGCTCGCCGCGTCCACGCCGGGCCTGAAGTATCGAATGTCACGCCGTGTCGTGCTGTCGTCGTACCCTTCGCGGAAGACGACGAACGGACTCTTCGCGACCCACGTGACCTCTTGAGCGTGCCG
>DASVYG010000425.1:0-3717 GCA_036392315.1 Gemmatimonadaceae bacterium
GAGCGATACGGGTTGATCGGTCCACTTGCCGAGCTGCGAGACGGTGTGCGTGGCGAACAGCTCGCACTCGAGGCGGAACGGCTCGAGGGGGTGCCCGGAGATATAGAAGCCGAGGATCTCCTTTTCGCGCGTCAGACGCTCGGATTCCTGCAGCTCGGCGATGTTCGGCAACACGCGCGGCGCTTGTACGGGGGCCGCTCCATCAATGCTGCCGAGCAGCGAGAACTGGCCCATCGCCGCTTCCTGCTGCTTGAGCGACGCTTCTTGGAGGGCGCTGTCGAGCACCGCCCAGTATTGCGCGCGATGGCCACCGACGTTGTCGAGCGCGCCCGACGCGATCAGCGCCTCGAAGACGCGCTTGTTGCAGAGGCGGAGATCGATCCTGTCGCAGAAGTCGAAGAACGACGTGAACGGCCGCTCGGCCCGAGCGGCCAAAATCGAATCAATGGCCGACTTCCCGACGTTGCGGATCGCGCCAAGACCGAAACGAATTCGCTTCTCGCCGATCACGGTGAACTTGTAGCCCGATTCGTTCACGTCGGGTGCCAGCACCTCGATGCCGACTTCGCGCGCCTCGTTGATGAACTTCACCACACTGTCCGTATCGCCGATCGACGACGACATGAGCGCCGCCATGAACTCCGCGGGATAGTGTGCTTTGAGCCAAGCCGTTTGATACGAGATGACTGAATACGCGACGGCGTGCGACTTGTTGAAGCCGTACCGGCCGAACGTCTCGATCTGCCCCGACAGCTCTTCGATGATCCGGCGGTCGTAGCCGCGCCCCACCGCCTTCTCGACGAACTTACCCAGCTCGAGCTTGATGAGCTCCGCGTCCTTCTTGCCCACCGCTTTGCGCAGCACGTCGGCTTCGGCGAGCGAGATGCCCGCGAGCACCTGCGCCACGCGCATCACCTGCTCCTGGTAGGTGATGACGCCGTAGGTCGGCTCGAGGATCGCCTCCATCTCCGGAAGCGCGTACGTCACCGGCTCCTCGCCGCGCTTGCGCCGCTGATAGACGCGGTGCATTCCGGCGTCGAGCGGACCGGGGCGCATGAGCGCGTTCGACGCCACGAGGTCGTCGAAACGGTCGCACCGCATTCCGCGCAACAGGTCGGTGGCGAGCGGAGACTCGAATTGGAACACGCCGGTCGTGCGCCCGGCGCGCAGCATCTGATAGACCTTCTCGTCGTCGAACGGAATCGCGTCGATGTCGATCTCGACGCCTGTGCGCTCCTTGATCGACACGAGCGCGTCGTGAATCACGGTGAGCGTCGTGAGCCCCAGAAAATCCATCTTGAGCATTCCCGCATGCTCGAGACAGTTCATGTCGTACTGGCTCACGATCACCGACTCGTCGTCGCCCGATCCCGCGCCCTTGGAAGACTGCGTGCAAATCGGCACATAGTCGTCTACCGGGCCCGGCGCGATGACGACGCCGGCCGCGTGCACGCCCGTGTGGCGCGACAACCCTTCGAGTGCCATCGCGTAGTCGAGCAGTTGGCGATATCGCTCGTCCGTGCGATACAGCTTTGCGACATCCGGTACCTGCTCGATCGCCTCTTTGACCGTGAGCGAGAAGTTCGGCTGGTTCGGGATGAGCTTGGCCAGCGCGTCCGTCTCGGCGGGTGTGAAGCCGAGTGTGCGACCGACGTCTTTGATCGCCGCGCGCGACTTCATCGTGCCGAAGGTGACGATCTGGCAGACCGACTCCTTTCCGTACTTCTGCCGGACGTACTCGATCACCTCGCCGCGCCGCTCGAAGCAGAAGTCGACGTCCACGTCGGGCATCGACACGCGTTCCGGATTCAGAAAACGCTCGAACAGCAAGTCGTACTTGAGCGGGCAGACGTCGGTGATCCTGAGCGCATACGCCACGAGCGACCCCGCCGCCGATCCGCGTCCAGGCCCGACCGGGATTCCACGATCACGCGCCGCCTTGATGAAATCGGCGACGATCAGGAAGTAGCCGGCGTACCCCGTCTTCGTGATGACTCCAAGCTCGTACTCGAGACGCTCACGCGCGTCGTCGGGAAGCGGATCCCCATACCGCACTTTCGCTCCCGCGGTCGCCAGCGTCGTGAGTAACTCGTTCTCGGTCGCGACGCCGGTGGGAAGCGGGAAGGCGGGCACGTGGTACTTCTTTCCGAACTCGACCGACACCTCGTCGGCAATCTTTAGAGTATTCTCGAGGACGTCCGGCCGGCCGGCGAAATGCTTCGCGATCTCGGGCGCGCTCTTGAAGTACAAGCCGCGGTCGTAGCGCATCCGATCCGGATCGCTCCGATCCTTGCCGAGTCCGATGCAGAGCAGGATGTCGTGGGCGTCGTGATCGTCGGCGCGAAGGAAGTGTGCGTCGTTCGTGGCGACGACGGGCAGCCCGAGCTCCTCGGCGAGCGAGAAGACGCGCGCGTTGAGCTTGGCCTGTCCTTCCGACTCGTGCGCCTGAACCTCGAGGTAGTAACGACCCTCGAACAGCTCGGCGTACCATGATGCGGCTTCGCGCGCGGCATCGAGCTCGTCGGCCATCAGGTGTTGGGCGACCTCGCCCGCCAGGCAGGCCGACGAGACGACGATACCTTCGTTGTACTTGGCCAGCAGCTCGCGGTCGACGCGCGGCTTGGAGTAGAAGCCTTCGGTGTATGCGAGCGACGACAGCTTGACCAGATTCCGATAGCCCGCCATGTCGCGGGCGAGTAGCACGAGATGGTAGTACGGCTTGGAGCCAGGTGTGGCGCGCGTGCGGGTCCGACGGTCGCCGGGCGCGACGTACGCCTCCATGCCGATGATCGGCTTGATCTTGGCCTTATGCGCCTTTTCCTGAAACTCCCAGGCCGCGTGGAGGTTGCCGTGGTCGGTGATCGCGAGCGCCGGCTGCTCGAACTCCTGGGCGCGCTTGATCAGCCCATCGATGCGGTTGGCACCGTCGAGGAGCGAATATTCCGAGTGGCAATGGAGATGGACGAAGGACATCTTGCTGAAGATAGCGCGCTATTGAAAGATCGTTGAGCGGCCCCGTGGCGTCAAAGCAGATCGCGTCCCCTCGCGTCCTTGTAAGTGTCGAAATATCAAGCAATTGCACGGAGACTGATGCGATGGACGCTCGGCCTCGTCGCCAGCCTCGCGCTCGCGTATCTGATCGTCGCACCAACGGGTCACTACCTCGTGCGCGCAGCCGTCGCCGAGGCGCGAATCCTGGCCCACAGGCGGCCGATTGTCGCGATCGTCGCCGATTCAACGACGAACCCTCGCGTCGCCGCCAAGCTTCGGTTGGTATTGGCCGCTCGCGCGTTCGCGGCTGACTCGATCGGGCTGCGCGCTAAGCAGAGCTTCACGACATTCTCGCAACTGGAACGCGACACCCTGGTCTTGGTCTTGTCCGGGGCCTACCGCGATCGACTAGCGCCGTACACCTGGTGGTTTCCCGTTGTGGGTCGCGTTCCGTACAAGGGATTTTTCGACTTCACGGCCGCACGACAGGCCGCCCGCACGCTCGAATCGGACGGTTTCGACGTCTACCTTCGACCGTCGCCGGCGTTCAGCACGCTGGGCTGGTTCAACGACCCGCTGCTGTCCACCTCACTGGCGGCCGACTCGCTGGATCTCGCGAACACGGTGATCCACGAGCTCACGCACAACACGTTCTACGCGCCGGGCCAGGCGGTCTTCAATGAGTCGTTCGCCAATTTCGTTGGAGCGAGAGGATCGGCGTGGTTC
>DASVYG010000426.1:0-17688 GCA_036392315.1 Gemmatimonadaceae bacterium
CGGGTGTCCGCGATTCCCGCGCCCTCGTCGACTACGCGAATCACGAGGTCCTGTCGATCGAGGGCTCGGCCTTCGATCGAGAACGTGGCTGTTCCCCCGCCGGCATACTCGAACGCATTTCGCGCCACCTCGGACAGCGCGGTCGTGATACGTGCCGCGTCTCCCGACGAGAAGCCGAGAAATTGACTGATTTGACGCGCGCGCTGACGCGCGAGCAGGATGTCGTTCTCGCGTCGTATCGCGACGGTTAGGAGTAGTACGGTCGCACTCATCTATCGATGCTCCTCGACAGCATTGTCTCGAAGGACGAGCACGGTCGCATCGTCGCGATCACGCGCGAAGTCGCGATAGATCAGGCCGGCGAGCAACGCGGGATGGACTGTCGCTTGGTCTTCGTACGCGTCGACGCGCCAGCGTGGGACGATCCCGTCGGAATGCATTACGAGACGAGCCCCAGCCGGCCATGCGATGTGAATCGAACGCGGCGCCGGCATGCCATGCCCGACGATTCCATTTTGCGGAACGAGATGCTCGGTCGCTCCGTGCGCGAGCACGCGACCGTCGACGTTTCCCATGCCACTAAATTGCGCCTGCCGGCCGGCCCTATCGATCACGACCACCGAGAGCGCGGCGCCGCGGGTCTCGCGCATCGCCGCGTCGAGCGCCACGAGTGTCGCCGCCGGCGAGGCGCTCGCGAGCTGCGAAAACGACGCAGTCGCCGCGGCGGCGGCAGCGGCGGCATCCGGTCCATGACCCAAGCCGTCGACGACAAGCACCGAAAGGCGTTGTCGGCCGGCAACGACGCGCCATGCGTCGCCGCACTCGGTCTCGCCGCGCAGCGCGACGCACACCACGCCGACGTCATCGTCGGTGGAATCCGCTTGCCGAACACCGATCGGTCGCCGCGAGCGTTCGCTGACGCGCGCCAGGAGGGCCGTGCCCATTCCGCGCCGCGAGTGAATGTCGAACACGTCGGCGAGACGTCGAACGCCCCCGAGGCCCTGCCCCGCTGTGCCCGACGTCGAGTATCCGTCGCGCATCGCTCGCTCGACGTCGGGAATGCCGCGGCCTTTGTCGAGCGCCAGCAGCTCGACGCCTGGGACATTCCCGGCAACGAGTGCACGAAGGATGACGAAGCCGCGCCCGGCGTGCGTCACGATGTTGGTTGCCGCCTCGGTGACGATGATCGCCAGCCGTCCCACCGCGTCCGAGCTGAGGTGTTGCGCGCGACCGAGCGCCACGGCGCAACGCCGCGCCGCGCCAACTTGGCTCTGCTCGTCGATGTCGACGCGGACCGATGTGCTCGACTCGGTCACCGCGGGCGCAGTCACGCTTTCCATCGCACGATGGTGACGCAGGTGCCTTCGCCTGGCGTCGACGACAAATGGAAGTCGTTGACGAGGCGCTTCGCTCCCGGCAGGCCGATTCCCATACCGCCGGCCGTCGTGTAGCCGTCCTTCATCGCGAGATCGATTTCCGGGATGCCGCGACCATGATCCTGGAACGTCATGCGAAGTCCCTGTCGATTTGCTTGTCGTATGACCTGTAGACACATCACTCCTCCGCCGCCATGCACGACGGCGTTGCGCGCGAGCTCACTCGCCGCCGTGACGACCTTCGTCAAGTCGAGCATCGTGAGACCGAGGTCGCGCGCCCAATCGCGAACGCCGCGACGTGCGGCGAGCACGTCGCGGTCGGAGTGGAGCGGAAAACACGTCTGCTTGGCGACGAGCGGCCCCGCGTTCACGCGCGGGCCGCGGCCGCTCGCTCGACCAGCGCCATGCCTCGTTCGACGTCGAGCGCCGTGTGAATGCCGCGCAACGACAATCCAAGCTCGACCAACGTGATCGCCACGGCCGGCTGCATCCCGACAACAACGGTCTCAGCGCCCAGAATGCGGCCGATCGCCGCCGTGTTGGCGATCATTCGGCCGATGAACGAATCGACGATCTCGAGCGCGGAGATGTCGAGAAGCACGCACGTCGTTTCCTGCACGGCGATCGCTCGAGCGAGATCGTTCTGCAACGTGATTGCCAGCTGGTCGTACATGTCCACCTGAATCGTCACGAGCAGGTACTTGCCCATCCGAAGAATCGGAATCCGCTCGCCGACCATGTCAGTCGCCGTTCGTCGTTGCCTTGCTGACCATTCGTCCCGTGCGAGACAGCGCCACGCGAAACGCATCGGCAAGCGTCGCTTTGGTCGTCACATCGCCGAGGTCGACGCCCAAATGCACGATCGTCTGCGCGATCTGTGGTCTGATTCCGCTGATGATGCACTCGGCGCCCATGAGGCGCGTCGCGGTCACCGTCTTGAGCAGATGCTGGGCGGTCATCGTGTCGACCGTCGGAACGCCGGTGATGTCGATGATGGCGATCGCGGCGCCGGTCTCGACGATGCGCTGCAGCAGTGTCTCCATCACGATCTGCGTTCTCGCGCTATCGAGGGTTCCGATCATCGGCAGTGCGAGTACGCCGTCCCACAGCGTGACGACTGGCGTCGACAGCTCGAGCATCTCCTGCTGCTGGCGGTGGATCACTTCTTCGCGGCCGCGCTGATACTCTTCCATCGTCAGGAGGCCGAGCTGATCGAGCAGCTCGGTCGCGTGCCAGATCTCGTCGCCGAGCTGCGCTGCGTCGTCGGCGAACTCAGCCCGCAGCATCGCGAACAGCGGGCGCTTGAGCGCGAAGACGAAGCTGGCCGTCTCCGACGGCGAAAACCCTTGGCGAGCGCGCGTTTGTGAGAGATCCGCCAAGAAGGCGCGAGCCGGCGCCCACGCTTCGGCGTCGGCGTCGAGAATCGAGTCGGAATCGGCGGGGTCGGCGATGAGTGTCAGGAACTCATCGCACTGAGCGCGAAGCTCGACGGCGGGCAGGCTCTCGGCGCGCCCTTCCTTGAGTTGCTCCTTGACCCACGCCTTGAGGACCTCTTCGCGGCGTTCGACGATGAGGCGGCGGAAATCGGAGCGGACAACGGCGACGGGATCGGGCACAATGCCTCCGGCGGCGGGACGGCATAGCGAGAGAAGAGGGATTCTCGCTTTCGCTCGGAGGGCGCCGGCGCTAAGCCGCCGCGAGTATGCTCTTAGTAATATATGCAAGAACACATCCAGTCGCTCATTGAATG
Organism: Gemmatimonadaceae bacterium; assembly: GCA_036392315.1. GTDB lineage: Bacteria > Gemmatimonadota > Gemmatimonadetes > Gemmatimonadales > Gemmatimonadaceae > JAQBQB01. The sequence goes on from DASVYG010000426.1 coordinate 3,127, forward strand.
CAGGGAATCCTGGCATTCGCCCTGCATATTCACGGCGCGACAGGCTAGTCTTCATCCCACGTAGCGGCGGCCGTATTCGTTTTCGCCGAGCTCGCGTGCCAGTGTGCGACCTCGCCGAGCCGATCGTCGTGCGGTGAGTCCTCACTTTCAGGAGCACGTGATGCCTCCGCACGGAGAGATGTTCGGCGCGACACAGCTGGCTGAGCATGCGCAGGCCCTCGCGCGCCGCCATGCGATCGCGCCCCCATCGCGACCAGGCTGGATCAAGCGTCGCGAGCGCGGACCGCTCCTCTCGACCTTGGACGCGACCAAACGCGCGCTGATCGCTGCGCGCGACACACTCGCGCGGGCATCGGCCGCGGGCGCGGAAGTGAGCCCAGCCGGGGCCTGGCTCCTCGACAACTTCTTCGTCGTGTTGGAGCAGGTACCGGAGATTCGGGCAACACTGCCGCCGGGATACTACCAGGAGCTCCCCAAGCTCGTCGGCGACGGCGCGTTGGCCGGCTATCCGCGGATTTATGAAATCATCATCGAGCTGATCGCCCACACCGATGGGCGGCTCAATGAAGCGAGCGTCGCGTTGATGATCGCGGAATATCAGCGCGTCACGCCGCTTACGATCGGCGAGCTGTGGGCGGTCCCGGCGATGTTGCGCCTCGGGTATCTCGAGAACGTTCGTCGCATGGCGCTCCGCGCCGCGCGCGACGTCGCCGACCGCGCGCTCGCCGACGAGTGGGTGTCGCGTCTCTTGAGCGGGGAATGGCCGGAAGACGCGACGGAAGGGTTGTCCACGTTCGTGCACAACGGACCCGAGCTGACGCCGTCGTTCCTGACGCGGTTCCTGCAGCAGATCCGAAGCCGGCGAACGGACTTCACGCCTCTCCTGTGGTTGGAGCAGTGGGTCGCGGAAGACGTCATGAGCGTGGAGACCGCCGCGCAACTGTCGGTTCAGGAGCTGGCGCTCACGCAGCTCGTGATGGCGAACTCGATCGCCAGTCTGCGGTCGGTCGCGAGCATCGACTGGACCACGTTCGTAGAGACGGCGAGTGCGATCGAACATGTGCTGCGCGGCGATCCGTCGGGTGTGTACGCTGGCATGACTCGGGCGACGCGCGATCAATACCGGCATGCGGTCGAACGCATCGCGAAAGGAAGCGACCGAGACGAGCCCGCCGTCGCTGCCGCGGCGATCGATGCTGCACGGGCCGCGGCACTGACGAGTGGGCACGACCATCGAGAGGCGCACGTCGGCTATTACCTCGTCGGTGAAGGACGGCGCCCATTCGAGTGCTCGCTTGGCTACCGCCGCGCGCCGTTGACGCGGTTACGCGAAGCGCTTCTGGTACGACCCAGCCTGTTCTACTTCGGCGCCGTGTCGGTGATGACGGCGCTCGCGCTCTTCGCGCTGTTGACGCCCCTCCGATTCGCCTCGCCCGGATCGGTGAGCGTCGTGTGGTTTCTCGTCGCGTTCGTGCTCGCGCTCTTCCCCGCGCTCGACACGGCCATCGCGATCGTCCATCAACTCGTGCCGCTCGTCGTTCCGCCGGATCGTTTGCCTCGCCTGGACTTCGAGCGAGCCGTGCCGGAGGACGATCGAACGGCCGTGGTCGTGCCCCTGCTCTTCGGCAGTCCGGACGCCGTGGCGCACGCGCTGGACCATATCGAGGTCGAGTACCTCGCGAATCGCGATCCGCAGATCCGGTTCGCCTTGCTCTCGGACTTCCTCGATTCGTCGTCGGAGACGGCGCCCGGCGATGACGCCATCGTCGCGGCGGCCGTCGATGGTATTCGCGCGCTGAACGCCGCCTATGCGGGCGACCCGTCCGACGAGGCAATATACGCTCGGCCGTTCTATCTGCTGCACCGCCCTCGCCGGTGGAACGCGGCTGACGGCATTTGGATGGGATGGGAGCGAAAGCGCGGCAAGCTCGTCGACTTCAATTCGTTCATCAGCGGTGATGACACGCACGCATTCTCGATCACCGAAGGCGATCTCCCATGGCTGCGCGGCGTGCGGTACGTCATCACCCTCGACGCCGATACCGTGTTGCCTCGCGGCGGCGCCGCCGCCTTGATCGGCACGATCGCGCATCCGCTCAACCGCGCCGAATTCGATCCGGAACGCGGGCGCGTCGTCCGCGGATACGGCATCCTGCAGCCTCGCGTCAGCGTGTCGCTCGCCAGCGCGAGCGAGTCGCGTTTCGCGGCCGTGTACTCTGGCCACCCCGGCGTCGATCCGTACACGACGGCCGTGTCGGACGTGTATCAGGATCTGTTCGGCGAAGGCACGTTCACCGGGAAAGGCATCTACGACGTCGATGTGTTTCGCCGCGCGACCGCGGGTCGCTTTCCCGACAACACGCTGCTCAGCCACGATCTCATCGAGGGCACGTTTGCTCGCGCCGGTCTCGTCACCGACATCGAGGTCTTCGACGACTACCCCACGCGCTACCTCACGTCCACGCGACGAACGCATCGATGGATTCGCGGTGACTGGCAGCTGCTTCGTTGGCTGACGTCACGTGTTCCCGGACCGACCGGCTCCGAGCGTAATCCGCTCTCCGCGCTGTCTCGCTGGAAGATCGCCGACAACATGCGGCGCAGCTTGAATCCGGTCGGTCTGCTCGTCTGGCTCGTCGCGGCTTGGACGATTCTGCCGGGAAGCGGAATCGCGTGGACCGCGGTCTTGCTCGCCGCGCTCAGCGCGCCGTGGCTGGTCCCAGTGTTGTTCGCGGCAGCGCGTCCACCGCGTAATCAGGCATGGCGCCCGTATTACGTGGCGCTTGGACACGATGCGTCTCGAGCCGCGCAGCAGCTGGGATTGGCCGTGGTTCTGCTGCCGGATCAGGCGCTCCTCGCGGGCGACGCAATCGTCCGCAGTCTCGTGCGTGTGCTCGGCTCGCATCGCAAGATGCTCGAGTGGCAAACCGCCTCTCAGGCCGAGCGAGCCACCGGGTACGGCAGGCTTTCGGTGTGGAAGCGCATGTGGCCCGCGGTACTCCTGGGCGCCGCCGTCCTGTCACTCATCGCGTGGCGCGCCGCGGAGGTGTCGCTCAGCGGAGCGCCGGGCGGAATATCGATCGGCGCGTGGTCGGGACTCGCCGCCGCGTGGCTGCTCGCACCTGAGATGGCAATCGCGCTCAGCGCGCCGCTCTTGCGTCGCAATCTCGTTCTCGATGTCGATCAGCGCGCGGCATCGCTGCGCTACGCGTTGCGCCATTGGCGGTACTTCGAGCGTTTCGTGACCGCTGAGACACACGGGCTCGTTCCCGACAATTTTCAGGAGACGCCTCAACCCATCGTCGCCTCTCGAACGTCGCCGACGAACATCGGTCTCCAACTGCTGGCGACGATGTCGGCATGCGACCTGGGCTTCCTCACGCGCGGCGAAATGGTCGATCGACTGGAGCGCGCGTTCGAGTCGATGGATCGCATGACGCGCGTGCACGGGCATTTCTTCAATTGGTATGACTTGAGTGACCTGCGTGTTCTCGATCCACCATATGTGTCGACGGTGGATTCGGGCAATCTCGCCGGCCACCTTGTCGCGCTCGCGCAGGGATGCCTGGCCCTCGCCGACGCACCTGTCGACGACGCGCGACTGTGGGCGGTCCTCGACGCCGAGGGAATCCAGCACACGGGGCGCGACTCCGTCGGCGGCGCGCACGGCCGCGCGCAATGGACGGGCGAACGTCTGGTCGCCTACCAGTCAGCCACACTCGATGTCCGCCGGCGCGCCGCGGTCGCCACGAACTCACCCGACGTCGCCGCCTCGACGCTCTGGGCGCGACAGCGCCTGGAAGCCGCCGCCGCGGAGTTGTCGCAATTGGGACTGGACGCCGAGGACGAGGCACGGATGCCGCTTCGTGCGGCGGCGCGCACGTCTCCGGGAGCGGCGGCACTCGTCGAGCGGTTGGAACGGCTCGCCGTGCGCGCCCGCACGTTCGCGATGGAGATGGACTTCCGACTCGTGTACGACCCGCAGCGCCGACTCTTCGCGATCGGCTACGACGCGCGCTCGGGGAAGCTCGACGAATCGTCGTACGACCTCCTCGCATCGGAGTCGCGATTGGCGAGCTTCATTGCGGTGGCGAAGGGCGACGCGCCCACGGAGCATTGGTTCCGTCTCGGCCGCTCGCTGACCGTCGCCGACCACGCGACGGCGCTCGTGTCGTGGAGCGGAAGCATGTTCGAGTATCTCATGCCGCTCCTCGTCATGCCGCCGCGCCCGTTCTCGCTGCTCGATCAGACGTGTCACTCGGCGGTCCATCGGCAGATCGTGTACGGCAGAGCGCACGGCGTGCCGTGGGGAATCTCCGAGTCTGCATATAACGTCCGCGACCGCCACGACACGTATCAGTACCGCGCCTTCGGCGTGCCCGACCTCGCGCTCAAGCGCGGACTGGCCAGCGATCTCGTCGTCGCACCATATGCAACCGCGCTCGCCGCCTCCGTCGACGCGCACAACGCGCTGCGCAACCTCGCCGAGCTCGAACGGCTCGGCGCGCTCGGCGCCTACGGATTCTACGACGCGCTCGACTACACGCGCGTCGATCCCGACGAGCGCGTGGCGGTCGTGCGCACCTTCATGGCGCATCACATCGGCATGACGTTGGTCGCGTTGGACAATGCACTGAGCATCCGAGAGACGGAGGCCGACGGCGTATGGTCCCGACGTTTCATGGCCGACGCCGCCGTCCGCGCCACCGCGCTGCTCCTCGATGAGCGCGTCCCGCGACGATACGTCCCGCGCCCTCCGCAGTTGGATATCCTCTCCGCGACGGTCGAGACCACGAGCCGCGCGCAGATCAGCGTGCACACCGTCGACACTCCGCATACGGCCGAGCCGCACGTCGCTCTGCTCGGCGGCGCGGGATACAGCGTGTTGCTCACCAACGCTGGCACGGGCTACAGCCGCGCGAACGGCATCGACGTCCTTCGCTGGCGCGCCGACGGGACGCAGGATGACACGGGCCACTGGATCTACATCAAAGATCTCACATCGGGTGCGCTCTGGTCGGCGGGGCATCAGCCCGTCCGCGCGGCGTTCTCGTCGTACCGCGCCACGTTTGCGAGTGACCGCGTCACGTTCTCCCGCCGCGACGGCTCGATCGACACGCGCACCGAGATCGTCGTCATCGCCGGCGAGCAGGCCGAGATCAGGCGCGTCACGTTGGTGAATCGATCTCATGTCGCGCGGGACATCGAACTGACGAGCTACGGAGAGGTCGTGCTCTGCCCCGCCACGGCGGACCGGGCGCATCCGGCGTTTCAAAAGTTGTTCGTCGAGACCGAGTGGATTCCCGAGGCGACGATTCTCGCCAGCCGCCGCCCACGATCCAGCGACGAACACTGGCCCTGGTGTGCGCACGTCGTCGCGGCGGGGCCCGAACGCGTTGGCGACGTGACGTGTGAGACGGACCGCGCGCGTTTTCTTGGACGTGGCCGCACGATCCATTCGCCCCGCGCCATGGACGCCAACGTGTCGCTGTCGGGGACAGTAGGTGCGGTGCTCGATCCGATCGTTGCGCTGCGGGTTCGCGTGCGTGTCGGACCGGGACGCTCGGCGACGGTGGCGTTCACGACTGCGACGGCCGAGACGCGCGACGCGGCGCTTCGTCTCGCCGATCGTTACCGAGACACCGCCGCCGCCGAGCGGGCGTTAAGCCTGGCGCGAACCGAGGCCGAGGTCGAGCTGCGCGATCTCGACATCGCGCCGGCCGACGTCGCCCTGTATCAGGAGCTGGCGGGAGCGCTCATCTATCCGCACGAAGCGCTTCGCGCGCCCGAGGCCGAGCGCGCGGCCGTCACGCTCGGTCAGCCGGCGCTCTGGGCCCAGGGCATCTCCGGCGATTGGCCGATCGTGCTCGCCACGATCCGCGCGCCAGCGGGGCTGGAGAGCGTGAGACAACTCCTGATGGCGCACAAATATTGGCGCACGAAAGGCATCCGCTCCGACCTCGTCATTCTCAACGCGAAGCCGCACTCGTACGCGCAGGAGCTGCAGGACCAACTCGTCACGATGGCGATGGCGTCGAGCGAAGGCGGGGTGATCGAGCGCGAAGGCGGCGTGTTCATTCGGCGCGCTGACATGCTCTCGGCCGACGACACCGCGTTGTTCAGGTCGATCGCGCGCATCAATGTGTTGTGCGACGGCGTGGGCCTGGGCGAGATCGTCGCGGCGAACATCGTCAATTACACGTCGCGTGCGAAGACTCGTCCCGTCACGCCGCCGTCGGAACCCGTTCTGAGCGCCGCTCGCTCGCGCGGTTCGGCATCACGGCAATCGTCGAGCTACCCCAACGGCTACGGCGCGCTCACCGCGGCCGGTGATTTCGCGACATGGGTCGCCGGCGCGCACGTTCCGCCGGCGCCGTGGGCGAACGTGATCGCGAACCCAGCGATCGGCTTCTGCATCACCGAGCGCGGCGCTGGATTCGCGTGGGCCGAGAACAGTCACTTTTTCCGCCTCACGCCATGGTTCAATGATCCGGTGTCCGACCCGTGCGGCGAGGTGCTGTACCTTCGCGACATCGAGAGTGGCGAGGTGTGGACGCCCACGCCGGCACCGGCGGCGGCCGTCGGAGATATCGATCGATCATCGGCGTATGGCGTGACGCACGCGCCCGGCGTCACGCGCTTCTCCCACGAGCACGGGGAGATCGCGACCGAGCTGACGCTCGCCGTACCTCGCGCCGATCCCGTCAAGATTACTGCATTACAGATCACGAATCGTGGTAACTCGCCCCGGCAACTCTCCGTGACGAGTTACGTCGAGTGGGCGCTCGGCGCGGAGCGCGAGCACACGCGACATCAACTGCACACGCGGTACGATACCGAGTCCGGCGCTCTCCTCGCGCGGAACGTCTTTGCGCCAGACTTCACCACGCGCGTGGCCTTTTCGTGGATCAGCGAGACGACCACCAGCCATACCGCACGCCGAGATCACTTCATCGGACGCAACGGAGACTTGACGACGCCTGCGGGCCTGCGAGACGACGAGCTCTCGGGCGCGGTCGGCGCGGGAGACGATCCGTGTGCGGCGCTCCGATGCGCGATTACGCTGGCACCGGGCGAGACGCGGACCATCGTCGTCTTGCTTGGCGCGGCCGGGAGCGACGACGAGGCGCGCGCGCTGATCGCGCGTTACGGTTCGCCACAGGCCGCCACGGCGTCGATCGACGAGGTGACCACCGCATGGAACCAGCGACTGTCCGTGATCCAGGTGCACACGCCCGATCCCGAGTTCGACGCGCTGTCCAACCGCTGGTCGCTGTACCAGGCACTGTCGTGCCGAATGTGGGGGCGATCCGCCCTCTACCAGTCGGGCGGCGCGTACGGATTTCGAGATCAGCTGCAGGACTGCATGGCCTTCGTGTACGCCGAGCCGGAGATCACGCGAGCGCACCTCATTCGCGCCGCCGGACGGCAATTCACCGAGGGAGACGTCCAGCACTGGTGGCACGAGCCGACCGGTCGCGGCGTTCGCACACGCTTCTCCGACGATCTCGTTTGGTTGCCGTTCGTCGCCGATCACTACGTAAGCGTGAGCGGGGACGCCGACGTCTGGAATGCAACCGCACCCTACCTCAGCATGCGGCCTCTGGCCGCGGACGAGTCGGAGGCCTACGAGCTGCCGAGTGAGAGCGGCGAGACAGGGACGCTCTACGAACATTGCGTTCGTGCCCTCGACCGCGCATGCACCACGGGGTCGCACGGACTGCCGCTCATCGGATCGGGAGATTGGAACGACGGCATGAATCGCGTCGGCGTACATGGGAAGGGCGAAAGTGTCTGGCTGGCGTGGTTTCTCGTGGCAACGCTCCGCCGGTTCGCCGTGCACGCGCAAAGTCGAGGCGACTCGGCGACAGCGGCCCGATATCGAGCTCGAGCCGACGCATACGCGGAGGCCGTCGAGAAGTCGGCGTGGGATGGCGCGTGGTACCGCCGCGCGTATTTCGACGACGGCTCGCCACTCGGCACCGCTGCCGACGACGAGTGTCAGATCGATGCGATCGCGCAGAGCTGGGCCGTTCTCTCCGGCGCGGCGGACCCGACACGCGCGCAGCGGGCCATGCAGTCCGTCAACGAGCGCCTGGTTCGAGACGACGCGCGCCTCGTGCTGTTGCTGACGCCGCCATTCGACAAATCAGCGCGCGACCCGGGTTACATCAAGGGCTACCTGCCCGGCGTGCGGGAGAACGGAGCGCAGTACACCCACGCCGCCCTCTGGACGGCGCTGGCGATGGCGAAACTCGGCGACGGTGACCGCGCCGGTGAGCTTATGAGTATGCTCAATCCATTCTCTCACGCCCGAAGCCCCGAGGACGTCGAGCGATACAAGGTCGAGCCGTATGTCGTCGCCGCGGACGTCTACGCCGCGGCCGGCCACGAAGGTCGAGGCGGCTGGACCTGGTACACCGGCTCGGCGAGCTGGAGCTATCGCGCGTCGCTGGAAGGCGTACTCGGGTTCGAGAAACGCGGGCATCGGCTTCGCATCGATCCGTGCATTCCCGCCGCGTGGCCTGGGTTCACCATCGCGTATCGGTTCGGGACGAGCACGTATGCGATCGATGTTCGGAATCCCGACCATGTTTCCCGCGGCGTCGCATCCGTCACGGCCGACGGGCGCACTGCGACCGACGGCTTCGTCGAACTGGTCGACGACGGCGCGCGGCACGCGGTCGTCGTCCTGCTCGGCGCGGACAAGAGCGAGCCGAGCCGCGCCGCGCCGGCGGCGGATGCTGTTTCCGCCGGAACCCGCTGAGTCGCTGCCGGAGTCAGCGACCCACGCGCAGCGACCGGACAGCGACGTTGGAGCTCGTCAATGCGAGATCCTGCAAGGTTGCCGGCGCGAGTGCGATGTCGTCCGCCGGCGTTGTCCCCACTCGGATGATGGCCACGAGCAGCACGACGGTGTTTTGCTTCGCGCCCGTCAGGTCGAGATCGAACGTGGCGATGCCCGAATGCGTGGAGTCGAGCGTTTGGCCAGGGAGGGTGACGCGATGCGACTGCGTGCTGGTGCCCAAGACGAACTTCCACCCGCCATCCACCGGTTGCGCCGTCTTTCCATCCGCGGAGTTGAGCACCTCGTTGACCGCAGGCGTCCACCCGACGTTCCCACCGAACCATGTCGTTTGATCGTTCCACTTTGCGGCATGCTTCGTCTTGGTGTCGCTCCACCTGAGCAACGTGACCCGCACGTCGTCGCCGCTCACGGTGTCAAGCCCGCGATGATGCACGACGATGTCGACCTTCAGCTTCTGCGCAGGTAGTGTGCACGATGTCGCGGTGACATCGCCCTCGACGAGCGTCGCACTGAGCTCGTACAGATCGGCCTCACTCGGAATGCCGGCGCCCCACGGGTCGGCTGACGCATGCGGCGCGATCATCGTCGCGTTCCAGAATGTCTTATCGATGCCGACCACCTTCGACGCTGGCGGCGGCTGGATCGGCGCACCGAGGTCGCGGAGCACCTCGTTGAAGTAGCTGTCCCAGGCTCCGGTCGCACGTACGCGTGGATCGCTGGTCTTTGAGCGGAGCGCCGACTGAAAACGACGCAACGCTTCGGCGTCGATGTGCGGCGACGGCTGGGTCCACGGCAGCGACGTCGGCGCGGTGCGCGGGAGTGACGCGCGGCGCGGTCGCACGTCGGGGCTGCCGTGCCACGAGCGCGGCGTCGTCAGATCGCGCTTCGTCTCGACGGCGCGCGCGCGATAGCGAAGATCGTCGTCGTGCGCGCGCACGTACGTGAGGTCCGCGACGTCGGGCGTGTCGAGCCGGAGCTCCCACACGCCGCGCGCCGCGATGCCCGCGCGCAACAATCGAATTCCGCCGTCGGAGAAGATGGCCAGATCTTCGACCGACGCCTCGGGCAGCCCGTTGACGCGGGAATGCCATTCCCAGGTCGGCGCACTCGCACCATGATCGGTGCGTACGCCGAACCACACGCCGACGGTCGTGCCGACCCAGACTTCCATCGGGAACGCCGCGTCGCACACGATCGCCGTCACCGGAGCGGGCACTCCGTTCGCGTCGCTACGCAGGTTCGTCGGATACCAGGTGTCCGTTCCGTTGAACCACCACAGCGTATCGACGTTTGATTTGTCCGGATCACCGACAGTGCCGACGTAAACCGCGCCCACCGGGCCGTGTTGCGCCGGCGGCTGGCCCGCGCCCGGTGGTGGATCGAGATTGACGGCGACGTCGGTCCACACCTTCGCGTCGAGCATCGACGGCGGAGGTGGCGGAGCTGCTGGCGGCGATCGCTTCTTCGCTTTGCCCGTACTCGGAGGCGGACTGCCCGGCGCCGGCGGCGCGATGACAACGCCCGGCATCACCGGTACCGCGGTCCACGTTCCCGGACCACCGCCCGAGTCTGATCCCGCCGTGCGAGAGTAGCGCTGCAACGTGCTTTGTCCGAGCACCCACGCGACTTCGGGGCTCTGCCACCGGCACACCGTGATGGCCTGCCCGACTGAATCCTGATTCGTGTTCGCGGGGAGCGGATCGTTGCCGGTCGGTAGCGTCACCCAGCTCGCGCCGAAGTTCTCCGTGTACCAGACTCGATCCGTGCCGAGGATGATCTGGCCGACGTTGGGCGCGGCCGGCGCCGGCGTGCCCCGACGATTGGGAATCGCGGCGGCTTCAGAGTAGAACGACGCGACGTCGAACTCCGCTTGCGCGAACGTGCCGGCGCGCGTGAGGAGCGCCGCTGCCGCGACGCTGCCATCCGACGACGACCAATACCCCTGGAAGTGTTCGCGCAAGAACCGGTCGGGACGAATCGGGTCGAATACTACACCGCCGCCGTCCCCGTCGCCGACGTGGCGCCACACGCTGCTCGAGAGCCGGGTGATCACGCCGTTGTCCTGCAACCCCGTCACGACGTGCCCCTCGCACGTCGGGTGACTCGCGATGTAGTTCGACTCGATGATCGACAGTCCGTTGTTGCACGGGACGAAGCCGACGTTCTTCGTCGGTTGATCCGAGCGGAATACTCCACCGTCGCACGTGGCCCAGAGCCGGTTGCCGCCGTTCGAGTACGCGACCGCGTGCACGTCGGAGTGGACGCCGACGCCCAGTGGCGTGGGCGCGTTCGGGTAGCCGAACGTCAACGTTCCCGCGTTGTCGGCAACGTCGGCCATGAGGATCGCGCCATCGTTGAGCACCGTGCCGTCCGGCATCGTCGCATCGAAGCTGCAGCCGCCGATCACGATGCGGTTCGGCATCGTCGGATGGACCACCATCGCAATGTCGTAGAATCCTTGCGCCTCCAACACGTTGGGCACGCCGGCTGTCACCGCCGTCGCGACGGGCAGCGCGGCGGACGCCGCGGCGACGCGATAGAGATTCGGCGGAACGTTCTTGCCCGCATCGTTCAGCACGAAGATCTGGTCGGGCGGCGTCGACGCGGCGAGCACCGCGCGTCGCTTCTTCGAGCCGGCCGTGGCGATTTGCGTGAAATTGGTCTCACCCGTCGCGCGTACCCAGAGTCCGGCGCTCGCTCCATTGCGCACCCACACCCACAGGCGCGCGGGGCGCGCGCCGGCGGCGGCGGTCCAGAGTGCATGGGTGATTTCGTCGGTGAGCGTGTTGAACGGCGTCCCAGCGACCGGCGTCCAGTCCGCGTCGGCGGCAGGAGCAGCGGGACGCTGCAGAAGTCCGATCGTCGTCGCTGCAATCGTGGTCGTGCCGCCCGGATCGCGGACGATGGCGTTGATGCCGCGTCCAATCAGGTTCTTCGCCTCGCGTGTCCACGGATCGTCCGCCGCTGACGTGGCTGGACCATGCGCGAACAAGATGCCGAGCCCGCCCATCGACGACCCCGGCTGCGCGTCGGGAAATCCGGCTGTTTCACCCGTGCCGATGAACACGTCGTCGTCGGCTTCAGTCGCGCCGAAATTCACGAACACCGTGCCGCAGGCATTTCGCTGTGCGGGTCGTGTGATTCCCACCGTGTTCGTCGGCGCGAAACCGCCGAGTGAGCGCCAGTTCGCGCCGGCGTCGGACGAGTACCAGAGGCCTCCCGTGCCTGACGCCGCGTAGATCCGATTGCCTCCGCTCTCGACAGCGATCGCGTTGACTCTACCCGCGATGCGCGGCGTACCAGTGGCTTGTCCGGCGACGACCGTCATCGGTCCAAGCGGTTGCCACAGGAACTGCCGGCCGACGGCAGGCGCACCAAACGGGTGTCCGGGGAGACGCGCGGGAAGCTGACGCCCGGCGATGCGCGCGCCCTCGAGATCGAAATCCGTTCGACGCCGCGTGACGAAGCGAGCACGCGCGCCCGGGTCATCACGCTCTTCAGCGCGTGGAACGTCGGGCCAATTGTAACGACTCACGGCGTGCCTCCCCCGTTGCTCGGTGCAGCGGGTGTATCGGGCGCAACGCGAATCCATCCCTCGCGCAACTCGGCTGGCGTGTCCGGCAGGAGCGCCGTCTGCGTCGCGGCGAGGATCGCGTCGGTCCGCCACGTCGCGGGCGTCTCACGCCACAGGAAGTTCTGATTCTTGCCGAACACCGAGACCTTCGGCAGCCGCACTTGTCCTTTCGTATCGAGATCCGTCTCGACGAGCACGGGACCCGTGCGCATTGACGGAGCGATTGCCGCGAGTCCCGGCCCGACCCAATCGCGCGCGAGCGCGATCGCGTCGCGCGGCAACAGGCCGGACGTGAGCGTGGCCTTGCCGACCGGGTGCATGAAGATCGTGAGCGTCACCGTCTGTCCGACATGAAGCGTGAGCGTGTCGGCGTCGTCCGTGCCGACGATATATGGGTGATTGATCGGCGAGGTCGGTGGCATTCCGGCCACCGTCGCGTACAGACCGAGTTGACCGCGGCTGCGTCCACTTTCCGCCGCGCTGCCGGCGATCGCTTTGTCCACGAGGCGGAAATGCGCGAAGTCGTCGTCGACGAAGAAGCCGAGGACACCGTCATCGCTTCGCGTCAGCTCACCTATTCGGATTGGAAACCCGTACCGCGCGACCTCGCGCTCGACCTCCGCCCATTCCGCGGCGCGCGACGCATCGGAGAGGTCGATGTCGTCGGGCGGCCACAGTTCGAGCCGAAGTTGCGCTCGCACGACGGCGGTCGGTCGGCCGACGAGTCCCGCGACGTGCTCGCTGCCGAGCGACGCGAACGTGTCAACCGTCCACAACGTCGTGTCGATGGCGCGGAGCAGCGCGGAAAGGGCGGACTCGCCGCCACCGTCGGGAGAGAGCGGCGCACCGGCGCGGGCCGCGGCATCGGCCGCGACGAGCCCCGCGGCGAAGCGCCCCAGCGACTGTTGCGCCGGATCGAGCCCGTAGAGCGGCCCGGCGTCCGCCGGTCCCTCGCGCCCCGCCGCGATCTCCCACATCACGCCGCCGCTCACCGGCTCGTGCAACAGTTCTCCAATTGGAGAACCATCAATGCTGTAGACCTCGAGACTCTCGTCGATGTGGTCGGGCAACACAAAGCCGGCGACCGGATTGACCTGGAGCGACGGCTCGATCTGATCGACGCGCGCCTCGACACCCTCGGCGCCGACGGCCGTCGACGCTTCGACGAGCCGGAGACGCCAACGCGCGGGCCGGAGCAGCCGCGGCCGCACCGCTAGCGCGCCGGGACGCGCATCGAGCGTCACTCGCGTCGGCGTGGCAACGTGGTCCACGGGTACGTCGAGTGTCCGGCCGAATGAGTCGACGAGCCGTGCCCGCATGAGCGTGACGCAGCCGGCGAGCAATCCGTGCGGCGCGGCAACCGGCGCCGGATTGTTCGGAAGCCCGCCGTCGCTCGGCCGCCTGAGCCCATCGCTCACCGGAAGCCCCAACAGTTGCGTGCGCACGCCGTCGAGCGACGCGGTCACGATGTCGAGTTGGTTCACGGCGTCATCGAGCTGACGCAGGGCGGTTTCGGTCGCGTCGTCGATGAGTCCGGCGGACACGGCATCGAGCGCGTCCTCCGCCTTCAGGTAGTCGCTGATCGCGTCGTGCAACGTGTTCGCCGCGCCGGTGGTGAGCACGGCCCGACCGCGCAGCGTTGCCGTGCCGCCATCGATGTCCGGAGCAGAGTGCTCGAGGTCGATCGAGCCGAGTTGCCACTGTTCGAGCGTTGGTGGGTCGAGTCCTTCGACCTTCACCTCCCACTCGAGCCACATTGGAATCCACGGCTGCGCCCACGTCGTGACACCGACGAGGTCGGGGTCCACGCCTTTGTAGAGCGAGAATTTCCGCAGCTCATCCGCAACCTGCATCTGCGTTTGTCGAATGCCAGGCTCGGCGAAATTTCCCTGCGCGGCCGCGGCCAGTTTGCGCCGCGCCGCCGGCGTTTTCGGGAGCGTGGGATTGAAGGCGACGGTCGCGCCGTCGTACGTGCCGTCCTGGCCGAAGCGCATCACCGACTCCGCGGTGAGTCGGCGAAAAATTCCGATGGCGTCGCCACCCGCTGGGGTCACGGCGCGCGCAAGCCACAAGTTGTGATACGGGTCATGAAGGACCACTTCACGAGCGAGCGTCGTGATCTCCGACGGAATGGAGCCGTTCGGCAACGATCGAACGAAGCGTTCCTTCGGGATGATGC
>DASVYG010000427.1:0-3691 GCA_036392315.1 Gemmatimonadaceae bacterium
GGCAACGAGTGCGACGTACGCGAGGTGATGACGGGTCACGGCCTTTGGAACTCCGCTGAGAGTGGTCTCCCAAGGCATAACTGTCCGAGTCGCCGATCCGCCACCCGAGCGGGATGGCGAGCCCCAGCGTCTTGCCTCGGCGTTGATGGGAGCCCGGTTCAGCGGTAGGTTATAGGAACGCGGGCGTAATTCAGTTGGTAGAATGCCAGCTTCCCAAGCTGGACGTCGTGGGTTCGAGTCCCATCGCCCGCTCTGAGTGTTGTTGTGAGATAACAGTTTACTAAAATCGGTTGCCAGCCTCGGCGGCCGATTTTGCGTTGTCAACGGTCCCCGGCAACGGTCTCCGGTTCGCGCGACTCGGGGGACCGTTGAGCGCGTTGATCGCTCGCGGGTCACCAGATCGTGATCAGCTGAAACGAGTTGCGTACCGCCACTTGCTTGTGGTAATGAGGCTTAGTGCGCGACTTCGTCGCGGAACCCTGGCTGGACGTCCCCAGTCAACCGTTGTTCGAATGACCGCCTGACGAGGCTAGTGCAAGAGCGGAACGCGCAACGTCAGGACGCCTGCCGGTCCGCGAGTCGCAGCGGACAGGCTGTCGGGGTCACATCGCGCCTATGTCGCAGCTGGCGGACGCGGATTGCCGGACTCGCCGTGCTACACGGCATCATACCGCCGTCATGGTTGGAGGGGTCGTACCTCTGGGACGCTGTGCCGGCAGACCTCTATCGCCGCTCCGCCGATGTCGAGCGTGCTCGGACACACGCCGCGCGAGCGACCGACGCCGCACCGGAAGGTGCCGTTCAGGCCACGCTGCGGCGCCAGTTATCAGGGGGCGTGAATTAGCGAACACTCAGGGTATCGGGACGTCACCGCTTGCTCGCCGGTGAAGCCGCCTTGCGTCCGCCGCGCTTCTTCCGCGTGTTCGGCTCTGCTGCGTTCGCAGCTGGCACACTTTCCTCGGCATCACGCCAATCACACCAGGCGCGCACGATTCGCTCGATCTCCGGTCTCGCCGCATTCGCATCCGAGATGCTGGCGATCTTCATCACGCGAGCGGTGCTGCCTGTCCCCTCAAGCAGTTTGTGGCGCCCCGGAATCTTCGCGCCTGTGTGAAACAGCAGGCTTGCGTGCTGTTTGCTTCGCGGGTTGAAGCTCGCGAGGTTGCCGCGGTAGGTAAATGTGGGCGTCTGCCACTTGATGCACTCGTCGATTCGCGGATCGGCGCCGAGTACGACGGCTCGAAGCCGCAGCATCACGTCTTTGCGCGGATTGTCTGATCGAGAGAACCATGCGTCGACGTCCTTGTTCCGAGCCATCGTTCTTCTCCAGGCAGAGACTAGCGGTGAGCGGACGACGTGCGGCGCGCGCGAACGAGGACGACGACAAACGCGGTGCCGAGGACTGTATGAATCGCAAACGCCGGCGTCGCCGAGGAACCCGCACCAAGCATGGCGATACGGACGGCGACGGCGAATGACAACACCTGTGTCACGAGGTTGCCGACGAGAATCGCGGTGAGTCCCGATCCCTCGGCGCGGCGCCCGAACCAGTTGATCGTTCCCAACCCAATGAGCGTCGCCCCGTGCGCCTGCGGGATCGTCGCGAGCATCGGAGTGAGCGTGATGCCGACGGGCGCGTAGAATTGAGAGGGCGCGAGGAGCAGCATGAGCCCGAACAGCCAGGCGAGTACCGCGGCAATCCCGAGGAAGAGTCTCATGTCGCGCTCCAGGAAAAGGGTCGCGATATTATACATACCACTTGGTATGCTGGCGCAAGGGGGAGAAAATGGTCCGAAAGACGAAGGCACGGCGGCGGAGGGATCCGGAGGCGACCCGAGCCCGCCTGCTCGCCGCCGGGTTCGAGGAGGTGTACCGACGCGGCTTTCAGGCGGCGAGCGTCGACGACATTCTGCGCCGCCTTTCCGTGACGAAGGGTGCCTTCTTCCACCACTTCGCGAACAAGACCGAGTTCGGGTACGCACTCGTCGACGAGGTGATTGCGGGAATGATCCGCGCGCAGTGGGTCGAGCCGCTTTCGACGTCCGCCGATCCGCTGACCACCATTGGCGACGCGTTCGAGGCTGGTGCGGCGGTGCTGGCGAACGCGCCGGTGAACCTCGGCTGCCCGCTGAACAACCTCGCGCAGGAAATGTCGCCGCTCGATGACGGCTTCCGCTTACGCACGCAACAGGTGTTCGAGCTGTGGATTCAGACGTATGCGATGGCGCTGCGACGCGGGCAGGCCAATGGCACCGTGAGCACGACGATCGATCCGTACGCCGTGGGCTTCGCCCTCGTGGCCGAAGTCGAGGGAATCCTCAGTCTGTCGCGGAATTCGCAGAATGCTCAAGCCCTCACGATCGGCGCGCGGAATCTTCGGCGCCGCCTGCACGCGTTGCGGCCGTAGCGCAGTCTCTCGCGAGCGCGATCCACACCGCCACGATGCGGAGCATCGGTCACATTGGGATGGCCGCCGTGTCTAGTCCTTCAGGCCGATCGCGCTCTGGGCGTCGGTCGATACCAGTTTCGGAGGGACAAGATGCTCGACCATTCATCGGAAACGGCTGTCAACCGCTCGAATACCCACACCGTCAGCATAGCTGCGTCAGCGGCGGAGGTCTTCGCGTTCGTCGCCGACCTAGAAAACCTGCCGCGGTGGGCCGTGGGATTCTGTAAAGCCATTCGACGCGATCTTGACCGAGCCGGCAGATGGATCGCGACGACCGGTGGCTGAGATCTACCTATCCGGTATGTGACGGACGAGGCGCGTGGCGTGATCGAGTTCTACTTCGAGCCGAGCCCGAACGTGGAGGTCGCGGCGTTCTCACGTGTCCTCCCGAATGCCGCCGGAGCCGAGTACGTATTCACACAGTTTCAGTCCACCGGAATGCCCGATGATGTATTCGAGAGCCAAGTGCGCGCGTTGATCGAAGAACTTCAGTTTCTTCGCGCGTTGATTGTCGCCCGCCTCGCGTGTCGCCTATGACACGCGAGGCACACGCCGGGGGCGCACGTGCGTCCGTCGTCGGGCTCGAGGAACTGGCGAAGCGCGCCGTCGCCGGCGACGGCGGCGCGCTCACCGCGGTCGTCGAAGGGGTGCAGGACGACGTCTACCGGCTCGCGCTTCGCATGCTCTGGCATCCGCAGGACGCGGAGGATGCGAGTCAGGAGATTCTCTTCAAGATCGTCACGAGCCTTGCGACGTTCCGCGGCGAGAGTGCATTTCGAACATGGGCGCTACGCGTCGCCACGAATCATCTCCTCAATGTTCGGCGGAGCTGCGCGACTTCATGCGGGCGTATTGTGAATTGCTGAATTCCAGTGCCCCGTGTTCGTGTGCGCGTCGTGTCACCCGCGCCGTGAAAGCCGGACGAGTCGATCAGTCCAATCTCCTATTTGCCGGAAAGGGAGAGCTACTGCCTCGCCGACGTTCGAGTCCCATCGCCCGCCCTTGGTAGTGTTTGATCTATAAGGATGTACGAAAATCGGCGGCCGGTCTCTGCAGCCGATTTTTGCATTGCGGTGACCACCAGAGTGGCCCAGCTCCGCACGCGTGGGGCCACTGCGCGAGCTGCCCACGCCGGCGTCGTGCGCCGGTGCTTCGTATGCAGGCTCGTAGCGGATTGCCCGGCTACGCAAGAGCAGGGCATGAGAACTCTAGAATGCCAGCTTACGTGATCGGCCTCGTACA
>DASVYG010000428.1:0-5111 GCA_036392315.1 Gemmatimonadaceae bacterium
GATCATCAGCACACCAATGAGTCCGGTGATCACCGCCGTGCCCGCCGCGACGGCCGAGGTGCCGGTGATGGTCTTGGCGATGTTGCGGAAGAGCTTGTGGACGCCGCGCGCGAAGACCAATCGCTCGCGCGGCTCGGCGACATACACCTTGACCAGGCGCACGCCGCCGATCGTCTCCGTCAACCGGCCAGTGACTTCCGCGTTGATCACGCTGCGCTCGCGAAACATGGGGCGCAGTCGCTTGAATGCGATGGTCATCATGCCGCCGAACGCCGTGAGCACGATCAGCGTGGCGCTGGTGAGCTTCCAATTCAAGTAGAACAACGCCGAGAGGGCCAAGAGCGCCGTCATGATGCTGCCGAGCAGCTGGACCAGGCCCGTGCCGACGAGATTGCGCACACCTTCGGCGTCGGTCATGATGCGCGAGATGAGCACGCCGGTCTTCGTCGAATCGAAGTACGACACCGGGAGACGCAGCACGTGTGCTTGCACGCGCTTGCGCATCTCTGTGATCGCGCGCTGCGCCGCGATGCTCACGACCTGCGACAGCGCGAACGACGTCGCCGCTTGAATGATCATGGCCGTTGCCGCGATGGCGGCGAGGGGCATGAGCATGTCGGCGCGATGTTTTCCGACGACGTCGTCGATGAGAAACTTCGACGTCCATGGCAAGACCAACCCCGACAGCCGGTTGACGACCATCAGCGCCAGCCCGACCGCGAGCGACGCGCGATGCTCCGCGATCAGCTCGCGGGCTTCCTTCCAGGCGCGTGACTTGTCGTACTTGGCCATTCCGAAATCTATGACGGAGCGGCCGACCCTGCTCTACGACCAGCGCGCGACTTCGGTCGCCGAGAAATTCTTCGGCCTAGTCGCCGCGGAGTACCTCGGCCGCGTCGACCCGCGTCGCGCGTCGCGCCGGGACCACGCACGCCATCATCGCGACGACGGACAAACCCGCAACGACAGCCGAGAGCACGCCGGCGTCATGCGGGTCGACATCGAACAGGAGCGATGACAGCAGTCGCGCCGTGGCGAGCGCGCCGACGATGCCGATCAGCACTCCGGCGACGGCAATGCGCGCGCCCTCGCCGACGACGATCCGCGCGATTTGCCGACGCTGCGCGCCCAGTGCGATGCGCACGCTGAACTCACGACGACGCTGCGTGGCGCCGTACGCGATCACGCCATACAGGCCCACCACGGCGAGCACGATGGCGACGGCCGCAAATGCGCTGAGAACCGTGAGCGTGAAGCGTCGCGCTCGCAGGAGGCTGCTCATCAGCCGATCCATCGAATTGATGTCGTCGACTGGCTGATCCGCGTCGAGCTCATGGACGGCGTGCGTCGCGACGGAAGCGAATGCGAGTGGATCGCCGGTAGTTCGCACGACGAGCGCCGACCAGCGCCACGGGTACTGCACGTCGGACATGTAGATCTGGCCCGGCGACGCGACGTCAAGACCGTATGTCTTCACATGTGAGACGACGCCGACAATCGTGGCGTAGCCGTCGCGCGCCGGGAGATCCATTCGGCGTCCGATCGGGTCGCGATCGCCGAAGATCCGCTTGGCGAACACCTCGTCGACGACGCAAACGAGTGGCGCGTCGAATCGGTCTTCTTCAGTGGGGATGCGGCCGCGCAGAAGTCGAATTCCCATCGTCGCGAAGTACGACGGACTCACCACGTACCGGTCGCCCCGTGCGGCGTCTGCGCCCACTCGCTCCGCCTCGCCCGCGATCTTCGTGATACCAATCCGATCGAAGTCGCCGCTGAACGGCACCAGACTCGTGAACGCGACGCTCCGTACGCCAGGGACGGCACGAAGGCGACGCGCGAGCTGGTCGTAGAAGATCGTACTCCTCGAGCTGTCGTAGCGCGCGCGCGGCAGCGTGATCTGCATTGTCAGCAAGTGATCGGAGCGAATCCCGGAGTCGACCTCGAGAACGCGCACGAAGCTCTTGACCACGAGCGCGCTCGCCGAGAGGAGAATCACGGCGAGCGAGAGCTGCGCCGTCGCGAGCGTCGTGCGCGTCTTGCCGGCGCCACCGGTCACGCGTGCTCCGGATTCACGAAGCGCCGCTTGCGGCTCGCGTGGCGCAATTCGGAGCGCCGGGAGGAGACCGAACAGCAACGTCGTCGCAACGGATACCGTCATCGCGGTCAGCAAGACGCGGAGGTCGAGCTCGGGAGGCCGGGACGCGAAGACCGGCGGTCCGAGCGCGGCCAGCGACGACATGGCCAGACGCGCGACCAACACGCCGGCGACGCATCCGATCGCCGCGAGGAGCAGGCTCTCGGTCAACAGTTGGCGTACGATTCGCCCGCGGCCCGCTCCGACGGCCACGCGCACGGCCAGTTCGCGCCGCCGCGACATTCCGCGCGCCAATAGCAAGTTCGAGAGATTCGCGCACGCGATCAGTAGGACAAGCAGCGACGCAGCGAGGAGTAAAATCAGTGGTCGGCGTACGTCACCGACGATCCGGTCGACGAGACGATCGACGACGGCGGTTTCTCCCTTGTCCGCCTGGGGATACGACGCTTCCAATTGCTTCGAGATCTGCGCCATCTCGGCCTGCGCCTGCTCGAGGGTGACACCGGGACGAAGCAGCGCGTAGACGTCTTTCGAGCGGCCGGTGCGACCGTCGCTCGTGTCATTCACGAAATTCGACCAGATCTGCCGATTCATGCGTCCGGTGCCAATGAATCCTCGAGGCAGGACGCCGACCACTTTCGCCGATACGAAATTCAGCGCCACCGTCTGACCGATCACGGTCGGGTCACCGCCGAATCGGGTGCGCCAAAGGTCGTAGTCGAGCACCAAGACGGGCGGGGCCGATGCGACGTTGTCGGACGGCACGATGCCACGACCGAGCGACGGCTTGACGTGGAACACGTCGAACATCTCGGCGGACACCAGCGCGACGGGCACCCGTACCGGATCGCCTCGTCCGGTGAGGGTCGGCGCGGAGGTCGCGACGATACCCATCGTGGTGAAGCTGCGCGCGAGGCGCTGCCAATCCGCAAAGTTGTCATATGAGGTCGTTCCGCCGGGTTCCGATCGTGCAATCTCCCGCTCGCCGATGTGTACGATGCGATTGGCATCGGCGTAGGGCAGAGGGCGGAGCAGAACGCCGTTCACGGCGCTGAACACCGTCGTCGTCGCGGCGATACCCAGTGCGAGTGTGACGACCGAAACCGCCGTGAACGCGGGCTGGTTGCGCAGCATGCGCACCGCGTGGCGCGAATCGTTCAACACCGAATCGACGAAGTCGCGCATTCGAATTTCCCTGGCGTAATGATGATCGATGGTGAGCACATCGGCGCGGTAGCGGTTCCAGTCGCCGAAATCGCGTTGCGCGATGAGCCGGGCCTCTGCCTCTGGAGTTCCCCGGGCCACCAACTCGTCGACCCGGGACTCGATGTGAAAGCGGAGCTCGTCGTCGATCGCGGAGGCGCTCGCGCCGCTCCGCGCGTCTGCGGCGCGAAGGATTCGTCGGAGTCCTGGAATGCGAGCCATGACGATTGGATGCCGCGATGCTCAAATGGGTTGTAGAACGCCGGCGACCGCTTTTGTGTATCGATCCCACTCGGCGAGCTCGCTGCGCAACGCGGCGCGTCCACGCGGCGTGAGTTGGTAGAACTTCGCTTTCCGGTTGTTCTCGGAGAGCCCCCATTCGCTCTCGACCCAGCCTTTCCGCTCGAGGCGGTGCAGTGACGGGTAGAGCGCTCCTTCCTCGATCAGAAAGACTTCCTTGCTACGCTCCTTGATCAGGCGCGCCACCGTGTACCCGTGCATCGCCTTCCAGGCGAGTGTGCGGAGGACGAGGAGGTCGAGCGTACCTTGAAGCAGATCGAGCGGGACGGCCATGACGCTTTCCCATAAGATTGTTATGGGGAACGTGTCTCCGCTCCCATAAAATGTCAATGAGAAGCACCGGGCAGTATCATTCCCCGATGCGTCTTACACATCTCTCGCTCGCGGCGACGCTGTTAGTGTCCCGCGCGGCGGCGCAATCCGCGCCGCCGATCGATCGCGAGTTTCGCGCGGTCTGGGTTGCCACCGTCGGGAACATCGACTGGCCGTCGAAGCCCGGGCAGTCGACGTGGGACCAGCAGCGCGAGCTGCTCGCCATCCTCGATCGCGCCGCGGCGCTCAAGCTCAACGCGGTGATCTTTCAGGTTCGTCCCGGCGCCGACGCATTCTTCGCGTCGACGCTCGAGCCGTGGTCGGAGTATCTGACGGGCCGACAAGGACGCGCGCCCGATCCACCGTGGGATCCCCTCGCGTTTGCCGTCGAGCAGGCACACAAGCGCGGACTCGAGCTTCATGCGTGGTTCAACCCGTATCGCGCGGCGTACACCCGCGATACGCTCAATGCGCGCACGCACATCACTCGCACCAATCCGTTGCTCGTTCGCCAGTACGGCCATTTCGTCTGGATGGATCCCGGCGACGCGGAAGTTCGCCGCCGCTCGGTCCGCGCGATCGTAGACGTCGCGAAGCGATACGATGTCGACGGCGTGCACATCGACGACTACTTCTATCCGTATCCGGAGAACGACAGCGGCGGCCAGAAGATCGAGTTCCCCGATTCGGCGACGTACGCGCGCTACGTCGCGAGCGGCGGCAAGTTGCCGAAGGACGATTGGCGGCGTTCGAACGTAGACAAGCTCGTCGAAGAGCTGTACGAGGGCGTGCACGCCGTGAAGCCGTCGGTGCGTGTCGGCGTGAGTCCCTTCGGCATCTGGCGCCCGGGCAATCCGTCGACGATCAAAGGGTTCGACGCATACGACCAGATCTACGCCGATTCCAAGAAGTGGTTGCAGAACGGCTGGTTGGATTATCTCGCGCCACAGCTGTACTGGCCGATCGCGCGTCCCGATCAGAGCTTCCCGGTGTTGTACGACTGGTGGCTCTCCGTCAACACCAAGAAGCGACACATCTGGCCCGGGCTCGCCACATATCGAGTCGCCGAGAACAGCCAGCGACATATTCCGGCGCAGGAGATCGTCGATGAGATCGATTCGACGCGTGTGCGCGGCGGAGATCTCGGGCACATTCACTTCAACGCGTCGGCGCTGATGAAGAATCCCGACAGCCTCGACGA
>DASVYG010000429.1:0-6987 GCA_036392315.1 Gemmatimonadaceae bacterium
GGGCGCGCTCTTTCACACCGACAGCGTACAGGCGTTCGGCAAAGTCGTGATCGACGCCAAGGCCATTCCGTTCGACGTGCTGTCGGTGTCCGGCCACAAGATCGGCGCGCCCAAGGGCATCGGTGCCGTGTTCATTCGGCGAGGCACGGTCATCGAACCGCTCTTTCATGGCGGCGAACAAGACCGCGGTCGCCGGCCGGGTACGGAAAACGTCGCGGCCACGATCGGCTTCGCGCGCGCCGCCGAACTGGCGGTCGCCGAGCGTGAGGAGGAGTGCGCCCGTCTCGAGCGCCTCCGCGATCGTCTCGAGGAGGCGATTCTGGCACGCGTGCCCGACGCGGTGATCCATGGCCGGGGTGCGCCACAGCGCGCGCCGCACATCGTCAACGTCTCGGTCGCAGGCACCGACAGCGAGTCGATGCTCATGGCGCTCGACCTGCGCGGAATTGCGTGCTCGGCGGGCTCGGCCTGCCAGAGTGGAAGCGTGAATCCATCACACGTGCTCTCGGCGATGGGGGTCGCGCCCGAGCTCGCGTCGGCGGCGATTCGCATGAGCCTCGGCGCGCTCACGACCGACGCATCCATCGATCGCGTCGCCGAGGTGTTTCCGGCGCTGGTCGCCAAGGCGCGCGGCGTCGCGCCGGTCGCGGGCTGACGATGGCCGCCGCGGAGCGCGTGCTCGTCGCCATGTCGGGCGGCGTGGATTCTTCTGTCGCCGCGGCGATGCTCGTCGAGCAGGGCTACGACGTCGTCGGCGCCACGATGAAGTTGTTCTGCCATGACGGCGATCTCCCCGATCGTCCGTGCTGCTCGCTCGATTCGGTCAACGACGCGCGTCGCGTCTGCCAGTCGCTCGGCGTGCCGCACTACGTGCTCAACCTCGAGAGTGCGTTCGGCCGCGACGTGGTCGACGACTTCGTGCATGAATACGCGAACGGACGCACGCCGATTCCATGCGTGCGGTGCAACACCTTCACCAAGTTTCGCGATCTGTTGGTGAAGGCCGATGCGATCGACGCCACGTGGATCGCCACCGGCCATTACGCCCGCACCGTCGACGGCGAGCTGCATCGCGGGCTCGATCGCTCGAAGGACCAGTCGTATTTCTTGTGGGGAATCGATCGGTCGGTGCTCCGTCGCATGCTGCTGCCGGTGGGTGCGCAGACAAAAGTCGAGACGCGCGCCGTGGCCCACCGGCTCGGCCTCGAGGTGATCGCGGAAAAGACCGAGAGTCAGGACATTTGCTTCGTTCCCGACGGCGATCACACCAAGATCATTCGCCAGCGCCTCGGCGATGACGCGCCAGCCCTCGCGCGCGGTCCGTTCGTTCTGTCGAACGGAAGTACCGTGGGTTCGCACGACGGGTTCGCGCGCTTCACGATTGGCCAGCGTCGCGGACTCCCTGGCGGATTCCGCGAACCGATGTTCGTGGTCGACATTCGGCCGCGCGATCGGGCTGTCGTCATCGGCCCACGAGAGGAGCTGCTCGGCCGCGGCGTGATTGCGAGATCGGTCAACTGGTTGGTCGATGCGCCGCCCGTCGGATCGCATGTCAGCATTCAAATCCGACATCGCGCCGCGCCCGCGAGCGCGGAGATCGTGCGCGTCGACGGCGACGAGATCGAGCTTGCGCTCGACGAGCCGGTCGCGGCGATTACTCCGGGTCAGTCGCTCGTGATGTACGACGGCGATCGCGTCCTCGGCGGCGGACTAATCGAGCGCGGAATGCGCGCGTCGCTGCCGATTCTGGCCGCGTGAACGGTGGAACGGTGGAACGGTGGAACGGTGGAACGGTGGAACGGTGGAACGGTGGAACGGTGGAACGAAACTGCAGTGACGTTCCACCCTTCAAGCGAGCGATAGCGAGCGCCCGTTCCACCGTTCCCCCGTTAGTACTTCAATCCGCTCGCGTCGGCGAACTCGCGCATCGCTTTCTCTTGTTCCTCGGTCAGCTTTTCCGGAACGCTGACCTCGACTTGCACGATCAAGTCTCCGGTCTGGCCATCCTTCACGATGCCCTGGCCGCGGACGCGGAAGCGCTTTCCGCTCGCTGTGCCCGGCGGAATTTTGATCGCGACCTTTTTTCCGTTGAGCGCCTTGACGCTGATCTTCGAGCCGAGCGTCGCCTGCGCGATGTTGATCGGCACCGGTGCGATGACGTCCAGGCCTTCACGCTTGAAGAATCGGTCGGGCTCGACCTGAAAGTTGATGAGCAGGTCGCCCGGTGGACCGCTGCGCATACCTCGGCCGCCCTGCCCCTTGAGGCGGATCTTGGTCCCGTTGTCCACCCCGGCCGGCACGGTGATCATCATCTTCTTTCGAACGCGCATTTCGCCAGAGCCGCCGCAGGTCGGACAGCGCTCGCTCGGAATGGTCCCTTTGCCCAGACACATGGGACAGGGTCGCTGAACCGCGAAACCGCCCTGGCCGAACGAGATCGTTCCCCGGCCTTGGCATTCGGGACAGGTTTGGACTTTCGCTCCGGGCGCCGCGCCGCTGCCGTGGCAGGTCGCGCACTCTTCGTTCACCTCGAGCTCGATTGGCACCTTGCCGCCGAGGGCCGCCGTTCGGAACGGAATGTTGAGCTGCGTCTCGACGTCCTGGCCTCGCTCGGGTCCACGTGCGCGGCTGCGTGAGCCGGTGCCGCCGCCGCCGAACATTGAACTGAAAAGGTCGCCCAAGCCGCCAATCCCGACGTCACCCAGGTCCTCGAACCGAAACGTCTGCGCCCCGCCCGGCCCGCCGAATGGCGACCCGCCCGGCTGCGGTCCAGGACGTCGAGCACCAGGCCCACCGAACCCGCCAAAGGCACCGAGGCGCCGCATCTCGTCGTACTGCTTCCGCTTATCCGCGTCGCCCAGCACCTGATACGCCTCCGAGATCTCCTTGAAGCGCTCGGCGGCCTTGGGGTCGTTCTGGTTTTTGTCGGGATGGTGCTTCGCGGCAAGCTTGCGGTATTGTTTCTTGATCTCGTCCTGGGTCGCGGACGCGGGCAAGCCAAGGACCGCGTAGTAGTCCTTCGTCTGGGCCATATCGATCAGTACGTGGTCAGCCGTTCCACTGCTTCACGACGACACGCGCCGGACGCAGGAGCTGACCGCTGAACAAGTAGCCGACCTGAAATACCCTCGCGACCACGTGGTCGTCCTCCGGCGAGAGCGCGGGCTCGGTCGCCACCGCCTCGTGGATCGTTGGATCAAACGACTGGTTGACCGGATCGACGATCTCGAGCCCGGCCGCTGACAGCGTTTTGAGGAACTTCTTCTCGACCATGTCGACACCCTGGACGACCGTCGCCGCCTCCACAGTCGACGGGTCGACGTGGGCGAAGCGAGCCAGGTCATCGAGCGCATCGACGAGCTGCTTGACGAGCTCCGCCTGCGCACGAGCAGTGAGCTCGGCGCGTTCGCGCGCCGTGCGCTTGCGATAATTGTCGTACTCGGCAGCGAGGCGGAGATATTTGTCTTCCTGATCCGACAGCCGGCGCTCGAGGTCGGCGAACGGTCCGTCAATCGCCGAGCGGGCGCCGGTGGCGTCGTCCGTCTCGAGCTCGTCGGCGGTGCTGCCGGCGCCGCGAGCAAACGCGTCTTCGGACTGCGGAGTACCCTCGGAGGAGGGGTCAAATTCGCTTTTGTCGCGATGCTTCATTGCTCTTCTAAACGTGCGGGAAAGGGCTCGCGTCCGGCGACTCGAGGAGGTCGTCCGCCAAAGCCCCATGAATGTTCGCTGTGTCCCGTCCGGGGTGCAACGGGCGTGCCCTATCCGGCTGCCGTAAAGGCATACGCGCCACGGAGAAACGGCCTCACCGAGCAAGCGCGTGGTTGGTGTAGTTCGGATCGTCCGTCACTTCGCGCTCGATGACGCGACGCAGCCACTCGGGCGGAACAACAACCTGCTCCGCGTCCTCCAACTCGACCTCGGCGAGCCAGAGCCCATCGCGGTCCAGAAACTCATCCACCTCCCACGTCACGTCCTCGGCCTCGATGAGATAACGGCGCTTGTGGATCCGGCAGCCGCGCGTCAACGGCCAGACCGTCGCAAAAAACAGCTCGCTCGTTTCTTCCTCGATCTCCAAGCGCTCGAGACCGACGCCGGCTTTTATCGT
Source organism: Gemmatimonadaceae bacterium (assembly GCA_036392315.1). GTDB lineage: Bacteria > Gemmatimonadota > Gemmatimonadetes > Gemmatimonadales > Gemmatimonadaceae > JAQBQB01. The sequence goes on from DASVYG010000429.1 coordinate 4,106, forward strand.
TCGGTAATACCGAACGCCCTCTTCGGACCGCATGCGACGGATTCGCTCGTTGATCCGCTCGCCGGGCAAATAGCCCTGATCGATTTCCAGCGCCGGCGCGCCGTCGACACGAGCCGGTCGCTCGCGCAGCAAGTACTTCCGTTCGATTTCGCGGTCGCTGGTGTTCGCCATCGTTGATTGTAGGCACAGCGCAAAGCAGACTCAACTACCTCGGCGTCAGTCAGTAGGTATTCGGCATCGTGCTTGCCACGGCAAGTGGCGCAATGCCCACGCGTGGAGTCCAAGCTTCGTTCGTGCCCCGCCCCGCATCGCTCGAATCGCTGCGCGACCGGCTTGATGGTCTCGAGCGGACGGCCGGGGCTCGCGCGCTGTCGGTCGCCGTGCACGACACGGAGACGCACGCCACGTTCCGGCGTGACGCCGGCCGTTGGTTCCACGCCGCCAGCACGATCAAGGTCGCGATTCTGCTCGGTGTGTATGCGGCCATCGACCGCGGCTGGTTGTTGCCGCACTCCCGATTGCACGTGCGCAATCGATTCGCGAGCGCCGTCGACGGCCAGATCTTTCACGTCAGCGCCGAGCGCGACGCGAATTCGGAGGTGCAGGCGTCGATCGGTAAGATGATGCGAATATCCGATCTCGCATTGCACATGATCGCGACGAGCAGCAACCTGGCGACGAACCTGCTGCTGGATCTCGTCGGGCTCGAGACGGTGCAGCGCGCGCTCGACGAGCTGGGCATCGATGGCATCGACGTCCGGCGCGGGGTCGAAGACGAGCGTGCGTTCGAGCGCGGGATCAACAACCGCGTCACCGCCGACGGCCTGGTGCAACTGCTCCGCATCATCGCGGAAGAGCGCGCGTTCTCGCCGGAGCTATCGCGCGCCATGCTCGACATCCTGCACGCGCAGGAATTCCGGAATGGCATCCCGGCGCGTCTGCCGAGCGTCGTTCGCGTGGCGCACAAGACGGGCGAGATCTCGACCGTCGCGCACGACGCGGGTGTCGTATATCCGCCGGGTCGGAAACCGTACGTCATCGCCATCCTCACGGAGTGGCCGCCCGACACGATCAGCCGTTCGGCGACGATCGCCGAGGTCTCTCACGCGGTCTTCGAGGTGCTCACGGCCACCGAGGAGCCGAACAATGGGTGAGGCGTATCGCTTCCCGCTGCCCATCGTCGACGGACTTCGCCTCGACAAGACCTTGCGCGACGTGTTGCTGCCGGGCCGGCACATTCACGACGACAGCGGCGTGATGCGCCGTCTGCCACGCTACTTCTACGAGATCGACTCGTGGGAGGATGCGATGAACGTCCGCGTGTCGCCGAACTTCGGCCTCTGGGAATTCATTCAAACGGACGTGCGTGAGGCCGCGCCATTGCGCGGGTTTCCACGGTACATCCCGTGCGCGATCACCATGCTCGCGTTGTGCCTGGAGCGCTTTCGAGAAGCCGCCGGCACGTTCGTGCACATCGCCGCCAACGGGGGATATCGGTCGCCGCGCCACGCCATCAACACCAACGCGACGCCACACTGTTGGGCGTCGGCGGTGAACATCTATCGCATCGGCGACGTGTCCCTCGATGACCGCGAAGCCATCGAGCGCTACGCGGCGCTCGCCCGACAGTCGATGCCCGGCGCCTGGACTCGCCCTTTTGGCCAGAGTCGCGGCGAGACGGACGACCAGCTCCACATCGACTTCGGCTACGTGGTCTCGATCCCGCGCGATGCGCCGATAGAGCATCTCGGCTTCGACGCCGAGCGGAGGGCCGCGTCATGACGTCGCACGCCGCCGTCAAGCCGGCCAAAGGCGAGCGACACATCCAGCGCTCGACCGCCGGCCTGGGTGCGATCGGGATCGAGGCGGAGTTCGCGACCGTCGTCGACGGAGTTCCAGCCAAGCCGGAGGACGTGTTCGGCAGCCCGACGCGCATCGTGCGCGGCCCGATGATGCATCGCACGGGGCGCTCGTATCATTTGCCCACCGGCGGCGCGGTGTACTTCGACACGGGTGTGATCGAGCTGGCGACTCCCGTAATCGAGATCGAGCGCGGCTGCGCGGCGCGCGCCGGACGGTCGCTGTGGGAAAGCATTCAGTTCTTGCGCGGCGAGTTGGACGAGTGGGAGGAGCGCGAACAGCGAACCGTCCATCTCGCGGGCTTCAGCACGCACTACAATGTGTCGTTCGACGTGCCGTACGAAGAGCGCGGAGCGAATCGCAGCGTCGAACGACTCGCGCTGTTGCTGACGCACATCTTGCCAATGCCGGTCATGCTGCTCGCCGCCAATCGCCGGTCGACGGGCGTTGGAGTTCGACCGCGCGTGAATCGGATCGAGGTGACCGCGGACTTCACGCCCGACGCCGAGCTCATGATCGCGACGGCCACGCTCATCGTCGGTATTGCGCGCGACGTGATGACGTGGTCGTCATTCGATCTCGGCGTTCTGGACCAGTGCGCCTTCCCGCTGCCGCGCGACTTCACCCCCGAGCCGCACAGCTCGCGTCACGGGTGGGTCGCGCGATTCTCCTCGTTCATCGAGAATCCATTCGTTGCCGACGTCAATGCTCCGATCTGGCCGACGCGTGAGGGAAACACGCTGTCGCTGCGCGCGATCGCCGGAGGCATCACGCGTCATTTCTGGCCCTCGATCACGCGGCTGGCCGATGCGCGATCGCTTCGCCTGATCGCCGCGGTGATGCGTGGACGACGGGCATCGCTCCTCGAGCTGGACGACCGTCCGCCGGCCTACGACAGCGTGGGTCGCTCGTGTACGTGGTGCGATCAATTTCCCGTACGATCCCTGGCGCGGTCCAAATACGAGAGCATCTTCATTCGCGCCATCTCCGGTCGCAAGCTGCGTCTCGATGGCGAGTCGTAC
>DASVYG010000430.1:0-4671 GCA_036392315.1 Gemmatimonadaceae bacterium
GAGCATGAACACGACGGCGGTCGACACGATCGATGTGGCCGACCTTGCGCGCACCGTGCGTCGGGGCTGGCGCGCCGTCGCCGCGTTCACGGCGCTTGGGGCCGTTGCCGCGCTCGCCGTCGTGCTCTGGGCTCCGCCGAAATACTCGGCGTCGGCAACCGTGATCATGAAGATCAGCTCGGATCCGGGGACGTCGCTGCTCTCCAAGCTCGCCGGTGAAGCCGGCGATGCGGCGGGGAGCATGCTGTCGTCGGCGACCAAGTCGCCGACGGAGACGGAAATCCAAATCCTTTCGAGCCGCGCCGTGGGAGGGCGCGTGGTGGATTCGCTGCGCCTCCAAGCGCGGGTCACCACGCCGCGCGGAATTCCACCGGCGCGATTGATCGATTCGCTCTCATTGGGCGGGTCATTCCGATCGCGCAAATATCATTTTGCTAAACAGGGTGCGGCCTACCGCTTCGAGGGACCGGCGGACGCCGGCGTGGCGACGCCTGGGCTGCCGGCCAAGCTCGCCGTGGGTTCGATCACGCTGGACACAAAAGATCTCCCCGACGCCTTCGACGTCGTGTTGCGCGATCGCGAGGACGCGATCACGCGGTTCGAGAAGTATCTGTCGGTCGAGAAGGCGGGCGGTGAAGTGGTGCGCGTGACGTATCGCGGCGACGACTCGTTGACCGCCGCCGCCGCCGCGAATGCGTTGATCGCCGACTACCTCGCGCGGCGCACGACGACCGATCGTGGCGTCAACCAACATCGTGTCGAGTTCCTGACTGCGAAGGCTGACAGCGCATCAGCCGAGCTGGCGACCGCATCCCGCGAGCTCCGGCGCCAACAAGAACGGAGCGGCGTGATCGACCCGACCGTGGTCGGGAAGATCGAGCTCGAGGCGGCGTCACAGATCCGCACGAGTCTCGCCGAGCTGGAGATGGAGGAGGGAGCAATCAAGCAATTGATCGCGAAGGCGACGAACGGCTCGATCCAACCGCGGGAGCTCGCGGCATATCCCACGTTCCTCAAGAGTCCGGCAATCAATCAACTGATCGGCGAGCTCGTACGCGTGGAGACGGATCGATACAAGGCGCTCGAGAGCCGGACAGAGAAGGATCCGGAAGTCATCGCGCTCACCCAGAGCGCCAAGAACATCGAGGGTCAGCTACTTCCGCTTGCGAAGTCGTATTCGACGTCGATCACGCAGCAGCGGGGTGACGCCCAACTGCGCTTCGACTCACTGCAGACGCAGATTGCCGCCCTGCCCGCCGTTGCAGAGTCGGGGCTCCGGCTTCAGCGGGACGTGTTGCGGCTCAACCAAGTGTACGCCGCTCTTGGCGCGCAACTTGTCGAGGCGCGTCTCGCAGCGATCTCAGAGGGTGGCGACGTTCACGTGTTGGATACGGCCGTCTCCCCCAAAGAGCCTTCATTCCCTCGGCCGATCATGACGATGGGTGTGGGCATCGGCGCCGGCGTGTTGGCGGGGATGATCGCCGCGCTGATGATCGGGGCGCTCGGCCGGTGGGTTCAGGATCCGCGCGAGGTCGAGCGTACGACGGGTGTGCCGGCGCTGCGATTCGATCCCACGGTTCCGCTGCTCATGAACGGGGCGACGTCGCGCACGGTGCTCGTTGTTCCGCTCGATCAACGCGCGCAGATGGATCCAGTGATCCAGCGGCTCGCGCAGACTGCTGAATCGAGATCGATTCGGGCCACGGTGCTCGATCTCTCCGATTATCAGTCGGCCACGACCGCGCTCGTCCCGCGCATCACCGCCGGGACCATCGAGTCGGTTGGGACCTTCGACGTGAACGGCACCATCAGCCGGTTGGAAAACGAATTCGGTATGGTGATCGTGCGGCTTCCGGGGCTCGTGACGGACGCGGCCGCCGCGGCGCTGACTGGATCGAGGCCCGTGCTGCTCGTGGCGCCGCAACGCCGCATCGATCGCGAGAAGCTGGTCGGGGCGGTGCAGTTGCTGCGCCGTCTCGACGTCCCGTGCGCGGGCATCGTGTTGAGCGGCAGCGAACAGAATGGAATCCTCACGAGTTGAGACGCCGTCGCTCCAGACGCTGGAGCCGTGGACGATCGAGCGAAGCATTTCGCTCTCCAGCATCGTGCAAGCGCTCATCATGGTTCTCCTCACGGCCAACTTGGGGCGCATTCCGCTCGTGTCGGCAGGAGAGAGCGCGGCACCGCTGTTGGGCAACGACGTCGCGGTCGCGCTCGTGGTGCTCTTGGGGCTGGCATCCGGGATCGCGACGCGGTCGTTTCGGATCGATCGCGCCGGGTTGATGGGCATCGTGTTCGCGACGATCGGTGCGTCGTCGGCGTTCGCCACGGCCCAACGCTATGGATTTTCGACGTTCGAGCTGGCGCTGAGCCTGGCGTATTTGGCTCGGTGGCTTCTCTACTTCGCCGTCTATCTCGCGCTCATCAACGTCGTGAGACGACGAGACGTGAACCGCGTCTGGAGCGCCGTCGAGACGACGTTGTTGATCTTCGCCGCGTTCGGGGTGGTGCAGGCGGCGTTTCTTCCCGGGTTCGCGCAGCTCGTCTATCCGGAGTCGCGCGCCTATCTCGATTGGGACATTCAAGGCCACCGCCTCGTATCGACGGTGCTCGAGCCCAACATTGCCGGCGCCATGCTGCTCGTGGGGTTGCTCGTGCAACTCGCGCAGATCTCCGTGGGTGTTCGCGTGCCGCGATGGCGGCCGCTCCTTCTCTTCGTAGCGCTCGTGCTGACACTCTCGCGAAGCGGCGCACTCGGGCTGGTCGCCGGCGTCATCACGATCCTGGCGGTGCGCGGACTTTCGAAGCGGTTGCTCCGATCGATGGCCGTGGTCGGCGTGCTCGTCCTCCTCGCGCTGCCCAAGCTCGTGGCGTTCGGTGCGGCGTATGGAAAGTTCAGCACCGGCGGATCGGCGGCGGCGCGCGTGTTGTCGTGGGTCCAGGCGTTGCGCGTGTTTCGCGATCATCCCGCGTTCGGTATCGGGTTCAACACATTCGGATTCGTACAGGAGCGCTACGGCTACGTGCGATTCGGCACCGCGGCGTACTCGTCCGACGGCGGCCTGCTGTTCATCGCAGTGTTGACCGGCGTTGTCGGGCTGAGCGTGTACGTCTGGATGCTGGTGTCGATCCTTGGTCGGTGCCGCACGATCTGGCGCGATCACGAGCTGCCGGCGGAGCATCGCGGGCTGGCGATCGGTGCAACGGCGGTGGTCGTGGGGTTGTGTGTGGATAGCGTTTTCGTCAACAGCCTGTTGACGACGTTCGTGATGGAGTTGTTCTGGATTCTGTGCGCGCTGACGTTTCCGATCGCGAGCGAGCGACCGATCCTCCTGCGCCGGCGTACGTCGGCGATCACGTCCTTCGTCGCAGCACCTGTGTCGCCGCCGCCAACTTGAATGAACGTTCGCGCACTCGCCGTTGGCCTCGCGCTCGTCGGAGTTGCCGGCTGCGACCCATGTTTCGGGGTCAGCAGTTGCTCCGCGACGCCGCGCGTCGCAATCGAAGGAACGGTCGTCGAGCATTTTACTGGGCAACCGTCGCCAGGCGTCCGAATCGACGTGATTCGCAGCGGAGGCGTCGCGCTTGCCAGGGACTCGTCGTCCACGCTGACCGGCGCGGATGGGCACTGGCAGATGAAGCTGGACGCCAGCGAGGCGGGCGATGTCGTGCTCGACATCAACGTCCACCTCGCTGGGGTCGCGGACTATCGGGTTCGCGGCCTCCACGTGAGCGCGACAGATCGAAACGGCGAAGGCCTCGTGCTGCCAACGTGGGTCGTCAATCCGTACTTCGCGTTTGCCGCGGAGCTGTTCTACCGCGCCACTCAGGACACGCGCGTCGAAGGTGCGACGGTCGAATTTCATCGCACGAGCGGGATCGACTTCGCTCTCGGGAACGGCGCCTCATTCTTTACCGGCACGACCGACGCCGCGGGGCGGCTTCTTCTTTTCGGCGTATTTGCGCACTCGGCAAGCTTGGGCGATGTGATCGGAGATCTGGTGGTGCATCTGCCGCCGCCATTCGCGCCCGACACGGTTCACGGACTCCATCTCGGCGCGACGCAGCTGCTTCACGCCGAGACACAAATCATTCGGCTCGGGGTCGGACCATCGCTCCAGTCGCTTCGACGACCGGGCGACACGGGCACGGTACCATGAATTGCCGCTACGGAGTCGGGTCCCTGACAAAGAACAGCATGACGCCGAGGTGTCCGCCGTGATCGGTGAATCGTGCGGCGATGCGCGCGCAGTGATGCAACTGCAGGATTTCCAGAATGCGCCCGATGTCGTACTCGAACATGGCCATGAGAGGCGCGGCAAGCGGTCGCCCCTGCAGGACGTTCATGCATCGGTGAACGGTGCGCGACGAGCGTCGCAGCGTGTGAACGATGCGGCGATGGAGCGGCGCGCGTCGCGAATACGTAAAGTGCAACATGCCGCAGCCGCCCGGAGCGAGTCGGTCGAGAATGGCCTCCGTCAACGCGTATCCAATGCCGGTCGGAATATGCTGAAAGACGATGTAGGAATGCACGAAATCGAATGGTCCGTCGACGCCGGCGAGGTTCGGGCGAGACGGCACAAGCTCGATGTTGGACACGCCCGCACGCAGACAATTCTGCCGTGCCTCGTCCAGCATGGCCGCGGACGCATCGACGCCGACGACCGTCGT
>DASVYG010000431.1:0-6492 GCA_036392315.1 Gemmatimonadaceae bacterium
TGCATCGACTCGTGGCGCGATCGTGTAGCCGCCTTCGCGTTCGAAACGCTCGAGGTCGCGTCCGTATTTGTCCAGCGCCGCCTCGCTGGCGTCATGCTCGAGCCGTGCCGCTTGATCCATCAGCGATCGCTCGAGCGCCAAGAGTTCAGCGAACTGTCCCGCTGCGGCCTCCCAAACTGTGACGGCGGCACCGAAGTCGCGATGTTGCTCCAGTACTGACACGCGAATGCCTGGCTGACGCGCCACCTGACCACGCGTCGGCATCATTTCGCCAGTCAAAAGGCGGAACAGCGTCGTCTTGCCTGTCCCGTTGCGGCCGATGATTCCCCAGCGCTCTCCGGCCGCGACGGTGAAGGTGATGTCACCAAACAATTTGTTGGCGCCAAATTCGACGGCGACGCCAGACACGGCGAGTTGGGTCACTTTGCAGTCCAGGTCTTCCACTCGGTTTCGGCGAGGCCGATGGTCAGCAGATTGCCGCTCCGCACGAGCGGCGTCCGCAACAGCAGCGGCTCGTCAATCAACTTCTCCAACCATCGATCGTCCGACAGCCGCGCGTGCGTGAGTCCGAGTTCCACGAATCGCTTTGAGTTACGATCGATCAATTGGTCCAGCCCGAATTTTTGCAGAAAGCGGTTCAGTTCGCCAACGGATGCCGGGCGTTCATACAAATCGACGAAGTGCGTCTTGACGCGCCGCTCGGCGAAGAACCGGAGCGCTCTCCGTGTGTCCGCGCTCTTCTTCGTTCCGAACACTTGAACTTCCATAGCCCCCACTCGGCTGTTATTGATCCGCGGCAACCCTTTGCGCTCGGACTGCCCTTTCGTGTCATCCCATCGACGAAGCGAGTATACCTACCGCCCCGCATGGTGGGTACCGGGAGCACATGTCCAAACGTTGTGGGGCAAGTTTTTTCGCCCGCGGCCGGCGCTCCCGACGCGGATGGAGCGCTGGGAGACGCCCGACGGTGATTTCGTCGATGTACATCGCCTCGATGCGCCGGCCGACGCTCCACGACTCCTTCTTTTGCACGGACTGGAGGGCACCGTTCGGTCGCACTACGTCGCTGGATTCTTCCGCGAAGCCGCGCGGCGAGGGTGGGCGGCGGATCTCATGATCTTCCGTGGTTGCGGCTCGGAACCCAACCGGGCTCCGCGCTTCTATCACTCGGGCGAGACCACGGATGTTGCGTTCGTGCTCGACCGTCTCCTTCGAGAGCACCCGCGCTCGCGCTTCGTCCTCGCCGGCGTTTCGCTGGGCGGAAATGTACTGCTCAAATTCCTCGGTGAGCGTTCGGCCGAGCTACCGCATCAGCTTCGAGCAGCGGCGGCGATCTCCGTGCCCTTCGATCTCGAGCGCGGCGCGCGTTTTATCGCCACTGGGTTCTCGCGCGTTTACGATCGCCATTTTCTCCGCACGTTGCGGCCAAAGGCGATGGCTAAGCTGGAGCGCTTTCCAGATCTATTCGACCGTTCGAAGCTGGCTCGGGCCGAATCGATCTACGACTTTGACGATGCTGTGACCGCCCCAGTCCACGGTTTCGCCGACGCGCACGACTACTACTCGCGTTCCAGCTCTCTTGGATGGATCAACACGATCCGTCTACCCACATTGCTCCTCAGCGCCGTTGACGATCCGTTCTTGCCACGCGCCGTGCTGGACCAGGTTCGCGAAGTCGCCCGTGGAAATCCCGCTCTGACCCTGGAGTTCACGAAGCGCGGAGGCCACGTCGGCTTCGTCGCCGGGCGGTGGCCCTGGCGGCCATTTTATTACGCCGAGTGGCGAGCGTGTGAGTTCTTGGGTGCCGCGCTCGAGCGTTGAACGATCGGAACGATCGCGGCCAGGCTGCGCGTTCGCCGGGATGCTGACCATCAGCTGGTTCGGCAAGTAGCTTGGTGCATGACATTTCTCTTTCTCGCGTTCTTCATCGGCGGCCTCTTGCTGGCCGTCCGAGTCATGATCTACGGAGTCGAGCGCCCCCGTGAAGCTGATTCGTCGGGAGAGCGGTCGTTTCGCCTGTCGCCAGCGCTCATCGCGGTGTTTTCCGTTGTCTTTGGCGCTACGGGATACGGCCTGACCCAGGGCGCGATCGGGACTAGCGGGTTGCGACTCACTGCCGCGGCTGGGCTCGGCGCGCTCACGGCGGTGATCGCGGCACAACTCATGAGGAGATGGTGGACGGTAACACCCGAGCACGACGTCGACGATGAGCGGTATGTGCTTCAGGGGCATCTTGCTCGTGTGACGAAACCGATCCGCGCGGGTGTTGAAGGTGAAGTTAGCTTCGAATTCGCGAACGATCATCGCGTCTTGCGTGCGCGCAGCTTGGACGACGGAGCCTTGGCGGCCGGAACGGACGTCGTCATCGAGCGGATCGAGGACGATCTGGCGTACGTCGAAGCGTGGGCGGAGGTCGAGAAGCGGCTCTAGCGCCGTAGCGTCTGGAGGGAGGCACGATGTGGGACGCCGTCTTGTGCATTGTGATCATCGGCGGGTTTTTCGTGCTTCGCGCCGTTCTCGCCACGGTTTTCTTTTTTTATTTGCTGCCGCAAGGCGATCGCTGCCCGAACTGCGACGCCGTCACGCTGCGGGTTCAGTCACGAGGCTGGAATCGGCTGCTGCCGATGTTCCGCACCAGCTGGTGTTACGAGTGCGGCTGGCGCGGATTGCTCCGCCATGGTCCGCTCTCGCCAAAAGCCACGGCCCCGGAGTTGACCAAACACCCGCGCTGACTCACCGTGACGACGCGTGGAGTCGAAGCCACGCCGGCCAGTTGCCACTCAGCTCGAAGAAGTCGTCGAAGTAGACAAGACCGACGCGTTCGAGCTCGGCGATGAACTCGGTCAGCACGTCGCCTTGGCCTTCGTAGATCGGACCGATCGCGATCAAGTCTTCTTCCACGCGGAATTCGTCGGCGGTCAATCCGAGGCGCTCGTCGATTGCGGATCGAGTCAGGCCGCTGGACTCATACGCCGCGCGGCGCAGAAACAGCGTCGGCGCGCCCGTCACTACCGAGAGTGGCATCGTTTAAACTCCGGATCGTCAGAGGTGGTGCAATATATCGGAGTATGACGGTCGACCGACGCCATGCTCGCTCCACCAGTGCGCGCACGCGTACCTTTTCGTCATGAATGCTCTTTTGTCGTCTCGAGTCGAAGCGACGTACGATGTGATCGTCGTCGGCGCAGGCCATGCGGGCACCGAAGCCGCCGTGGCCGCTGCGCGGTGTGGCGCGAGCGTCGCCATCGTCACGAGTGCGCTCGAGACGATCGGCCAGATGTCGTGCAATCCCGCCATCGGAGGAATTGCGAAGGGGACGGTCGTCCGCGAGGTGGATGCGCTCGGTGGCATCATGGGACGCGCGACGGACCTCGCGTCGCTGCAGTTCCGCATGCTCAACCGCAGCAAGGGCCCGGCTGTCTGGGCTCCTCGCGCGCAATGTGACCGGGGCCTTTACCGACGCGCCGTTCGATCGCTGCTCGAAGAGCATGCGACGCTCCGACCCATTCAAGGCACGGTCGCACAACTGCTGCTCGACGAGCAGAGCGGCTCGGTGATGGGCATTGAGACGCTCGAGGGACGACGATTCGGTGCGCGATCTGTCGTGATCACCACCGGCACATTCCTGCGCGGTCGAATTCATATCGGCACGACGACCAAGATCGCCGGCGGCCGCGCTGGCGAATCGGCTGCAACACATTTGGCCGAACAGCTGGACCGAGTCGGCCTGACCGTCGAACGCTTCAAGACCGGAACGCCACCCCGCATCGACGGCCGTTCGGTGGATTTTGCGCGATTGGAACGCCAGGGCAGCGAAATCGAGGCATTCGATTTTTCTTGGTCGCATTTTTGGCCGACGCCTCGTCGCACATCAGCGGGAACGCGACATCCAGACCAGGTTCCCTGTTGGATCACGTTTCTCGGGGCGACGGGTAAAGACATCATTCAGCAAAACATCGGATTGTCGGCTATGTACGGCGGGGCGATCGGGGCTCGCGGCCCGCGCTACTGTCCGTCAGTCGAGGACAAGATCGTCCGATTCCCGTCGGCCGAGCGGCACCAACTGTTCCTCGAGCCCGAGGGTCAGGAAACGGCGGAGCTGTATGTGAATGGGCTATCGACGTCCTTGCCGGTACACGTTCAGCTGGAGGTTCTACACTCTATTCCGGGTCTCGAGCGAGCGGAGATGACTCGCGCCGGCTACGCGATCGAATATGACTATTATCCGCCGACGCAGCTTGATCCGACGCTTCAGGTCAAGGCGATTCGCGGCCTGTTTTTCGCCGGCCAGATCAACGGCACCACAGGTTATGAAGAGGCAGCGGGGCAGGGAGTGATCGCCGGGTTGAACGCCGCGCTCCTTTCGCAGGCCAAGCCCGGTCTCGTCCTCGGACGCGAGACGTCCTATATCGGCGTGTTGATCGACGACCTTGTCACGCGAGGCGTGGACGAGCCGTATCGACTCTTCACGTCTCGCTCTGAGTTCCGCCTGACCGTCCGGCAGGACAATGCGCTGCGACGGCTGGTGCCGATCGTCTCCGAGCTCGGACTCTATTCTGCGCGCGAACGCATGGTCATCGATCGGCGATTCGCCGACGAGGACTCGGCCCGGCTGATTGCCGAAACGACGAGCGTACAGCCGTCGCAGATCGATGCACTGCTCGTCGAGGCCACGAGTGCGCCGCTGTCGCAATCGGTGAAGATCGCGGAGGTGGCAAAGCGGCAGAACGTCGGACTGGGTGAATTGTTCGCGGCCGTCGGCGTCGGCGGCGACCTCGCTCGAGACGCGGTCACGACTGCGGAGCTCGAGCTCAAGTATGCCGGGTATTTTTCGCGCGAGCGGGATCAGGCGGCCAAGCTGCGGCGGATGGGCCAGTTCGCACTCGACGGCTCGACGCCGTACACGCAAATGCACTCCTTGTCGATGGAATCGCGACAGAAGCTCGCGGCGATTCGTCCGGCCACGTTGGCGCAAGCGGCGCGCATTCCGGGCGTGAGTCCGACGGATCTGCAGAATCTCGTCCTCGAGATCGAGAAGCGGCGGCGCCAGAGCGATCGCGCGAGTTAGAGTTCTATGATTACGTTTGTCATAATACTCGGCGAATAGTATCGTTGTGCTACTTATGCTCCGGCCGGCGATGGTTCTCCTCGGTCGGCCACTGCATCATCGGGAGGTGCGTCGTGCACAGGTGGATTACTAGGGTTGTATGGGTCGTCTCGATCGCGGCGATCACGCCGATGACCCCGCAGCGTCTCACCGCGCAAACCGGCGTTGGAGCAGGACCGCAGATTGTCACGAGCGGTACGGGCGAGGTCCGCGTGTCGCCCGATCGGGCAACCATTTTCGTTGGAGTTCAAACGCGGGGCACGACCGCGGCAGCCGCGTCCTCGGATAACGCACGGCGGCAGCGTGCGATTCTCGACACGCTTCGCGCGCTCGGGCTTGGATCGGACCAGCTGTCGACGATGAATTACAACGTCGCGCCGGAGATCCAGTACAATCCGAACAACCAGCCGCCACGAGTGACTGGCTACACGGTAACGAACACGGTCCGAGCGGACGTTCGGCGGCTCGATGACGTGCCGCGGATCATCGACGCCGCGCTCACGAAGGGGGCGAACGAAATTTCCGGCCTGCAGTTCTATTCGACAATGGCAGACTCGGCGCGACGAGCCGCGATAGCCCTGGCCGTGGCGAATGCCCGCGCGGATGCCGAGACCCTAGCCAAGGCCGCTGGCGGCACGCTGGGACCACTGCTCGAACTGTCGACGGGGTCGTCCATCAGGCCTATTCAGGAAATGGTGGGCGCAGTCGCGATGGCGGCGCGCGCGCCGACCCCGATTGAGCCTGGCCAACAGTCGATTTCAGCGACGGTTACGGCTCGTTGGGGTTTCGTCGCACGGTAAGAATTCGGTTGCCGACGCACGTATCGCCCCGACGTGCCACGTGGCACCTTCACGCCTCATTGTGCCACGTGACACGTTGTTCCCGACCGTCCTGCGGAATAGATTGGCCGCCGTCGGTGAGAATGACATGCGCTGAACGAGGCCGTCGCCTGCGCTGCACCCGACCTCCCCGAGAAATTACGAAATAGTGGCCCGTGTCATAGCGATCGCCAATCAGAAGGGCGGCGTAGGAAAGACGACAACCGCAGTGAACCTCGCCGCGAGCCTGGCCGCTGCAGAGCAGCGGACGCTCCTTGTCGACGGCGACCCGCAAGGAAATGCGACGAGCGGAGTAGGCGTCCAACCAGACCATATTCGCGCGACCGTCTATGACGTCTTGATCGGTGATCGCCCCATCGAAGACGCAACAATCCGACACGTCCATTTCAGACACCTGGACGTCGTTCCGGCAACGCCGGATCTCGCGGGCGCTGAGGTTGAGCTCGTTGAGCGGCCGAATAGGGAGCGACTGTTCAGGAACGCGATCGCGGCCGTCCGGTCGAACTATGACTTCGTCCTGATCGATTGTCCGCCCTCGCTCGGACT
>DASVYG010000432.1:0-6214 GCA_036392315.1 Gemmatimonadaceae bacterium
CGACCAACTGCACGCGATGCCGGTGTTCCTCGCGCGACTCCTACGCCAGTGATGAGCCGCCGCAGCACAGTACCGACCAGGTCGTGAGCGGCGAACGATTGGCCTGCCGTCAACTCCGCTGACGAGCGTAGTGAAGGCCCACCACGCCGCTCGGATACGGCGTCGCCGCCATCAGGCTGAACGTCGCGTGCACTCCTTCGGGCAGCGCGCGCTTGCCGCTCCCCAACGTGAGCGGGTACAGAAGTAGACGCAGCTCGTCGACGAGATCATGGGCGAGGAGCGCATGGACGAGTTGGCTGCTGCCGTCTGTCATGATGTTCTTTCCCGCTTGCGTCTTTAGTGCGCGCACCGACTCGATCACGTTGTCGCGAATGACGGTGGTGTTGCGCCACTTCGGCTCCGTCAGCGTTCGTGACACGACGTACTTCTTTGGCGCGTTCATGAGGTCGCCGAACAGATCGCCCGCGGGCATCGGTTCGAACGCCTCGGCGTGTATCACGTAGGTGCGGCGGCCGAGCAGGAACGCGTCGACATCCTGCATCAACGTGCCGAAGCTCCGTCCGATGTCGTCGTGCCAGTAGGGCCAAGTCCAGCCGCCGTACTCGAACCCGCCGTCTCGATCTTCGTCTTTGCCTCCCGGAGCCTGCATCACGCCGTCCAGCGTGACGAACTCGGACACAATGAGCTTTCTCATACGAGTTGTTCCGTTGATGGGTCTTGATGGTTGAGTGGGCCCTCAATATGGACGTCGAACGGGCACGGGCAGGATCGACACGCTTCTGGCGAGTGACCAGCCGCCGAAAAAAGGCCCTGCTGTCGTTCAGTGACAGCAGAGCCTTCGCTCGGGTTGGCGACCGAACCGACTACGGACGCCCGTGCGCCGTTCTTCCGCCGCCCGACGAGGCGCTGCCCGACGACGATGACCCCGACGAGCTGGCGGCGCTGCCGCCGCCCGCCGACGCCGACGATCCGGACGTGCCGGGCGACGCCGAGCCGCTGGTCGCGAAGCCATCGCCGCTCCGAGTGTACCCGTGGCCGTTGACGACACGTCCATGCGGATTGTCGCCTTTCACCACGACCACCGGGACGTAGCCCACGTAGCCAGGGGTATAGCCGTAGCCGTACGGGTTGTAACCGTACGACCCGTAGCGGTACGGGCTATAGAGATAGCTCAGACCAAAGCGCGACGCGCACGGATCGAACAAGGACGACGAGCTCCAGTAGGGATCAAATCCGTAGCAGCGACTGCTCAGGTACTGCGACGCAAGCCGCGCCGAGTCGAGTGGAGTCAACGGTCCGCCGGCCATCGCGCTCGCTGATTGCTCTTGCAGCGCGAAGTGTTCCGGATAGGAAACACCAATGAGCACATCGGTGACCGACCCTGGAACGCCGGCATCCGCTAACGCAACGAGGGTTTGTGCGTCGAAGTTGAACTTTCGACCGCGCTGCACGATCCACGTTTGCACCACCGCCGTGTCCACCTGCTTGACCGCGTCGACGACGGACGCGCTCGACAACGGTTCACCCGCGGCGGCTCGCGCTGCGCTGATCGCCAGCTCGCGGCCGGTGGTCGCCGTCGCGATGTCGGCCGGCACCTCGGACGCCGCGACTTTCGCCGCGTGAAAGCGCGTCGCGCTCACCGTCGAGCTGGCGGCGACGTGCATACTCTCGACGTCGAGCCAATCGCCCTCGGGCGAAATGCTCAGCATTCCGGTGCCGCTGCGTTTCAGTCCGGTACCGCACGCGAGCTCGGAGCGCAGGTAGACGCGTTTCGCGTCGGAAGAAAAATGTGCGCGCTGAGATCCGGTGCACCCGCCTTTGGCGATCTGTCGATCCGCGCCGTCGGCGTTGACCGTGTCACGCGCGACGACCTTTCCACTGTCGATCGTCGCAATCTGAACCGCCGAGCTGATACCTGTCGGCGTGACGCAGACGAGCGGTCCCGTCGGCGCGAGATTTAGTTGGCCGCCCCGCGTCACGCGCCAACATCCGATCCACGGCTCCCACTTCGTGTCGGCCACTCCGGTTTGAGCGACGACCGTCGTTGCGGAGGCGATGATGAGGGCGGCGCCAAGCGCGATCCGCCGCGAGTACTGGACGCGAGTGAACATGATTGTCTCCACGATCAGAAACGAAGCGAGACGCCGACCGAGGTCGAGAAGCCGGACAGGTCGATATTGTGAAAACCGGAGAAATCCTGCGACAGCGGCGCCTTCGCCCAGACATAACGCCCTTCACCTGTCAGCGCAAAGCGCGGGGAGAGCGAGTAGTCGGCACCCATTTGGACGTTCGCGGTCGTGGCCCAGCCGTCCGACTCGTACTTATCGGAGAATACGTCCAGCGTGTTGAAGTCGACCCAGTCGCCCGACTGCCGAAAGCGATAGTACATCGTGCCGCCGCCCGCACCGATGTAGGGAGCGAATCGCGACGGAATCCACGCGAACTTTCCGATCGACCGCCCGGTAGACGTGAGGTATCGCTTGATACTGATCGTCATGGGCGCGCGGACGAAGTTGGTCGTCTGCTCGATCGGAAGGTTGTTGTTGTCGATGAAGTGGCGGAACTCGGAGCGCTTGCTCTTTATCGCGACGCTCACCGCGGTCACGATCTGGGTCTGCGGAGTGACGTTGATCGCCAGCTCGACATCGCCCGATGGTGAGCTGAAGTCCCCGCGGTTGAGCGTCAGCCGTTCCGTCGTGAAGGCGAACAGGTCGCTGCCTGCTCTCGCCACCGCCCACCCTCCACGAACCGTCAGAGTCCCCGTCGGAGCGCCGAACAGAAATCCGTTCCCCGCGTCCTGCGCTCGCGCGGCGGACGCCACGCTCAGGGCGACGAGCGCGCCCATTGCGGCTCTCGCGAATCCAGACATGAGCATCTCCGCTGGTCTGAATTGTATCCTAATTCGTATGCTAATCTGCGGCCGTCCGATGCGGAACACAAGGGCAGCCCGCTTGCCGCGCCGAACACGCCGGCGCACCGTTCGCGTCGTGAATCTCACCACGCTGTTCGACGCTTCTCTCCGCGGCCGCGCCGACCGTCCAGGCCTCGAATACACCGACAGCCGCAGCATGGTTCGCGCCGTCACCTTCGGCGAGATCGATGCGCGCGCCAATCGCGTGGCGCGCGAGCTCGCCGACCGCGGTCTTCGGCGCGGTGACCGTCTGTGCGTCCATCTCGCCAATCGCATCGAGTTCATCGACCTCTTCCTGGCGTGCGCCCGACTGGGCGTCATCATGGTGCCGATGAACGTGCTGTATCGCGAGCGAGAGTTGCGCCACATCGTGTCCGATTCAGAGCCGGCGGCGATCGTCGCGGCGCAGGATTCCGACGCCGTCTACCCGGCCGGCATGCCGGTCTGGTTCGTCGAGACATTGCTCGAATGCGCTGCGGCGCGCGATGCGCAGCGACCAAACGTTGCGATCGACGGCAGCGATCCAGCGCTCATCGTATATACGTCGGGAACGACAGGCGCGGCCAAGGGTGCCGTGTTGACACACGACAACCTCTCGGCGAACGGCACTACGCTGGTGTCGGCTTGGCGCATCACGGAGCACGACCGCTACCTCGCCGTGCTCCCGCTCTTTCACGTGCACGGACTCGGCAACGGCATTCACAGCTGGCTCATTAGCGGATGCACGATGCGTCTGCTGGAGCGATTCGATCAACGGACAGCGGCCGCCGCGTTCACCGACTTCCGGCCAACGCTGTTCTTCGGCGTCCCGACGATCTACGTGAGGTTGCTCGAGGCGTCAGTTATTTCCGATGAGCAGGCGCGCGCGGTCGGCGCGGCGGCGCGATTGTTCGTCTCCGGCTCGGCACCCCTTCCCGCGCACGTGCACGAGGCCTTCCGTCAGAGGTTCGGCCACACGGTGCTCGAGCGCTATGGCATGAGCGAGGCGCTCATGATCATGAGCAATCCGTACGATGGCGAGCGACGCGCCGGAAGTGTCGGACCGCCGCTGCCCGGCGTCACGGCGCGACTCGTCGGCGACGACGGCACCGTGCTGGGCGACGGGGTAGTGGGCGAAGTCGAGATTCGATCGCCGTCGTTGTTCAAGGAGTACTGGCGCCGGCCCGAGGCAACCGCCGCTGCGTTTCACGATGGCTGGTTTCGCACGGGCGATCTCGGCGTGCGATCGGACGACGGCTACTACACGCTCCGCGGCCGGCGCGGTGATCTCATCATCAGCGGCGGATTCAACATCTATCCGCGCGAGATCGAAGAACTGCTGCTCGAGGACGCGCGGGTGCGCGAGGCGGCGGTGGTCGGTGTTCCTGACGACGTGCGCGGCGAAATTCCGATCGCATACGTCGTCGCCGACGAGAGCTTCGACCTGTCGGATCTCGCCGTGGTCTGTCGTGCGCAGCTCGCGTCGTTCAAGATCCCGCGCGCATTTCTTCGCATCGATGCGCTGCCGCGCACCGCGCTCGGCAAGGTGCAGAAGCACTTGCTTCCGCCTTGGGATCGCCGTATGACAAGCGCATGACGACAGCCAGCGTCGCGGTAGCAACGCCGCGAATCCGCACCAAGTTGAACCGCCAACAGATCGCGGGCTTCTGGGCGGCGTGGTCGGGGTGGCTGCTCGACGGCATGGACTCGGTCATCTACGCACTCGTGCTGGCACCGGCGCTCACCGAGCTGCTTCCGCGTTCCGGCATCGATCCATCGCCGGCCCACGTTGGATTCGTCGGCTCGGTGATGTTCGCCGTGTTTCTCGCCGGCTGGGGCTTCTCGTTTCTCTGGGGGCCGATCGCCGATCGGTTCGGCCGTACGCGCGCGCTTGCCGCCACGATTCTCGTCTACGCGCTGTTCACCGGCGCCGCGGCGTTCTCGACGAACGTCTGGGAGCTCGGCACGTTTCGATTTCTCGCCGGGATCGGCGTCGGCGGCGAATGGGCCATGGCTGGCACGTACGTCGCCGAAGCTTGGCCGGAAGACCGCCGCAAGATGGGAGCGGGATATTTGCAGACCGGCTACTACTTCGGCTTCTTCGTCGCGGCCGCGCTCAACTACACCGTCGGCGCACACTTTGGGTGGCGCGCCATGTTCCTCTGCGGATTCGTGCCCGTGCTCGTGTCGGTGCTCACGTTGGCACGCGTCAAGGAATCGCCGCGCTGGCGCGCACACGAATCGGAAGCCAAGCGCACGCGGCCGCTCGCCGAGATCTTCAGTCGGACATACCGCAAGCGCACAGTTGTGAATTCGGTTCTGCTCACGGTGGCGATCATCGGGCTGTGGGCGGGCGCGGTCTACGAACCGGCGGCGATCACGACGCTCGCGAAGAAAGCCGGCATGTCGGCGGCCGCGGCGGCCAAGATGGTGTCTGTCGGAACCGGTGTACTGTCGATCGGAACGATTCTCGGTTGCATCTCCCTGCCGCCGCTCGCCGAACGACTCGGCCGCAAGCTGACGCTGGCGCTCTACTTCGCCGGGATGATGATCACCATTCCTCTCGCATTCGGCTGGGCGTTTTATCGCACCAACGGCCTTGCTCCCTTCATCACGATTCTCTTCTTCATGGGCTTTGCCGGTGGAAGCTTCGCCGCGTTCAGTCTGTGGCTGCCCGAGCAGTACGAGACGCGCGTGCGCGCGACGGCGTTTGCCTTCGCGACGTCGGTGGGTCGGTTCGTCGGCGCCGGCGTGAATTTCCTATTGGGTGGGTTGGTCTTGCGCATGGGGACGCTCGGCACGCCAGTGGCACTCACCGCGATCGCGTTCGGCATCGGCATTCTGGTGGTTCCGCTGGCGATCGAAACGACGGGGCAGCAACTCCCGGAGTAGGGAATGACGGCCAAGTTGCCGGAACTTCCGTCCGCTCAGAACGGTACGGATCAATCAATCGGTCGCGGTTCAGCGGAATTGGCTAAGCCACTCTCTCGAGGTAGCAGTGCTCCGACTTCACCGGATCCTTTCGTTCGCGTTGCTCGTCGCGCCTCCGAGCTCGCTTCTCGCGCAGGTTCGTCCACCAGCCGACTCGCAGCGCACCGCGCGCGGCGTCCGCATGCTCCAGCTTTTGCAGGGGTTTCAGATAGCAAGTAGCCCGGAGCTGGCCTCGGCGATCAATGCGCTACTGTTGGACGACGGCGCGCACATGCACATGGCGCCCAAGCGAGAGCTGGCCGAGGGCGACTCCGCCCGAGCCGACGACATCGTGAAGACGGCACGTGCGGCGCTCGGGAAGTACGCCGACGTGAAGGTCGCCGAGGGCGACGG
>DASVYG010000433.1:0-3549 GCA_036392315.1 Gemmatimonadaceae bacterium
CCGCCGCTTCGCACCCACGTCGCGTCGATCTGCAGCGTCGTCGTCCCGAGTTTGGCGATGCGATCGCGGACCGACTGTTGCGCGCCGTTGCCGAGCGCAATCATCGCGATCACGGCCGCGATCCCGATCACGATGCCGAGCATGGTCAGCGCGGACCGCAACAGGTTGGCCCGCAGTGCGGCGAGAGCAACCCGAATAACTTCGAGTCGCATCAGAACCGATACGGAGCGCAGAGGAGCATAGCACAAAGCTATCGTGCACAACCTGTCACGCGGATGACGAACGCAGAAGTGAGCGGTGCGCGAGTACTGACCATCCTCGAGCGGCTCGAGGCGCTCGAGAGGCGTGCTTCCCAGGCACTGTCACTCATCGAGCGTGTGAAACGAGCCACTCGACGATGCTCGTCATTGCGTCAGAATCAAGCGTGCCGTCTGGACCGTTGTAGCTCGCTACCACATGCGCCGCGCTCAACTCGGCGCGCGGCTTCGCTTCGTGCTTGAGCACATGATTCGCGTTCTCTGGAAACAGGAACGTAGTCTGCGGGCGGCTTCGAGCGGCGCGCGCGAGTGGTTCGCCATCGGCTCGCCAGTCGACCTGTACGTCCTTCTTGCCGATGACGACCAGTACAGGGACGTTCACCTCTTCGAGTAAACGGGCGCCATCCATTGCCCAGAGCTCCCGAGCGAAAGGCAGGTTGGCCGGCGCCGCGAGCGCCCCGAGCAAGGCCTGAACCCCGGCCGGAAGCGACGGGTCGGCGGCGATCGGTTCGCCTGCGAGGAATCGAGCAATCGCTGCGTCGTACAGCGTCATCACTGCATCGCCGTTCGGGAGGCTCGCCGCCTGCGCCGCGATCTGCGAACGGGCGACGCTGCCCACACTCCGGCCGGGCGGCGCGATCAAAACGAGTCCGGCGAGAGGGTTCGTCGCCGCGCGAATCTGATAGTTGAGCGCGTGCAGCGTGCCTTCGCTGTTTGCCACCGCGAAGATTCGATCGCGGCGAACGAACGGTCGGCGGACGAGCTCGCGCACTGCGCCCGCGAGCTCGTCGAGATGGCTCTGCATGCTCACCTTGCCGATCATCTGCTCGACGTTCTCACGCGCGCGGGGACCCGACGCGCGTTTGTCATAGCGCAGCGAGGCGAATCCCGCGCGCGCGAGAGCGTCAGCAATGAGTCGCGCGCTGCCGTTCGAGCCCGGAAGGAGCGGTGTGTTCCAGTCGCGATCGGTCGGGCCGCTCCCGGCGACGAACACGACACCGGGAAAGGGTCCATTTCCCGGCGGGCGAACGAGCGTGCCGCGCATCGTCATCGAGTCGAGCTCCCACTCGACCCCGGAGCTTTCATCCCTCATCGCAGGTTCGATCATTCGCAAGCAGTCCTCGTGGCGGATCGGCCCGACGTCGTTCATCCATCGACCGCAGGCGCTTCGTGACCGATCGGCTACGGTTGCTCCGACTCGATCGCCTCGACCGAACAGAGGAAGAACGTTCGATCGAACACGGTGAGGATACACGAATCCTTCAGGTTCGTCAGCGTGATGTATCCTGCCGAGCCGACATCGCGGGCGTCAGATCTCCCAGCTCGCCCGCGATTCCCTCCTCGAGGAGCCGCAGAAATTCCGCCACCAGTTCCGGATTGAGCTTCCCGGCCCGCACATCGGCGAGCAGCTCGTCGCGCGCCTGGTCGATCGACCGCGCTGGGCGATACGGCCGCGTCGTCGTAATCGCGTCGAACGTGTCGACGACACTCACAATTTGCGCCGACAACGGAATGGCGTCGCCACGGAGTCCGTCCGGATACCCGCTGCCGTCGAGCCGCTCATGGTGCGAGCGAACGATCGGTCGCACCAGCGTGAGCGACCGAAGATTGCCACACAGTCGCTCTCCAATGACCGTGTGTTGCTGCATCACGGCATACTCGGATCGTGATAGTCCGCCCGGCTTGAGCAGCAGACGATCGGGGATGCCGATCTTCCCAACGTCGTGCAGATACCCGCCCCGCTCGAGCGCGGCAACCACATCGGGATCGAGCCCGATGGAGGCGCCGAGCGTCGTGGCGTAGCGCGCGAGCCGCTGGCAGTGGCCATCGGTCCCCGAGTCGCGCGCTTCGATGGTCAGCGCCAGACTCCGAATGACCGACTCCGCCGACTCCAACTCGTCGGTGTATTGCTTGAGCCGGACCAGCGAGTGAATGCGCGCGCTCAGCTGTTGGGGATCGAATGGCTTGGCGACGAAATCATCGGCCCCCGCCGTGATCGCAGCGAGGCGATGCGCGGAATCGCTCAACGCCGTCAACATCACCACGGGGATGAGACGCGTCTCCGGATTCCGCTTGAGATGCTCGCAGACTTCCAGCCCTCGCATCTTGGGAAGGTTCCAGTCGAGAAGCACGAGATCGGGTCGACGCTCAGCCACGGCGGCCAGCGCGGCCAGTCCGTCGCCGACGATCTCGACCGCGAACTGCGCCCAGCGGAGCACACGGGCGATCGCGAATGCAACCGGTGCGTCATCCTCAACCACCAGAACGGTGCCGTGGACGGGCGGGGCCGAAGGCTGGCTTTGAGCTGTGGCGGCGGGACGAACCGCACTGACGACGTCACCGTGACTCATCTGCGGCACGTGAGTTGTACGACACTCACGCCCGTTTTGCGGGCACTCGCCTCGAGTTGCCTGACGTTCACGGCCTCGGCGGCAATACCGGGCACGGAGAACTGAAGCATCGTCATACGCATGCGTCCCTCCTGACCACGCGCCCACGTCGCGCCTCATGTGATCGTTCTGGCTCACGCGGGACCGGTCCCGAACCGTATTAGGACCCGACCCTTTATCTCCGACGACGACTGACCGCAGAAGTAAACATTAAATCGTTCTAATCATTGTCGATCGCTCGGCGGCCGCTCGCGTGGCCACGCCGCGTCAGGTGCAACGCACGACGATGGATCAAAACCCTTTCGCGTTCTCAGCTTTGGTGCTGCCGACGCAGGAGGCGAATCACTCTCCGGCTCACATCAGTCGAGAGCGCCGCGCCGACCACGACATCGCTGCCCCAGTGAGCCTGTCGGTAGACTCGTTGCGCCGCGACCATGGCCGCCAAGCCATAAGCCAAGCCGCTGGCCAACGGCCGTCCACTCACTTCCGCAACGCCGGCTGCCAATGCGAACGCATGTGTCACATGCGCCGAAGGCATCGACCCCCAGTCTCCCTGCGGATGCAGCGGACGAAAGCGCCACGGATTGCCGCTCGAGTCCGGCCGGTGCCGTGCGACGATGACACGCAATGCACCGCCCGCGAGATCGGCGGCCGCATATCCTGCCGCAACCCGCACGGCCTTCCAGGCGAGCGGCCGGTTGCCAACCACAGCGGGCAGCACGATCACCGCGGCCAGCGAGGGAACGATGTACTCAGCGCGTCCAAGCGGATCCAGGACCTCGGCAACGTGATCGAGCGTCCGCGTCTGGTGAGCGGCCACAAAGGCACGGGCCGGTCGGTCGAGTAAGAACGCCGCGCCAGTGAAGACGCCCGCATCGATCCAGAATCGCCGGCCCTCTGGT
>DASVYG010000434.1:0-2531 GCA_036392315.1 Gemmatimonadaceae bacterium
GAGCATTCTTGAATACGGCGATGTGTCCGCCCTTGCCCGTGCCGACGATGAGATCCTCCGATCCGCTGTGATCGAGGTCGAACCACGCGATGCCCGGACCCAACTGCGACAGCGCGTTCGGGAGCAGGAACTGACGGTCCCAATCGTCGAATGTGTTCTCGGTATGGACGTGGCCGTGGAGCTGTGCGGTCGCGTCCTCGAACAGCGTGGGAGCGGAGGCCGCCGCCTTGGCAAGGGAGTCGATCGGCGTACGCTGCGTCGCCGTCGCGGTCGTGATCTCGTACAACCGGTTCGGCCGGACGCCCGAGATCGTCGTCCGGCGGCCGTCGCGCCAGTCGACAACGAGCATCGCGCTATCCGCCTTCCCCATCGCGAACGACGCCTCGTAGTCGCTGTGCGACATGTAAAGGCCGCCGACGACGACCTCGCGTTGCTGCAGCGGCACTGCCCCGCCGAGCAACCGGATCCTCGAGCCGACGGCGCGCGTGTTGGGCGCGTCGCCCACCAGGCGGACGGCGACGCGCGGCGCGGTGGCGTCGTTGCGAAGCACGAGCGCCGGCGCGCCCATTCGGTTCACGACGACGTCCAAGTCTCCGTCGCCGTCGAGATCGGCCGCCGCCATGGTGTGCGACACGTCGTTCTCGGTACCGAAGCGCCACTTCTCGCTCACGTCCTCGAAGGTGAGGTCGCCACGATTTCGGAACGCCACATTCTTGAGATTCAGCCGCGGGAATTCCCAGCGCGAGCGGCGCCAGTTCACCGCGGTGAGCCGGTTCTCGAGACCCTCCTGCACGTCGGCATCCATGATGTCCCACAGGTGCCCGTTCGCAATCAGGATATCCTGCCGTCCATCCAGATCGACGTCCATGAACATCGTGCCCCACGACCATCCGCTCGCCTGAACGCCGGCGAACATTCCAACTTCGGCGAACGTTCCGTCGCCACGGTTGATGAACAGCGTGTTCCGCTGCTGCTGAAGCTCGGTTTCGTTCTCGGCCTCGCCCGGATGCTTTGGCAGCGCCGTGTGCGTCGGGATCTCCATCTTGGCTCGGCGCGGATCGTTGCTCAGCATGTCGTCGACGAAAAGATCGGGAAGACCATCCCCGTTCACGTCCGCGACGTCGACTCCCATCGCCGAATTGCTGACCTGTCGCTGCGCAGTCCAGTCGGCGAGACGGAAATGTCCGTGACCGTCGTTGAACCAGAGCTGGTCGACATCCTCGAAGTCGTTGGTGACATATAGGTCGGGCGCGCCGTCGCCATTCAAGTCGACGAGCTTGGCGCCCAGCGCGAACGATTCCGGTTCCTCGGCAAGCGGCTGCCCGTGCGCATCGCGAAAGGTGGGCGACGTAAACGGGACGCGCGAGAAATGACCGTGGCCGTCGTTCACATAGAAGTCATCGGTCGCGCCGCGCTCGGTGATGCGAAGACCGCCCATGTCGGGGCGCATGACGAGTTTGTAATCGTGCCGAAACTCCGGGGCGACCTCGTACTTGTTCGGACCGACCTGACGCACCATCTGATTGAAAGCGCGCTGTTGCGGCGGAATCGAGTCGAGAACGCTGTACGGCTTGTAGTTCGCGACGTAGAGCGCGAGCCGCCCGCTTCCGTCCACATCCGACATCGTGACGGTCGTGCCGCCCTTCCCTGTTGGGTCGAGCCCGAGATCGCGATGCTCGGTGAAATGCCCGTGACCATCGTTCAGGAAGATCGCGTTCGGTCCTTTGGTGGCGAGCAGGATGAGATCGAGATCTCCATCGCCATCCACGTCGGCGAACGCGCAGCCGGTGGAGAAACGATCGGGTGCGCCGACGCCAGCGCTCTCGGTGATGTCCTCGAACCGCCAATCACCAAGGTTGCGATAGAGTTTGTTGCTGCCCTCCGTGCGCGCGAGGAATACGTCGACGCGCCCGTCTCCATCGACGTCGCCGAGACAGGTGCCGGCGCCTTGGCCAAGAATCCGATTGCCGAGAAGCACCGAGTCGCTCACGAAGTTCTGAAAGCGAATACCGGTCTTGGCAGGATCCATCTTCGTGAAGCCGGGCGTTCCGCTGGTGGGAACGTCGAGCTCGCGCCAGCGATAGCCGGCCTCCTGATGCCACGCCGGTGTCGGCTTTGGCGACGACTTGCATGCAAGCGGCGCCGCGGCGGCGAGAGCGATTGCGATCGACGAGCGGCAGTTCACCTTGCGGCCACTTTCATCCGCTGGACCACTTTGCCGCCGACGCACTCACCCAGCGCGCGACCGCCGAGGTTGCCGTACTGAAAATGAATGCCGCCGTAGATTCGCGAGATGCCGGCCTCGTGCGCGGCGGCGCGGAAGGAGCCGAAGTGTCGCACGCCGTTCCCGATCGAGATGTCCGTGCTGTCCTCGAACGCGACGGAGTCGCCGATCATGGCACTCAGCACCGTCGCGGCGGCGGCCGACTGCGTCGAGTGCGCCGACGGATACTCGGGGAATGGCGGGGTCGGGATCAACGGCTCCCACGTCGAGTCGATTACGCGCCGAATGAACATGCGCGGGCGAATGA
>DASVYG010000435.1:0-17007 GCA_036392315.1 Gemmatimonadaceae bacterium
CGGGTCATCGAGGCGGCAACGGGACGCGATGCGATCGACCTTGCGGCGGCCGAACGGCCAGCGCTGATCGTGCTCGACTTGGGGCTGCCCGACACGACAGGCATCGACGTGTGTCGTGAGATTCGCGCTTGGTCGTCGGCCCCGATCATCGTGCTGTCCGCTCGGCACTCGGATCAGGAAAAGGTCGCGCTGCTCGATGCCGGCGCCGACGACTACATCACGAAGCCGTTCAGTCCCGGCGAGCTGCAGGCGCGGGTGCGCGCGCAGCTGCGTCGATCGCGACTCGCGCCCGCGTTGAGCGGCACGCAGATCATCACGATCGATGGCCTCGCGATCGATCCGGTCAAGCCGTCGCTCAAGAAGAACGACGTGGTGGTACACCTCACCAAGACCGAGTGGGAGCTGCTGCGAACGTTGCTCAAGCATGCCGGCCGCACGCTCACGCATCAGCAGCTCTTTCGCGCGGTGTGGGGGAATTCCTCGGGCGACATGCAACAGTACCTTCGCGTTCACATTCGAAGCCTACGACGAAAGATCGAGGCGGATCCGGTGCGGCCGCGGCTCATCGTCACGGAGCCGGGCGTCGGGTACCGGTTCGAGAACGAGCCGTGAGCGACGATCGCGCGGCTTCGCCCCGGCGAGGCGTGCGCCGGCGAGAGTGGGTCGCGTGGTTCGCCGTGTTGGTCGCCGTCACGGCGGCGATGGTCGCCATTCGTCCGCGCCTCAACGCGGCTCACGTGACGCTCGCGTACCTGCTGCTCGTTCAGGGCGGCAGCGCACGCGGCGGCAGGCCGTTGGGCATGGCGCTCGCCGCGACGTCGTTTCTCTGCTTCGATTTGTTCTTTCTACCTCCGTTCGGCACGTTGACCATCCAGGACCCGCTCAACTGGCTGGTGCTCGTCGCGTTCTTGGGGACGAGTGTGCTCGCGGCGCAGCTCTTGTATCGCGCCCAGGCCGAGGCGGACGCGGCGCGACAGCGCGCGGCGGAGATCGACCGGCTCGCGGCGTTGGGTGCGGAGACGCTCAACGTCGCGCGCGCCGAAGATGCGCTTACAGCAATCGTGTCCATGATTCATGCGTCGCTGCGTCTCGACGGATGTGCCGTCTACATGACCGACGCTGCCACGGGCAAGGTGCGATTGGCGAGTCAATCAGGGAGCGCCGCCGATCACTCGCCGCTCGACGACCGCTTGGTGAACTGGGTTGCTACCGAAGGAAAGAGCGCGCTCGAGCGGGTCGACGGCACGACGAGCCTCGACGTCCCCACGAACGCGCTCGCGGATCTCGCCGACCCCGCGCAACGGATGCGCGCATTCGTTCGCCCGTTGCAGGTCCGAGAATCGACGGTCGGCGTGCTGCGCATCGCGAACGCCGGCGGCTTGTCGCTCACGTCCGCGCAGGTGCGGGTGCTCGACGCGCTCGCCTACTACGCCGCGCTCGGCGTCGAGCGCGTGCGCCTCGTTGCAGAAGCGGAGCGCGCGGCGGCGCTCCAGGAGGCGCACCGCGTGAAGGATGCCGTGCTCGCGTCGGTCTCGCACGACTTGCGCACGCCTCTCACGACGATCAAAGGGTTGGCGCACGAGATCGCGCAGAGCGGCGACGATCGCGCCGAAGTCATCGAGGAGGAGGCCGACCGCTTGAACACATTCGTCGCGCAGATGCTCGACTTGTCTCGTATCGCCGTCGGGTCGGCCGTGAGGGACGTGCAGGCGAACGAGGCCGAGGACTTGCTGGGTGCCGCGGCCCAGCAAGTGGCGGGACGCCTTCGGGGCCGAGAGCTGCGCATCAACGTGAGCAGCGACGAGCCGCTGTTGTTCGGCCGCTTCGACTTCGCGCAGACGCTGCGCGCTCTGGTGAATCTGATCGAGAACGCGGCGAAGTATTCGCCGCCGTCCGCCGCGATCGAGCTGTCAGTGCAGCGCGAAGGTCCGTGGCTCACGTTCTCGGTCGCCGACCGCGGTCCAGGCGTGCCCGCCGGCGAACGCGATCGAATCTTCGAGCCGTTCTATCGACGGCTGACGACGGAGCCCGACGTGGGTGGCGTTGGACTGGGGCTGTCGATTGCGCGCGGCATCGCCGAAGCGCAGGGCGGCAGCGTATCCGTCGCGGACCGTCTCGGGGGCGGGAGTGTCTTCAGTCTTCGCGTGCCGGCAATGTCGGCGGACCAACTCGAGCCCGACGCGCCGATCGAGGCGCTCGGCGGCGGCTTTAACGAATCCTCAAACAAGCCGTAGCGCGCCGTCCCCGATTACCGTGTCGAACGGCGCGCAGAGCGCATCGCGATCGACGCGCGGAAGCCACGCCTGTGCCGCAATCGCCAATGCCGCCCAGTCCGCGGCCGACCGCGCTGCCGCGAAGTCGCGTCGCTCGGACCGGCGTGCACGAGACGCCGCAGTCGTGGCGGCGTAGGCCGCCGTTTGAACCATGTCGCCGATGAGCCAGGCTGTGACCTCGATCTGGCGATGGGCAATAATGGCTTCGAGGAGCGCACGCGCCGCCGCACGCTGTTGGCGACTGTGAAGGTCACGCGGGCACGCACGTCCCACGGCGATCCAATAGTCGAGCGGCAGTTCAGCCAACGCGTCGACCCAAGATTCGAGCGCACACGCAGATTCCGGCGGCAGGCCGTCGAGCAGCTGAACGGCGTGGTGCACGGCGCTGCGCGACACCGATTGGGCTTGCGGTTGGCTTGACACGGTAGCTGCTCCGGTCTGCGGGATGAGTCGATCATACCCGAAACCGCATAAGCCCCGCATGAAGAGTTGATGCGCCGACCATAAAGAAATCGTGAAGGTCGGCGATGTAGCGGAATCCCTCACGCGTAGATGGAGTTCGCCGGACCGCCATCGAGATCCGTGACGATATTCTTACGCCGTCGGCGCCTGTGGCTTTCACGATCTCTTTATGAGCGGGGCCATCCTCGTTGCCGCGATCTTTACGCGACGCGACGTATGGTTCGCACCATTGGCGCTCGTCGATGCGGTCTTTCCGGCCAGCGAGTCGGCCCTTCGTGCAGAACGGAGAAGTTCGTCGTGATTGATCTCATCTACGTGCTCGTCACGCTGGCGTTCTTCGGCCTAATGGTCGCGTACGTCGCGGGCTGCGAGAAGCTCGGTCGGGCTCCGTCGAACGGAGAGAAAGGCAGCGGAGAGAGTCCATGAATGCAGAAAGTCTGATCGCTGGCTCGCTGGCCCTGGTCATCCTCGTCTATCTCGTCTACACACTCCTCCGTCCGGAAAAGTTCTGAGACGGACCCTATGACGCTCAACGGTTGGCTTCAAATCCTCATCTACTGCGTCTGCGTGCTGCTCGTCGCCAAGCCGCTCGGGATCTATCTCGTGCGCGTGTACGACGGCTCGCTGACGTGGCTCGGGCCCGTGGAACGCGTGATCTACCGCGTCTCGGGGGTCGACCCAACCGAAGATCAGCACTGGACGCGCTATGCCGGCGGCATGCTGCTCTTCAGCGCCGCATCGATGCTGCTGACCTACCTCGTCCTGCGTCTGCAAGCGGTGCTGCCGCTCAACCCGCAGCACTTGGCCGCCGTTCCCGACCGCCAAGCGTTCGAGACCTCTGCGTCGTTCACGACGAACACGAACTGGCAGTCGTACGTCGGCGAGTCCGTGATGTCGTACTTCTCGCAGATGACGCAGCTTGCGTTTCACAACTTCGCGTCGGCGGCGGTAGGCGTCGCCGTCGCGGTGGCGTTCGTGCGCGGCATCGCGCGCAAGTCTGCCGGGCGGATCGGCAACTTCTGGGTCGACCTGACCCGCGGGACGCTCTACGTCTTCCTTCCGATGTGTCTCGTGCTGTCGCTGCTGTTCGTGCAGCAGGGAATGATCCAGAACTTCAAACCGTATCTCGACGTCATGACGCTCGAGGGCGCCAAGCAGACGATCGCGATGGGTCCCGTTGCCAGTCAGGAAATCATCAAGCAACTGGGCACCAACGGGGGCGGATTCTTCAACGCCAACGCGGCACATCCGTTCGAGAACCCGACGCCGTGGACGAACTTTTGGTCGATGTTCACGATCTTCATGATCCCGTCGGCGCTGACGTACCTGCTTGGCCGGATGGTGAAGAGTCAGAAGCATGGGTGGGCTGTGTGGGCGGCGATGTTCGTCTTGTTCCTCGGCGGCGTGACCACCGCCTATTGGGCCGAGGCACGTGGGAACCCGATTCACGCGGCGCGAGGCATCGACGTCGCGAGCTCGGCGACGAATCCCGGCGGCAACATGGAGGGCAAGGAGGTGCGCTTCGGCATCGCGAATTCCGCGCTCTATGCGACTGTCACGACCGATGCGTCGTGCGGCGCGGTCAACTCGATGCACGACTCCTTCACGCCGATCGGCGG
Organism: Gemmatimonadaceae bacterium; assembly: GCA_036392315.1. Taxonomy (GTDB): domain Bacteria; phylum Gemmatimonadota; class Gemmatimonadetes; order Gemmatimonadales; family Gemmatimonadaceae; genus JAQBQB01. The sequence continues at coordinate 4,355 of DASVYG010000435.1, forward strand.
GCTCGTGCCGATGGTGAACATCCAGCTCGGCGAAGTGGTGTTCGGCGGCGTGGGGGCCGGCCTCTACGGCATGTTGGTCATGATCGTGCTCACGGTCTTCATTGCCGGGCTCATGGTGGGACGGACGCCGGAGTACCTCGGCAAGAAGATTCAGGCGCGCGAGATCCAAATGGCGATGCTCTACGTCCTGATTTTTCCCGCCGCGATTCTCACGATGACGGCGGTATCGGCGGTGTTGCCCGCCGGCCTGAAAGGCCTCAACAACGCTGGCCCGCACGGACTGTCGGAGATCTTGTATGCCTTCTCGTCGACGGCCGCGAACAACGGCAGCGCGTTCGCTGGGCTCACGGGCACGACGTACTACTACAACACGATGCTCGGCTTGAACACGCTCATCGGCCGCTTCGCCATGATGGTGCCGATGCTCGCGCTCGCCGGCTTCCTCGCCGAGAAGAAGATCGCGCCCGAGTCGGTCGGCACGTTCCCCGTCACGACGCCGCTTTTCGTCGTTCTCCTCATTTCCGTCGTGCTGATCGTCAGCGCACTCACCTTTTTCCCCGCGCTTGCGCTTGGCCCGATCGTCGAGCATCTGCTGATGGGCGCAGGGAAACTGTACTGACCATGACCGCTCCGACATTCACTCCGCAGCCGGCCGCGGCACGGGCGACGGCGCACGAGGCCGCGCAGCGCCAACAGGCATCGCGCCACCGGCCGTTGTTCGACCCGCCGATCGTGCGACGCGCGCTGCGCGATGCAATCGTCAAACTCGCGCCGCGTCATATGGTGCGGAACCCGGTCATGTTCGTCGTGCTGATCGGCTCCGTCTACACGACCGTCGTATTCCTACGCGACGTGCTACAGGGCCGACCCGAGTGGGGATTCACCCTTCAGCTCGCGCTCTGGCTCTGGTTCACCGTGATCTTTGCCAACTTCGCCGAGGCGATGGCGGAGGGCCGGGGCAAGGCGCAGGCCGACACGCTGCGCAAATCGCGAACGTTGACGACGGCCAAACGGTTGTTGGCCAATGCCGGCGGAAATGGGCGCGTCGACCGTTCGAGGTATGACGAGGTGAACGCGCAAGACCTTCGCCGCGGTGACGTCGTGTTGTGCCTTCCCGGCGACATCATTCCCGGTGACGGCGAGGTCATCGACGGCGTCGCGTCGGTCGACGAAAGCGCGATCACCGGCGAGAGTGCCCCCGTGATTCGCGAGAGCGGCGGAGACCGGTCTGCAGTCACCGGCGGGACCAAAGTGCTGTCCGACTACATCGTCATTCGTGTCACCGCGAATCCGGGCGAGACGTTCCTCGATCGAATGATCGCGCTCGTCGAGGGCGCGTCGCGGCAGAAGACGCCCAACGAGATTGCTCTCACGATCCTGCTCTCGGGACTCACCGTGGTGTTCCTGTTCGCCGTGGCGACGCTGCAACCGTTCGCCGTGTACAGTGGGGCCGCAACGACGATCCCGATTCTGATCGCATTGCTCGTCTGTCTCATTCCGACGACGATCGGCGGGCTGCTCTCCGCGATCGGCATCGCCGGTATGGATCGTATGATTCAGCAGAATGTGATTGCGATGAGCGGCCGTGCGGTCGAAGCGGCGGGCGATGTGAACACGCTCCTGCTCGACAAGACCGGCACGATCACGCTCGGCAATCGGCAAGCATCGGAGTTCCTGCCGGTCGCGGACGTGACCGCGGAACTGCTCGCCGACCGCGCGCAGCTCGCGTCGCTCGCCGACGAGACGCCGGAAGGGCGCAGCATCGTCGTCCTCGCCAAGACCAAGTTCGGTCTGCGCGGGCGTGAGGTGGGCGGCGAGCACGGCGGCCAGCGCGACATGGAATTCATTCCCTTCAGCGCCAGCACCCGCATGAGCGGCGTGAACGCGGGCGACTACGAAGTCCGCAAAGGCGCAGGCGACGCCGTGCTTGCCTGGGTCCGCCAACAGGGCGGCGCGACGCCGGCCGATCTCGAGACGACGATCCAGCGCGTCGCGATGGAGGGTGGTACGCCACTTGTCGTCGCTGAGAAGCCGATTGGCAACGGACGCCGCGCGCGCGTGTTGGGCGTCGTGTATCTCAAGGACATCGTGAAGGGCGGGATCCGCGAGCGCTTCGATCGGTTGCGCGCGATGGGCATTCGCACCGTCATGATCACCGGCGATAATCCGCTCACGGCGGCAGCAATCGCGCAAGAAGCCGGCGTCGATGATTTTCTCGCCGAAGCGAAGCCGGAAGACAAAATGGCGCTCATCCGGCGCGAACAGCAGGGCGGCAAGCTCGTCGCGATGACTGGCGACGGCACGAACGACGCGCCGGCGCTTGCGCAGGCGGACGTTGGCGTGGCGATGAACACCGGCACGCAGGCGGCGAAGGAAGCCGGCAACATGATCGATCTCGACTCCAATCCGACCAAGCTGATCGAGGTCGTGGAGATCGGGAAACAGCTGCTGATGACGCGCGGTGCGCTGACGACGTTCTCGATCGCCAACGACGTCGCCAAGTACTTCGCCATCATCCCGGCGATGTTCGTCGTCGCGTATCCGGCGCTTCAAGCGCTCAACATCATGCGGCTGCATTCGCCGCAGTCGGCGATCCTGGCCAGCGTGATCTTCAATGCGTTGATCATCGTCGCATTGATCCCGCTGGCGTTGCGCGGCGTGACGTATCGCCCGGCGCCGGCGGCGGTCATTCTACGCCGCAATCTATTCGTGTATGGCTTCGGTGGTCTCATCGTGCCGTTCGTCGGCATTAAGCTGATCGACCTGCTGCTCGTCGTCACCCATTTGGCATCATGACCATGCTTCGCAAACAATTCCGTCCCGCCATCGTCATGACGCTCGTGCTGTGTGTCATCACCGGCGTGCTCTATCCCGGAGTCGTCACGGGCTTGGCGCAGCTACTCTTCTCGCGGCAGGCAAATGGATCGCTCGTGACCGTCAACGGGCGCGTGGTCGGCAGCGAGTTGATCGGTCAGCCGTTCACGCGCCCCGAGTACTTCCATTCGCGTCCGTCAGCCGCCGGCAACGGATACGACGCGACCGCATCGTCTGGCACGAACAAGGGCCCGACGGATCTCAAGTTGGCGGACACGCTGATCGCGCAGGCGGTCGACAACGCTGTCAAGAACGACGGAGCAACAAAGGGCGCGATTCCGGCCGACATGGTGACATCGTCGGCGTCGGGTCTCGATCCGCACATCTCGCCGGCGAACGCCTTTCTTCAGGTGTCCCGGGTCGCTCGGACGCGCGGCATCGACTCGTCGACATTGCGCGTGTTCGTTGCGCGGCGTGTCGAGGGCAGACAGTTCGGCTTCTTTGGGGAACCGCGCGTGAACGTTCTCCTGCTCAACATCGCGCTCGACAGCGCGTTTTCCCGGCAGCATCCATGAAGGTGAAAGCGGCGGCGCTCGCGCTGTACCTGATGCCGCTCGCGACGCACGCGCAAGCATCAGTCGCAGATTCGGCGGTAAAGATCTCGTTCGGCGGCTTCGTGGACGGTTATTACGCCTATGACTTTCGGCGGCCGCCGACGATGGATCGCGCACTCACGACGCAGGCGGCGCGGCACAACGAGTTCAACGTGAACCTCGCGTTCGTCGACGCGACACTGTCCGGTCCGCGGCTGAGAGGTCGGTTCGCGGCACAATTCGGCACGTCGGTCCAGGCAAATTACGCGGGCGAGCCTCGCCTTGGAACGCTGAGCGGTCCGGATGTGAGCCGATTCATCCAAGAGGCGACCGCCGGGTATCAAGTCGCGCCGACGCTGTGGGTCGACGCCGGCGTCTTCTTCTCTCCCTTCGGAAGCGAGAACTGGATCTCGCGCGATAACTGGACGTACACGCGATCGCTGATCGCGGAGAACTCGCCATATTACGAAGCCGGCGTCAAGGCGACGTGGCAGGCGACTCGGACACTGGTGGCGCAACTTCACGTCATCAACGGGTGGCAGAATATCTCGGAGACCAACAGCGACAAGGCCCTTGGAGCGCGACTCGACTTCACGCCTCGGGACGCAATAGCCATGGCATACGATGCGTTCGTCGGCAACGAACAACCGGACAGCCTCCCATCGCGCCTGAGGGTCTGGCAGGAAGGCGTCGTGCAACTGAAGCCCAGCGCCGACGTGCAACTTCGTGCAACATTCGACCTCGGATCACAGCAGCGGCAGGGCGGTGGATCGTCCTGGTGGCGCGGAGCCGCACTCCTCGCACGCTATCAACTGAGCCCGCGCGTGGCCGCGGCGGGCCGCATCGAATACTATTCCGATCCCGAGCAAGTCATTGTCATCACGGGGCACCCGTACGGAGTACGCGCATCGGGAGGCTCGCTCAACGCGGACGTCGCGCTTGCGGCTCGACTCCTGTGGCGAATCGAATTCCGCACGCTCAGTGCTCGCGATCCGCTGTTTCCCGATCGGTCGCGCCGCGGCTTGGCGACCACTGATCCAGTGATTGTCACGTCCATCGCGCTCACGTTCTGAGCGCCGCGATCGTGTGAGCGACACGATTTCCGCCGAATCCGGCAACGTCGACCGACGCCAAGCGCCACGGCCGCTCAACACCGGCCAAACCGAATTTCTCACGCTCGTCCAGCAGCGCGAGCGTGGAAAGCTCAAGGTCTACATCGGCTCCGCCGCCGGCACCGGAAAGTCGTACCGGATGCTCAACGAGGCTCACGACCTGCGCCGGCGCGGCATCGATGTCGTCGTGGGGTTCATCGAGACACACCAGCGCGCCGAGACCGAGGCGCAAATCGGCGACCTCGAGGTCGTTCCGCGCAAGAAGATCGAGTACCGCGGCGTGACGCTCGATGAAATGGACGTCGACGCCATCGCGACGCGCCGGCCGCAGGTCGTGATCGTCGACGAATTCGCGCACACCAACGTGCCCGGCTCCAAACGCCGCAAGCGCTGGGAAGATGTAATGGCGCTTCTCGACGAAGGCATCAATGTCATCACCGCCGTCAACGTCCAACACCTCGAGTCGCTCAACGACGTCATTCAACGCACGCTCGGCGTCACCGTGCGCGAAACCGTGCCGGACTGGGTGGTCGGATCGGCCGATCAAGTCATCAATCTCGACATCTCGGCGGAGGATCTTCGCCAGCGATTGGAAGAAGGGAAGATCTACGCGCCCGAGAAAATACAGTCCGCGTTGGCGAACTTCTTCACGCCAGAAAATCTCACGACGCTGCGCGAGCTCGCGCTTCGCGAGGTGGCGAGCTCGGTCGACCGCGTGCGAGAGGAGATCGTTCGGCGCGAGGAGACTGGCGGCAGCCCCGCGCCCGGGCGCCGAACCGTCGACCGCATCCTGGTCGCCATGTCGAGCGATCCGCCATACACCGCGATGCTGCTCCGCAAAGCGAGCCGCATCGCCGGCCGTCTCAACTCCGACTGGTATTGCGTGTATGTGCAGACGCCCGACGAGACGGCGGACAAGATCGACGCGACCGTGCAGCGCAAGCTCGTCGACAATTTTCAGATGGCGCAGACCATGGGCGCCGAGGTGGTCAAGCTCACCGGCTCGGACGTCGCCGCGACGATATGCAAGTTCGCCGTCGAAAAAGGCGTGACGCTCGCCATCGTCGGACAGAGCAGTCGTTCCGGCTTCTCCCACCTGTTCAGAAAATCCGTCGTCGACCAGTTGATGAACAATACGGTGGGACTCGACGTGTTGGTGGTCGGGCTCTCCGAGCCGCGCGCGACCGGCGGCGCGAGATAATCGGATGCGAATCAGTCAACGGATGTACCTGGCGCTCCTCCCCGCGGTGCTCGGCGTCTTTACCGTCGCGGCACTTGCCTACTGGGGACAGTACGCGCACGCGGCGCCCCAATGGCTCGTGGCCATTGCCGCCGTCGCCACGATCGCGTCGCTCATCATCGCCTGGAATAACGCCCGCTACGTCGCACGCCGCGTCGAGCGCCTCGCAACGACGAGTAGTGCGCAGCGATCGTCCAGCGCGTCGCCCGCGCAATCGCCCGACGAGCTCGAGGCCATCGAAGGGGCGGTCCATGATTTGTCGACCGCTGTCGGCAAAGCCGAGGCTGCGCGGGAGGCCGAGCAGAACGTGTTGCGTGACCGCCAACGTGCGTATGCGGAGCTGCTCGCCGTGGCGTCGCGCGACGCACTGCAACGGCTCGACGAGATCCGCTTGCCCCTTCACATCCTGCTCGAAAATCACTTCGGCGATTTGAACGAGAACCAAGAGGAGATGCTCGGCTCCGCGCGCGCGGCCGCCGAGCAGGCGGGCGACGCGTTCCAACGCCTGGAGGAGATCGCCGATCTCGATCGCGGCGCGCTCGTCATGCGTCGCGACCGGGTACGTCCGGCGGATCTCGTCGCAGGTGTCTTGCCGGCGCTCGTCGCGGAGGGACAACAGCGTGAGGTTCGCGTCACCGCGGAGGTTGCCCCCGCGCTCCAATCGATCCTCGGCGACCGGGGACGGCTGCAATTGGCCCTCGAGCTGTTGCTGCACGACTGCCTTCGTCGAACCCCATCCGGCGGAGAGATCCACATCACCGCGGACGTCGCCGGCCGCGAGGTCGTGTTCGCGGCGCAGCACGGTGACGGCCCTCCCGATGCGCTCGGCACGGCGCTTGGGCGCCGCTTGATCGATGCGCAGGGCGGATCGGTGGCCGAGCGTGAAAACGGGGCTGCCGGGCGTGTGACCGAGATCCGCCTCGCGCGGTAACTGGATCTCGCGCGCCCATCTTAACGAGATCTTTATGCATTGGCGGCGTTTCTTTACGCCGAATTAATGCGCCGCGGCGTAACGACAATGGTTGTCGTCCCACGCCAGGATATGCCAACCCCATTGACTCGACTGAAGCGCGTCTTTTTTGGACGCCCGCTTCCATCTGACCGCTTGGAGCACGAGCGGTTGAACAAGAAAACCGCGCTCGCTGTCCTCTCGTCCGACGCCATCTCGTCGGTCGCCTACGCTACCGAACAGACCTTGATCGTGCTCGCCGTCCTTGGGACGGCGGCGCTGTCGTACGTCGTGCCGATCTCGGCGGTCATTGTCGGCCTGCTCGTGCTGGTCGCGCTCTCGTATCGGCAGACCATCTTCGCTTATCCCGGAGGCGGCGGGTCATACACGGTCGCAAAGGATAACCTGGGGATGATGCCCGGGCTGATCGCCGCGGCGGCGCTGCTCACCGACTACATCCTCACCGTGTCGGTGTCCATCTCGAGCGGCATCGCCGCGATCACGTCGGCGTATCCCAAGCTCGCGCCGCACACGGTCGCGATGTGCATTGCGGCGGTGTTCGTGTTGATGGTCGTGAACCTCCGCGGCGTCCGCGAGTCGGGAATGGCGTTCAGCGTGCCGACGTACCTCTTCATTGCCATGATGCTGGCCGTGATTGGGACGGGCGTCTACCATGCCTTCACCGAAACCTCCGCGCCCATCGCGACGACGCGGCCTGCATCGCACGCTTCACCGCTTGGATTCGCATTCACCTTTCTCATTTTGCGCGCGTTCGCGGAGGGCTGCGTCGCGATGACGGGAACGGAGGCGATCTCGAACGGCGTGGGTGCGTTCAAGAAGCCGTCGTCGAGGAACGCCGCGATCACGCTCAGCTGGATGGCGGCGATCCTCGCCACCTTCTTCCTTGGCACGAGCTACCTCACGCGCCACTTCGGCATCATGCCGTCGCTGACGGAGACTGTGCTTTCGCAACTCGGCCGGCGAGTGTTCGGCGGCGGCGTGCTGTACTTCGGGCTGCAGTACGCGACGTTCGCGGTGTTGGTGCTCGCCGCCAATACTGCCTTCGCCGATTTTCCACGGCTCGGAAGCATTCTCGCCCGCGACGGCTACATGCCGCGCCAATTCGCCGCGCGCGGCGACCGTCTCGCATTCTCGAACGGCATCATCTCGCTTGCCGTCCTCGCGGCGTTGCTGATCTGGCTCTTTCATGGCGATACGAGCGCATTGATCCCGCTGTATGCGATCGGCGTGTTCGTCTGCTTCACGCTCTCGCAGGCCGGAATGGTCATGCACTGGGTTCGGAGCAAAGAGCCTGGGTGGCGCCGCCGTGCGACACTCAACGGACTCGGAGCGCTCGCGACGGCGATCGTTTCGATCGTGCAGATGGCGACCAAGTTCGTGCATGGCGCGTGGATCGTCGTGGTGATCATTCCGCTGATCATCGTCTTGCTCCGCCGCATCCATCGTCATTACGAGCACTTCGCGCACGAGGTCGCGTACAACGGGCAAGCACCGTTGATGTTCCTCCATCACACCGTCGTCGTGCCGGTGAACGGCATCACCAAGCCCGCGGCGGGCGCGCTCGTCTACGCGACGACGATCTCGGAGGATGTGCGGGCCGTCTACATCGAGGTGGACGGCGACGCATCCGACGCGCTGCGGCGAAAATGGGAGGAGTGGGACATCGGCGTCGACCTCACGATCATCCCGTCGCCATTCCGATCGGTGTTACGCCCGCTGGTCGATTATGTGAACGGCGTGATCGAGCGCGGCGAGGCGGATCTGGTGACGGTGGTGGTTCCCGAAATCGTGCCGCGCAGCTGGTGGGGACATCTCCTGCACAACAAGACGGCGCTGTTCATCCGAACCGCGTTCCTGTTCCGGCCCAACGTCGTCGTGACGACGGTACCCTATCTCATCGGTCGCGCCGTGCGTCTCCGCGATCTCGTAGCGCACGACGAGCTCCTCGACGAGACGACGGAGCAGGCACTTCCGGTCGTCTGAACGTACGGAGCAGCGTGTCTCCTGCGCGCGCGATTACAGCCATGTGCGGAATTTTCGAATGTACCAGCCTTTCACGACCTGTGTGAGTGCGGAATAGCACAGCAGAATCGTTCCCAACCATGCAAAGTAGGCCGCGGGAAGCGACTCCAATCCCAGCTTGGAGCCGAGACCCGAGAAGGGTAGGATCATGCCGCAGATCATGATCACCGACGTCAGGATCAATACCGGCCATGCAGCCCGGCTCTGAATGAACGGTACTTTCGCCGTCCGAATCATGTGGACGATGAGCGTCTGCGTCAGCAGCGACTCGATGAACCAACCGGACTGAAAGAGCGCCTGGTGGGCCGGCGTGTTCGCGCCGAAGACGTACCACATCAGTGCGAACGTACAGATATCGAAGATCGAGCTGATCGGGCCGATGAAGATCATGAACCGCCCGATGTCGTCAGCGCGCCACTGTCGCGGCACGGTGAGATAGTCCGGATCCATGTCGTCCCAGGGAATCGACGTCTGCGACAGATCGTAGAGCAGATTCACCGTGAGCAGTTGGATCGGCAACATCGGCAGGAACGGGAGAAACGCACTCGCCGCGAGGACGCTGAACACGTTCCCGAAGTTCGAGCTCGCGGTCATCTTGATGTACTTGATCGTGTTGCCGAAAGTCTTTCGCCCCTCGATCACGCCTTCCTCGAGCACCATGAGACTTTTCTCGAGGAGAATGATGTCCGCCGACTCTTTGGCGATATCGACCGCCGAATCCACCGAGATGCCGACGTCCGCCTCGCGCAAGGCGCCGGCGTCGTTGATGCCGTCGCCCATGAAGCCCACGGTGTGGCCCCGCGCCCGGAGCGCGCGCACGATGCGCACCTTGTCGTCCGGCGTGAGCTTGGCGAACACGATGCCTCGATCGGCGAGGTCGCCGACCGCCGCGTCGTCGAGTCCAGCAAGCTCACTCCCCAAGACGATGTGGTCGACCTCGAGCCCGACATCGTGGCAGACTTTGCGCGCGACGAGATCGTTGTCGCCGGTGAGAATCTTGACCCTGAGGCCATGCTGGGCGAGCGCCTTGAGCGCCGGCGCGGCGGTCTCCTTGGGCGGATCGAGAAAGCCGATGAACCCAGTGAGCACGAGGTCCGACTCGTCGGCGACACTGTACGGGCCGTGTCCCTTGTCGAAGTTTCGATAGGCGACGGCCACGACGCGAAAGCCGTCCTCGTTCAACTCCGCGACGAGCTCCTTGGCGTCGGCGATGCGCTCGGGCGTCAGCTCGGTGATGAGCTCCTCGTCGCGCACCCAGTCGCATACCGAGAGGATTTCCTCAACGGCACCCTTGCAGATGAGCTGATGGTGGTCGTGATCCTGATCGACCACCACCGACATGCGACGGCGCGTGAAGTCGAATGGAATCTCGTCGACCTTCGAATATGCCCGATCGATCTTCAGCTCCGCCTTCAGCTCGCCATGTTCCAGCACGGCGACGTCGAGCAAATTCTTCAATCCCGTTTGGTAGAAGCTGTTGATGTAGGCGAGCGACAGCACCCAATCTTCTTCTTCGCCGACCACGTTGATGTGCCGTTCGAGGACGATCTTGTCCTGGGTGAGCGTGCCGGTTTTGTCCGTGCACAGCACGTCCATCGCGCCGAAGTTCTGAATCGCGTTCAACCGCTTCACGATCGTCTTCCGTCGTGCCATCGTCACCGCGCCCTTGGCGAGGTTCGTCGTGACGATCATCGGCAGCATCTCGGGAGTGAGACCGATGGCCACGGCAAGCCCGAACAACAGCGCCTCGAGCCAACTGTGTTTGGTGAATCCGTTGATGAGCACCACGATCGGCACCATCACGATGATGAACCGGATGAAGAGCCAGCTCACCTTGTGCACACCGACGTCGAATGCCGTCGTCACGCGCTGGCCGATGAGTCCCTTGGCCATGGCGCCGACTGCGGTGCGGCTTCCGGTGGCGACCACCAGCGCCGTTGCCGTACCACTGACGACACTCGTCCCCATGAAGCAGATCGTCGGAAGATCCGTGAGGGAGAGCGGCGTCGACGGCTCCTCGGCGCGGTCGGCCTTCTCGACCGGTAACGCCTCGCCGGTGAGCGCCGACTGACTCACGAACAAATCTTTCGCCGCAAGAACGCGCACGTCGGCCGGTACCATGTCGCCCGCGGAGAGATAGATGATGTCTCCGGGCACGAGGTCGTCCATCGGGATCTCGCGCCGTCGCGTCGCGGGCGTGCTGTCGGGCGGAAACTCGTCTCCGTCGCGCTCCACCGCGGTGCTCGTGCGCACGAGGGCTCGCAGCGCCTCGGCGGATTTGTTCGATCGCGATTCCTGTGCGAAGCGAAGGCCGGTGCTCAGGAGCACCATCAACCCGATGACGACGACCGCCTTTTCGTCTCCCGTGACACCAGAGACGACGGCGAGTGTGGTAACGAGCAGGTTGAACGGATTCGCGAAGGCGTGCCAGAGCTGGGTGTACCACGCCGGCGGTTTCTCGTGTGAGACCTCGTTCCGGCCGAACTCCTCGCGGCGACGCTCGACGTCCTCGTCGAACAACCCGGACCGTCGTGCGTCGAGCTTGGCGAGCGCCGCGTCGGCGTCGAGCCACGCGACGGTCTGCAACAGCTCGTTGACAGGACTCAGTGGGCGCGCACGCCCGACAGGTCGGTTGCCGCGCGCCGGCGCGGCGTTTCCGACAAATGGAAGAGCCACGGTACCCCCGCAGTCGGACGCGTTGCCGCGCGCGCCCAACACCCCTTCGTGTGATGCGGGAGACTCGGCGCTCGGGTACCATCTCCGAGCGCTAGACCGTTAGCCGACTCCCGCGCGTCTCCTACTGTCGCTGTCCAAGCGAACTCCGGACTGAATTGCAGGCCAGTCTAGAACGCGGTGTGCGGCGAGTCAAGTCAAAATCTCATCGACCGCGCCGCGCGTCTCCGCGATCTCGCGGCGCACGACGAGGTCCTCGCCGAGACGACCGGGCAACCGGCTTCGGTGTCCTGAGCGGATCGAGCAGTGTTTCGAGATCGCGACGCACGAACAGTGCGACACGCCCCTCTCGGTGAATCGCCCAGTTGATCAGCGATCCGCCGGTGACAGCTTGGACAGCGCGTGCCAGCCGTGGCACGTCGCACTCGAGCAGCTCGCCGGCGTCAATCGCGTCCCGAATCAGCGCCTCGTAGCCGGCGAGCACCTGCTTCGAAAGGGCGAGGGCAGGCTTTCGGAAATCCGCGTCGCTCAAATCGATCTGAAGGAACGCGATTGAGTTCGCGAGCTCGTCGGCGGATCGCACGTGCTCGGCCATGTCCGTCGCCGCCGCGACGAGGGCGGCGAGTGGGGACGCATGCGCCGCTCGAACGGCGACGAAACAATCATCCACCGTCGACGGGCCTTGCTCGACGAATGCGAGCAGCAGTCCGCGTCTCGACCCGAACCGGTGGACCAGCGCCGCGGCGGTGAGACCTGCCTCGCGGGCGACGTCGGCGAGGGTCAAGCGCATGGGACCGAAGCGGCCGACCGCGCGGGCGGTGGCCGCGACGATTTCGGCGTCCTCGACGGTTCTCGGACGGGGCGACATCTCTTGATAGATACTAAACGGCCGTTAATAAACAAGCAAAGAAGCATACTCGGGTCGCCGTTGCGCCGACCCATGTAACAATTTCAATCACGGATGTGTGCGAATCGGCTTTCGCTGCGACCTACCATTTAGATCAACGAGAGAGGGAGTTCGCGGAGGTCGCGCAAACCGCGCAACGCGGCTAGATGATCGTGCCGTGTCGCCACCGCAACAGGCTGTTGCGTCCAACTGATCGTGGAGCGGTGCCAAACGATGGGCTCCTGATGATCCACCGAAGCGCACTGCGCGTACTCAGCACGTGCATCGCCGGCCACGGAGCCGTCGGCAAGAGCCAGCGACACGACCGACACGTCCACCGAAT
>DASVYG010000436.1:0-20208 GCA_036392315.1 Gemmatimonadaceae bacterium
TCCGGACGACGCGCGGCGCTACGCACGATTCGCCGCCACCGGGTCATCGAAGCCTATCTCACCATCGCGCTCGGCTACCCGTGGGATCGGGTGCACGACGAGGCGGAGCGACTCGAGCACGCGGCGTCCGACGAGTTGATCGACCGCATGGCGGCGGCAATCGGCGAGCCGTCGATCGATCCGCACGGGGCGCCGATTCCGACACGCGCCGAAGCGAATTCCGGCCGGATCACCGGCTAACGCCAAGCATCGCGGCGGGCTCGGCGTTCTCGTCCCAACCGGAACGCTCCTTGCCCTCGAACGCCAACGCACAACACTTCGGAGGACGCGATGGCGGTGAGTCGATTCCCAGTGGATCCCGACGCGGGCATTCCCGATCTCATTCACAGGCTGAGTGACGACTCCAAGCGTCTCGTCAGCGACGAAGTCCAGTTGGCGAAGCTCGAGGTCACCGAAAGCGTGCGGGTCGCGGGCAAGGGTGCGATGTGGCTTGGCGTCTCGTTCGGCGCCGGGGTCGTTGCGCTGGTCGCCGCAACGCTACTGCTCGTGACACTCATCGGGCGATTGGTCTCGGGACACATGTGGATCGGCGCGCTTGTCACCGGTGCAGTCGAATTGGTGCTCTCGGTGTTCGTCATCAAGCGCGGAGTCGCCGCGTTCAAGGAGCCATCGTATTCGCTGGAGCAAACGCGGAAGGCGCTCTCGTAACGTGACGAGGCAAGCGGGGTTTAGCTTCCAGACATGCTCGCCGCGCTGCTCGTCGCAGCCTTCGCCCAATCGATCGACTCGGCTCCCGCCCGCCACCCGCCGCGAACCATCGCGATCGATGAGCGATTGGCCGCGGATGCGCACATCACAATCGGCGACCGCCTCATCGTTTCCATGGCGCCTGGCGGCGCCGGCGATACGGTGATCGTCGGTGCAATCGTTCAGCGCCGCGCCGATCCGTCCGAGGTCGCGCGGGCCGAGTATCGCGGGTTCATGCACCTGGACGAATTGCAGTCACTCGCGGGATACGGCGATCGCGTCGATCGATTTGCCGTGGCGACGCGTGGCGGTGCCGCAACGGACAGTGCAGTTCGGCGGATCAACGACGTCGCGTTCGGCTTCCAGGCGTTTCGCTCGCGCGACATCGCCGTCGAGACCTCTCGAACGTTTCTGGTGGTGAGTCGCTTTCACCGCGCGATCGGCGTCATCACGATCGTCGCCAGCGCGATTTTCCTCCTCTGCATCATGCTGCTCAAGGTCGATGAGCGCCGACGTGACGCGGCCGCGCTTCGTCTTCTCGGCATCTCGGCGCGCTCGATCGTACGCTCGGTGATGGTGGAAGCCGCGCTCGTCGCGGTGGTCGGGAGCGCCGTCGGGGTCGCGCTGGGTTGGATCGCGGCGCAGGTGATCAACTGGCACTATCGCGGCGTATATCGCACCCCATTGGCGTTCGCGCTGGTGACGCCGGGCATCGTCGTGCTCGCGGTGACGCTGTCGCTCGTGCTGGGCCTCGCCGCCGGTCTGCTCGCCGCGCAACGATTGGTGCGTGTGCCCGCGCTCGATCTGCTTACCGGCCGCCATGAGGATCGGCGAGCGATATCGATCGCACGATGAACGACCTTCAACAGCAATAATGCTCTTTCACCTCGCGTGGGCAGCGCTTACACGACACCGTAGCCGCACACTGCTCGCCATGCTCGGCGTCGCGGTATCAGCGGCAATGCTGCTCGACATGGTGATGCTGTCGACCGGCATGCGAGTGTCGCTGCGGAATCTGTTGCTGTCGAAAGGATTCCAGCTGCGTCTCGCTCCCAAAGGAACGCTGCCATTCGACACCGACGCGACGATCCCCGATGCGAGCAACGTGATCCGCGTGCTGCGCACGATTCCCGATATCAAGGCCATCAGTCCCGTGCTCGGCGGACAGCTTCATGTCACGATCGGCGCGCGGACCATCACCGCCACCGCGCTGGGTGTCGAGCCTGCGGTCCAGGGTGACTTCGAGGTCACGCAGGGCCGGGCGCCCGCGGCGCCGAACGAGCTCGTGACGAGCGACGACTTCCTGCGCGCCACCGGCGCCAAGATCGGCGACACACTCTCAGCGGCGTCGGGCTATGATCCCCAGCTTCGATCCCTCACCGGGCGCCGAAGGCTCGTGCTCGTTGGTCGCGCGCACTTCCTGTATATGCCGGCCGAACAACGCGCCGTTGCGCTACCGATCGCGACGCTCCAGCAGATGCGCGGCGCCCAATCTCGCGATCGTGCCTCGCTCTTCATGATCCGAGCCGCCGACGGCGCCAACGTGGACACGGTCTTGCGCCACATTCAAGCCGCGCTGCCCACGGTCACCGCCGTGTCGACCGAGACAGCGATGCGACAGGTCGATGAGCGTCTGAGCTACTTTCGACAGCTCGCGTTCATACTCGGCGCGGTGAGCCTCGCAGTCGGGTTTCTCCTCGTCACCACGCTCGTCACCGTGTCGGTGAACGAGCGGCTTGGGGAGATCGTCGTCATGCGGGCGATCGGCGTGGCGCGGAGCCGCGTCGTTCTGCAAATCGTCATCGAAGGTGTCGCGATCATGATCGTCGGGGCGCTCGCCGGGTTGGTGCTCGGCCTCGGGACGGCGCGCTATCTCAATTCCATTCTTGCGGCGTTCCCCGGACTGCCGGCCGCGATTGACTTCTTCCTCTTCGAGCCACGCGATGCGTGGGGCGCGCTCGGATTGCTGACCGTTGCTGGAATCTTCGCCGGCATCTATCCGTCGTGGCGCGGCGCCTCACTGCCGATCGCGATCACGCTGCGCGAGGAGGCAGTCGGTTGAGCGAGGCCGACGCGCTGTTGATCGCGGCCGACCTGCGCCGCGAGTATCACATGGGTGAAGAGCTCGTTCGCGCGGTGCGAGGCGTGTCGGTTAGTGTGGAGCGCGGCGACTATGTCGCGATCGTCGGTCCGTCGGGATGCGGCAAGTCGACGCTGCTGAATCTGATCGGTGGAATCGACCGTCCCACGGCCGGCTCGGTGACGATCGACGGCGCACGAATCGATCAGATGAGCGACGCCGAGGCGACGCGGTTTCGCTTGCGACACATTGGCTTCGTGTTTCAGCGATTCTATCTCATGCCGGCGCTCACGGCGATCGAGAACGTCGAGTTGCCGATGGCCGAGGCGCGGATGCCGCGCGACCAACGCGTGCGCCGCGCGCGCGAGCTGTTGGCGTACGTCGGGCTCGGCGAGCGTCGCGACCATCGTCCGGCGCAGTTGTCCGGCGGCGAACAACAGCGGGTTGCGATCGCGCGGGCGCTGGCCAACAAGCCGCAACTGCTCGTGGCCGACGAACCCACGGGCGAGCTCGACGCGAAAACGGGCACCGAGATGATCGAGCTCATCGCGCAGGTGAATCGCGACGGAACGACAATCATTGTCGTCACGCACGACGAGGACTTGGCGCGCGCGGCGCGGCGCGTCGTTCACATGCGTGACGGCGTCATCGTCGACGACCACCGGCAGGATACGCCATGATCGAGCTGCTCGCGCTCCGCAACTTGGTCCTGCGACCGTGGCGGTCGGTGTTCTTGCTGCTTGGCTACAGCCTTGGCGTTGCTGTCATGATCGTTCTCTTATCGATCGGCGAGGCGCTGTTGGCGCAGGCGCGCGACGAGCGACTCGTTGGCGGCGGCGAAGTCACCGTGCTTCCGGAAGGCATCGACGTCGAGGTCATGAAGACGGGCGGGCTTGGCGGGTTGTTCTTCTCGATCGACCACGCGCGGTTCATCTACCAGCAATTGCTCGCGGCGCCGCGGCTTTCTCCGGAGATCGCGGCGGTGGCGCCCCAAATCGAGGGGAAGCTGCTCTACGCGCGGGCGGCTGATGGACGCGAGGTGCCGATCCTGGCCAACGGCGAGATTCCATCGCGCAACCTCGCGGTCGGCTCACGAGCGTCGTTGACGGCAGGCCGTTGGGACGACGACGCCATCGATCGCTCGTGGCGCGATCCACAGCCTGACGAGCTGCGTCACGCGATCGACCATTTCCATTTGCCGCCCGCCGAGGCGCGTCGCGATCCAACGTGGGCCGAATGGCATTACTTCAACGTGCTGTCTCCCGACCGCTCGAAGTGGACGTTCATCTCGTTCATCGTCGGCGGCGAGGTGCCCGATGGCCGGTGGGGCGGGCAGGTGCTGGTTACGACGCACGAGCAGGGAGGTGTGTCGCGACGATTCGTCGCCACGGTTCCGGCGACCGACGTCAGTTTCTCGACGTCGCGCGCCGACGTCGCAGTCGGGACCTCGAGCGTGTCGGTTCTCAGCGACGGACGCTACGCGATTCGCGCCAAGGCGAGGGAAGAAGGCGGCTCGAGCACGGTCGACGTCAACCTGGTCGTCGCTCCTGCGCCCGGGGCATACTTTCCCGGAGCCGCGCTCTCGAGCGGCGAAACGATCTCAGGCTACGTCGTCCCCGGGCTTCGCGCCGACGCGACCGGTCTCATTTGCGTCGACGGCCGCTGCGATGAGTATCGTCGCGCGCAATCGTACCACGATCACAACTGGGGCGTTTGGCGTGGCGTAACGTGGGAGTGGGGTGCGGCGCGCGCGGGCGCGTTCACCCTGCTGTACGGGCGCGTGCAGCCCGAGGACAGCACAGCCGCATCGCAACCACTATTCGTGTATCTGGTCGACTCGCTCGGATTCCGCGCACTCTTTCGACCGCGAGCGATTCAGTATGAGGATGCTCGCATAATCCGTGTCGGACGCGAAACGATTCATGTCCCGTCACGCGCGACCATGGTCGACGTGCGCGGCGACGACACGTTGCGCGTCGATCTCACCATCGAAGACGCGACGGCGACCGATACCCGGCGCCCCGCAGTGGAACGCGGTGAGACGCTCGCCGGTCGAAAGCTCGAGAAACCGTACTTCATCCAGATGAAGGGCGTGATGCGGATCGCCGGCCGTGTGTCTGGCCAACCGATCAGCGGCGAGGGCGCTGGTTTCTTCGAGACGTATCGCTAGCGCTGCCTACGACCGCCGATCCTCCAATTCGCCCCCGGTCCGAGCTTCCTGCTGCGCTCTAGCGCGACGCGCTGAATCGTCGAGTTTGGACTGGCCCCGCGTGAAGCCCTCGGCGGCGTACGTTCGAACCGTCGTCCACGAGCCGTACTTGTCGCCATAAGACGACCACCCGCGCTCGAGCTCGGGCTCGACCTCCGTGAACTCGCGCGCCACGAAGTTGGGATTGTGGCTCGCGATCTGACCGAGATAATACGCGGGGCGAACGTCGTCGTACGCGCGGTCCGCCGGTCGTTGCTGCAGTGAGTCGAAGTGCCCCCGAAAGTGCGCCTCGTCCTCGTGCGTGAGCGAGCTCGCCGCCTCGGCCACGGCGCGCCCCGCCCACCAGCCGCCGAGCGCACCGGCGATTCCTCCGATCAGGGTTCCGATCGGTCCCGCCGCGGATCCGATCCCGGCGCCGACGAGAACACCTGAGATGCCGCCAGTCGCCTCACCCAGTTCGTCCGCCACGCTGGGGTTGTCGTCGTGCGCGCCAAGCGCCGCGTCCTTCGCTCGCTCGATTCGTCCGTCGACCGAGTCGCGGTCGCGATTGTCTATGTCGGTCATGATTTTGCTCCCCGAGGTCTTCCATCGTTCGGTGCGCGCAAGAACGAGACCGTGCGCGACCGTATCGAGGCTTGACGTAAGCGGGACGGGTGTGCCGATTCAATCCATGGCTGGCAGAATTCACCTCGGAACGCAGGGTTGGAATTACGACGCTTGGGTAGGCCCATTCTACCCCGTGGGCACCAGACCCGTCGATTTCCTGCCCGTCTACGCCCGCGCATTCGACACCGTCGAGGTCGATTCGACGTTCTACGGCATTCCTGCGCCGAAGACGGTCCAGGGCTGGGCTCGAAAGACGCCCGACGACTTCATCTTTTCGCTCAAGCTGCCGCAGGAGATCACCCACGAGCGGCGTCTCCGTGACGCCGACGACCTGGCGACCGAATTCTTCGACGTGGCCCGCGAGCTCGGACACAAGCTTGGCCCAATCCTGATTCAACTCGGCCCGGACTTCGGACCGACCGAGCTGCCGGCCGTGGCGCAATTTCTTCCCAAGCTGCCGCGCGACATTCGCTTCGCCATCGAATTTCGGCAACGCGGCTGGATCCACGACGGCGTTTTGGCCCTGCTCGCCGAGCATGACGTCGCCCTCACGTTGAGCGACGGTCGCTGGATTCAGCGAAAGCAGATGCTCGCCTTGGCGTCGCGTCCCACGGCCGACTTTCTCTACGTGCGCTGGATGGGGCCGGACCAGGGAATCGTCGACTACTCGCGAATTCAGGTCGACCGAACCGCCGAGCTCGAAGCCTGGGTCGGCGTGTTGTGGCCGTACGCCGAACAAGGGCGAGAAGTGTTCGGCTATGTGAACAATCACTTCGCCGGGCACTCTCCCGAGTCCGCACGCGAGCTCCAGCGAATGCTCGGCCAGTCGCCCGTCGAGCCGGAAAAGCTCGGCGAGCAGATGAGTCTCTTCTAAGCCGAGCCGAGAACGCCAAGATAGGCGGTCCACGGCCCAACTTCTTTGCGAAGTTGGCGCGCCAAGGTCCGGCTCACCTGCACGATGTGTCCGAGGTCGTGCACCACCCAGCTGGAGAGCAGTTGGCGCATCGTGACGGTCCCGAGTCCGGGATGCCGCGCGGTGAGGTCGAGCTCGCGCTGACCGATCTGCATCGAGTCGAGCGCGGCGAGGCTCTCGGCGCGGAGGCTCGCGAATAAGTCGAGTAGCTCCGACAGCGGCCGCGCACGCCCTTCCGCGAAAAATCCTTCGCGATCGAATGGGACGAATGTCGCCGACGGATCGCCGGCGAGGATCAGGCGCGCCCTCGGAATCCAGTCGGTGCGCTCGCCATTGATCAAATGGGCGACAACCTCGTGTGGACTCCACGTGTTCGCGCCCTCGTCGGCCCTCGTCCATCTGTCCGGCAGACCGCCAAGCAGCGCCCGCAACGTTGCCGGTGTCCGCTCGAGTAGAAGTCGGCCGTTTATGAGATCGAACTCCATGCGATTAACTCCGCTCACTGGGTCAACACGCCCGGCGCCGAAGCCGGCGACCTCCGTCGCGGCTGGCGATGCGCGGGCGATGCATAGGCGACAGCCGGGCGACCGCGCCCTGTCATGTTACCCGCGCTCCTCATCCCGAGCAAAGGCCGGTCGGCGCGTTTCGGCGCTCACTGGCTGACCATTCACCACGAGGACCGACAGAAATGCATCGCTCAGCCGTTCTCCTACTCGCGTGTGCGCTGGCCGCATGCGAGACGAGCCAGAATACCCCCACACCACCGACCGCCATGCATCACGAGTCCGCGATGCGCAACGTGGTTCCGAGCCCCGAGGCGCAGCAGGAGATCGCCCATTTACGCGAGGTGACGGCGCGGTTTCACAGCTTCGCCGCGGCCGATTCCGCTGGCTATAACTTCGCGGTTCCCGGCTGCTTCAGCGATCCGCAGCTCGGCGGCATGGGCTTCCACTTCGGCAACCCGAAGTTCATCGACGGCACCGTCAACGCCGACGAGCCCGAGTTTCTTCTCTACGAGCCGACCGTTAGCGGCGGGCTTCAATTCGTAGCCGTGGAATACGCCGTCCCGTTCACGGCGTGGACAGCCCCGCAACCACCGAAGCTGTTCGGGCAGTACTTCCATCGCAACGACGCGTTCGGCTTGTGGATTCTGCACGTCTGGCACATCCGCGAGAATCCGAGCGGTGTGTTTTTCGACTGGAACCCGCGCGTGAGCTGCGACAAGGCAGTCGAGTGATTCGCGGGTGATCATCGAGCCGGCGAGGGTCTTGCCTCGCCGACGCGCGCCGAGGTTAATCTTATCCGAAGAGCGGCTCATCGCCGCGAACGGAGTGACCTCATGGCGACTCTCGTCGGCTCGATTCCGAATTATCAGTCCCGCATCACCACGCAGGCGGCGGTCGCTCCGCGCCTGTGGCACGCGTACACCCTGGTGTTCGCCGCCGCCTGCGTGATGGTCGGTGTGTACTGGGACATCTCGTGGCATATGTCGATCGGCCGCGACACGTTCTGGACGCCGGCTCACTTGCTCATTCAGTCGGGCGGATTGATCGCCGGCATCAGCTCCGGTTTCGTCGCTCTGAAAACGACGTTCGCCGGCACCGCCGCCGAGCGAGAGGAATCCGTCCACTTCTGGGGCTTTCGTGCGCCGCTCGGCGCGTGGCTCTCGATCTGGGGCTGCGGCGCGATGTTGACCTCGGCGCCGTTCGACAACTGGTGGCATAACGCGTACGGTCTCGACGTCCGCATCATCAGCCCGCCGCACGCCGTGCTTGCGATCGGCATCTTCGCCATCGTCGTCGGCGCGGTGCTGCTGACGTTGGCGCAGCAGAATCGCGCCGACGAACGGACGCGTCGTCGCCTCGCGTGGGTCCTCGCGTTCACTGGCGGCCTACTCATCATGAACTTCGCGCTGTTTCTCACGGAACGCAGCGAGCGACGCATGATGCACAGCGCGCTGTTCTATGAGGTGGCGGCCGCGGCGTTCCCACTCGCACTCGCCTCGATGGGACGCGCCATCAAGCTCCGATGGGCCGCGACCAGCGCTGCCGCCTGTTTCACACTGCTGATGTTGGTGCTTATGTGGTTCATCCAGCTCTTTCCGGCCACGCCGAAGCTCGGCCCGATCTATCAGCACATCACGCACATGGTGACGCTGTCGTTCCCGCTGCTCGTCATCGTGCCCGCGTTCTTCTTTGACGTGGTGCTCCATCGGTTTGACGGCAGAGTGGCAACGCCCATACTCGCTGCAATTCTCGGGGTGACATTCGTCATCACCTTCATGGCGGTGCAGTGGCCGTTCGCCACGTTCCTGGTCGAGAATCCATTGGCCCGTGGCCGGCTGTTCAACGCCGACAATTTCGTCTACTTCATGAACCCCAGGTACGAGGCGCTCACGCGCCGGTTCGATCCGCCCGAACCCGGGTCGTGGCCGCTCGCTGCGCATCTCGTGATCGCCATGGGAATCGCGACGGTGACGAGCGCGCTCGGATTGTCCCGCGGCCGTTGGATGACGCGCGTCCGGCGATGAATCGACTCAGGGCGGTTGCGCTGGCGACAGTCGTCGCGATCATCGCGTCGGCGCACATTGGCAGCCCGAATGTCGTGTTCGACGGAAACGCCGGCGCGTATCCGGTGCGCGTGATCGTCCGGCCGCCGGAAGTCGTGCCGGGGCTGGCCGAGGTGATCGTTCGCGTCGGCGCCGAGGACGCCCAGCGCGTCGTCATACGCCCGGTGTTCTGGCGTACTGGAGCCGCAGGCGCACCGGCCGGCGACGCGATGCGCCGCGTTGCCGGACAGGATCGCGTCTACACCGGACAACTCTGGCTCATGGCGTACGGCGCGTACAGCGTTTACGTCACAGTGACCGGAGCACGCGGATCGGGAACTGTCATCGTTCCAGTGAACTCGCTGGCCACCGGACGATTACCGCTCTCGCCCGCGCTCGGCGGAATTCTCGTCGTGCTTGCCGCGCTGCTCATCGCGGGACTGCTCACGATCGTGCGAGCCGCGGCCGGCGAGAGCCTCGTGCCGCCGGGCGAGACGTTCGATGCGACCAAGCGACGTCGCGCGAATCTCGTGACCGCGATTGCCGGTCCGATCCTGGCACTCGCCATCTTCGGCGGCGCCAAGTGGTGGAACTCGGCGGACGTGGACTATCGGCGTCGGATGTACGCGTCGCCCGCCGCCGAGCCGACGATGACGGTCGACGCCAAACATCGCACGCTTCGACTCGCGGTGCACGACACCGCGAGGTTCCTGGCGATCAATTCGCCGGTCGCCCCGGACCACGGAAAGATGATGCATCTCTTTCTCGTGCGGCTGCCCGGCATGGATGCCTTTGCGCACCTCCACCCGGTGCAATCCGATTCACTGATTTTCAATACCGAGGTGCCAGCCTTACCGAGTGGCCGCTACCGATTGTTCGGCGACCTGACGTTCGAGAACGGATTGAGCTTGACCGTGACGAACACGCTCGATCTTCCCGACGCCAAAGGCGCCGTGACGCCATCGGACAGCGATGACGCATGGACGCTTTCGCCGTCCATTGCCCGCATCGCGCCGGGCGCGGTCGCTTCGCTCGGAGACGGCTACACGATGACGTGGAGCGGGGACGCGACCCCGCTCGCCGCCAACCGCACGACCGACCTGCGGTTTGTCGTCCACGACGCCAAGGGCGCGGTGCCCCAGCTTCAGTCATACCTCGGCATGGCGGCGCATGCCGTCATCTTACGCGACGACCAGTCGGTGTTCATCCATCTGCATCCCATGGGGACCGTGGCGCCCATTTCACAACGAGTGTTCGCGCTGCGCGACCTGGGCGACACGACGTCCACCGGCCGCCTGCGCGCCGATTCGCTCGCCGCCACGACCCTGCCTGTCATGTCGATGTCGGGCGAGCTGACGTTCCCGTATGAGTTTCCTAAACCGGGCCGCTACCGTGTCTGGGTCCAAGTGAGGCCCGATCGGCGGGTACTCACGGGCACATTCGACGTGGACGTGCGTTGATTCCCGGCCGAACGCGGGTTTTCATCGGCGTCGCGATCGTCATTGCCGCGGTGTGCGTGCGACTCGGATTTTGGCAGCTGCATCGGCGCACGGAACGCAAAGCGCGCAACGCGCTGATCATGTCCCGACTCGATTCGAGCGCGGTCGACGTGACGAAACTGCCGGCTGACACGGCGACGGCTCGATTTCGGCGAGCCAGCGTGACGGGCGTCCCCGACTACGACCACGAGTTGATCTTCGCCGCACGGTCGTATCGTGGGTCGCCGGGAGTGAATTTTCTCACGCCGGTCCGAATCCCTGGCCGCGACACCGCGGTGCTCGTGAATCGCGGCTGGGTCTACTCGCCCGACGGGTCGACCGTCGACGAGAGCAAATGGCGCGACACGAGCTCGACGTTCAATGGCTACGTCGAGGAGTTGCCGTCCGTGACCGGCTCGAGCTACGCCAGCCGACCGCGGGTCATCGCGAGGCTCTCGTATGCGGCGGTCGCAAAAGCGCTCCCGTATCCGGTCGCGCCGTTCTATGTCGTTGCGCTCGGGGATTCGGTCATCGCGCCGGATCGACTAGCGCGACTGACCGTCCCGCCGCTCGACGAAGGTCCGCACTTGAACTACGCGATTCAGTGGTTCGCCTTCGCGCTCATCGCGCTTGCCGGCACTGGATTCGTCATCAAGCAGCAGCGCGAGGACTCATCACAGGGGCGACGTCCGCTTTCCTGACCCGCCGCACGCGTCGAACCACGTTCACGACGATGTCCGCGCAGACCACTGGCGCGAGAATCAGCACCGGGCGCGGCACTGTGAGGTTATATCCGACGACCAGGAGCGTCAGCAGGGTGAGCGCTGTGAAGGGACAGTGCGTCAACAGCCAGTCCGTCAACCGGTCGGCGAACCCGGCGCGTTCGATGGCTGTGTTTCGGCGCGGAGGATGCATAATTCAAGAGGTTGGGGCCGGACCACAATCGGGCGGCATCGCCGTTCCCCACAGTTTGGGTCCGGATACGGCATTCAGTGAG
The DNA here is from genome assembly GCA_036392315.1 of Gemmatimonadaceae bacterium. Lineage (GTDB taxonomy): Bacteria > Gemmatimonadota > Gemmatimonadetes > Gemmatimonadales > Gemmatimonadaceae > JAQBQB01. The sequence continues at coordinate 11,579 of DASVYG010000436.1, forward strand.
TAATCCATGTCACAGCGCGATGGCGCACTTGCGTCCGAGAAAGAGGCCCGCGACGTCGCGGAAGCGGCGCGCGAGAGCGAATGGTCGGGGCCGAGCTTTGTTCGCGAGCTGTTTCTCGGCCGATTTCGTCTCGACCTGATCCATCCGCACCCCGTCGAGGATCCCGAGGAAACTCGGCGCGCCCAGCCGTTCCTCGACAAGCTCGCGGCGTTTCTGCGTCACGTCGATTCGGATATGATCGACCGCACGGGCGAGATTCCCGAGGAATACGTCCAAGAGCTGCGCGACATGGGCGCCTTCGGAATCAAGATTCCGACCGAGTACGGCGGGCTCGGACTTTCATATATGAGTTATGTGAAGGCGATGGCGATGGTGACATCGAAGGACGGCTCGCTCACCGCACTTCTCTCGGCGCACCAATCGATCGGTCTCCCGCAACCGCTCAAGCTGTTCGGCAGCGATGAGCAGAAAGCAAAGTATTTTCCGCGGCTCGCCAAGGGCGCGATCAGTGCGTTTGCGTTGACCGAGGTCGATGCCGGCTCGGATCCGGCGAACATGCACGCCAGCGCCGCGCCCAGCGACGACGGCAAGTACTTCGTGCTGAACGGCGAGAAGCTGTGGTGCACCAACGGGACGCGCGCCGAATTGTTCGTCGTCATGGCGCGCACCCCCGACGCCGTGGTGAACGGAACGCAACGAAAGCAGATCACGGCATTCATCGTCGAAGCGGACTGGCCGGGGGTCGAGGTCGTGCACCGCTGTCGCTTCATGGGACTCAAGGCGATCGAGAACGGCGTGATTCGCTTCACCAACGTGCGCGTCCCGCGGGAAAACATCATTTGGGGCGAAGGCAAAGGCCTCAAGCTCGCGCTGATCACGCTCAACACCGGGCGTCTCACGCTTCCGGCGAGTGTCGCCGGCGGGAGCAAGGCGCTACTTCAAGCGTCGCGCACCTGGGCCAACGAGCGCGTGCAGTGGGGCGTGCCGATCGGCAAGCACGAAGCGGTTGCAGAAAAAGTGGCGATGATGGCCGCGAACACATTCGCCATGGAGTCCATCGCCGGTCTGACGGTGGGACTCGCCGAGCGCGGGCACTACGACATTCGATTGGAAGCCGCGATCGCGAAGATGTACAACACCGAACACGGGTGGCACATCGTCGACGACGCCCTGCAGATTCGCGGCGGCCGCGGGTACGAGACGGCCGACTCGCTCCGCGCGCGCGGCGAACGACCGATCCCGATCGAGCGTGCGATGCGCGACTCGCGCATCAATTTGATATTCGAGGGCTCGTCGGAGATCATGCGCCTGTTCATCGCACGCGAAGCGGTCGACCACCACTTCAAGACGGCGTTCGCGCTCGTCGACAAGGGCTCGACCAAGTCGGAGCGCACCGCCGCCCTCGGACGCGTCATGCGCTTCTACCCGGCATGGTATCCGGCGCGCTGGATCGGCAAAGGCCAGGTGCCCGGGTCATTCGCCGACTTCGGCAAACTCGCCGGCCACATGCGCTACGCCGAGCGCCACGCGCGCAAGCTCGGCCGCGCCATCTTCCACGCCATGGTGCGGTTTGGCCCGAAGCTGGAGCGCCGCCAGCTGGTCCTCTTCCGGGCGGTCGACATCGGCGCCGAGCTGTTCGCCATGACCGCGGCGTGCGTTCGCGCGAACATGCTCAAGAAGAAAGGGCAGCCCGAAGCCGAGGCGTTGGCGGATCTGTTCTGTCGCGCCGCGGAGCAGCGGGTCGACCGGCTCTTCGACAACTTTTACGGCCGCTACGACGCCGAGATGTACCGCATCTCGCAGCAGGTGCTGCGCGGCGAACACGCGTGGCTGGAGACCGGAATCATCAGTCTGGTCGACGACGATCTCGCGAGCGTCACGCTGGCCCAGACACAGGCTCGCATCGTCAGACCTAAGGCGAAGGTGTAGCGCCGTGCGGCAGGCTCTCGCCGCAGTAGGCGCTGCGCCCTTGCCGAAGATACGGATCGAGTTGGTCTAGGTACTCGAGCGACTCCTTCGCGGCCTCGGCGAAGCTCTGCTCGCCCGCATGAAGCCCCGTTCGCGCGACCGGCATCATCTCGGTGCTGAACCGAACCAGCCGGCAACTCTCGGCTTTGTCTTTCAGCTTCGTTGCCTCCGTGAGGGCCGATTGAATGACGCCGAACGCGGCGGCGCCGCCAAGGAAGCGTGACTGCTCCGTCGAGCGAACGGTGTCGGCGAACGTGATGAACCGCAGCGCGAGAGCAAAGTCGGCCGACGCCTTCGTGCCGTTGGCCGCGCGATAGAGGCCATTCCCCTTCGAGAGTGCGAACTGCGCGACCAGCGACGAGTCTTCGCCGGTGGCTATTGCACGCCTGAGTGTCGCCAGCGCCGAGTCAGGCCGCCCGAGCTCCATCTCGAGTTGGGCGACCATGAGCTGTCCTTGTTCCATGGTCGAGTCCATCGCCAACGCACGCTTGCTTGCGTCGAGCGACTCGGCGAGCTTGCCTCGGGCGCGCAACTCTTTTGCGTTGAGGGCCAGCAGCGATGAGCTCTGCGGAAAGAGCGCGAGGCCGCGCGGGATGACCGTATCGGCTTCGGCTCTGACGAATTGGGCGTAGAGCGAGTAGAGCCGCGGATCACGCGGGAACAACGAAACGCCACGGGACAACATCTCGATCGCCTTGAACGGTCGATTGGCCTCGTGGTATGCGGTGCCGAGTCGGAGGTAGAAGGCGGAGTCTGCACGCGCTGCGGAATCGCTGACGAGCAACGCTTCGCCGGCTTCGATCGCTCGCGTCCAACTCTTGTTCTCGTACGTGATATGCCACTTCTGCTCCATCAGGCGCACGTCTTCGGGATGCGCGTCGACTAGACCGATGATGAGCGGCTCGGCGCGCTTCGAGTTGCCGCCCTCGAACAGCGCGTTCGAGATGCGAAGTCCGAGATCGACGTTCGCGGTGTCCGTGCTCGCGAGACGGAGCCACATGTCCGCGGCTTCGTTCCGGCGCCGCAGCGAATCGAGGGCGGTCGCGGCGCCCTCGATTGCGTGTGGGTTCGTCGAGTCGATGGCCAACACCGCGCGCGAGACGCTCAGCAGCTCGGCCGGGATCTCGGGACCGCTCGTTTGCAGGAGGGCCCACACGAGGCACGTTCTCGCGATGGTCGACTGCGGATAGGCCGCGACGCCTGCTCGCGCGTTGGCGATGGCCGGCGCACCGTGTCCATCGCGCAATGAATTCTCGCACCGTCGCTCCGGCACCAGTTGTGTGCGCGATGCGGCAATCTCTTTGGCGAACAACTGCTCCGCCGAGTCGAGCTTGAGCGCGCTCACCTCGGGAAGCGGCTGGCGAAGGTGCTCGTTGCGCACCAGTACCAGTTCTCCCGACAAGCGGTACCCGGACGACGTGTTCGCGACGCTCGCCAACAAGTACTCGTCGGCGCGGAAGAACGTTCCGATTGCGTGGATGTCGCTGAGGGAGAACGTCGTGTCCCGCGGCATGCCGGCACGGTCGAGCTGCTCTCGAACCATGCCGCCGTCGATGACGTCGACCTCGCGTTTGTTGACCAGCTTCCCGAGCCGCGAACGGACGCCGTCCGCCGCGCGCCGACCAAGCCGCACATCGGCGCCCGGGCCCGGGACGAAATTCACGATGAGAAGCCCCTGCTGCGTGAATTCGAGGACGCCCTTTTTCTCTTGTTGCGCCTGTGCGTCGCGTCCTACGAAGGCGAATGCCAACGACAGACCGATGCCGACGGCAGCTGCTCGCACACACCTAGCCTGCGACAAAGGCCGTGTACCCTTCGTCCGCGATCGCTTCTTCGATGTCGTCGACGTTGGTCGCCATCGGATCGTACTCCACTACGGCGGAGCCGATCTGCACGTCGTCGACTTTCACGCCGGGCGTTCGCTCGAGTCGGCCGCGCACGGCGCGAACGCAGTGCGCGCATGACATCCCTTCGATGGTCAAATTGAGCCGTTCCATCGCATCCTCTCTGTTTGACGGAAAGCTAATGACGCCGTTCGCGGTTTACCGCGCGCCGCCGCTCAACTCGGTCGTGTGGGATTGAACGATCCGAGTCGACCGGCGATTGGCTTGGAGGGTTGCGCTGGCCGCGGCTTCGCCACCACCGGCTTCGGCGGCGCGGCGCCTCGTGGCTTCGACACCCTCGGCGCAGGCGGATTGGCCACGCGCGCCGGGAGAGGCAGGCCACCGACGGCATTCGCGAGCGTCGAACGCGCCGGGGTGGACGTCGGTCCGGGCATTGGTTGGCGTGGGCTTGGTTTAGGTCTATCCGATGTCGACATATGACTATGCTGAATGCAAGAACGGGGCGGCCGAGGCCGCCCCGTTTGGTCTTGCGCTTGTGGTCGTCAGGCGGCCGCTGCGGCGGCTCCGGTTTCTTCCTTCGACATGAACCCCGCCCAGACGAGCAGGACTCCAAACACGGTGTGGAGGAAGACGTCGTTCCCTCCGATGGGAATGAGTCCGAACGTCGTCGGCGCAACGATCCCGATCACCGCCAACGCCAGGTAGATCATTCCACCGAGCTTGCAATACGCCACGGCGCCGCTGAACGAGCGCGCGGCGGCGAGGCCCCATACACCGAACAAAATGTGCACGAGGTTGTGAAGCAGGTTAACTGGGAACAGCCCGAAGAGCTTCGGCGCATTGGCGGCGTCGCCCATTTGCATTCCACCCGGCACGGTGAAACCGAGCACGCCAACGATAAGGAAAGCCACACCGAAGAGCATCGCGACACGCTTGACCATCTGGACCTCCATGAGGGCATGGGGTGACCATCTGCAGCTGCGCGGAACATCGCACCGCGGGAAGGGGGCGGCACAACTACCAGGATACTGCCCGGGAGGCGGAGAGTCCAGAGTCGCGAGCGAAGCCGAACGACGCGCAGTCGAGCTAGAGCAGGGTCCCGTGCAACACCAGCAACGCGACGACGAAGTAAATGCTCAATCCCGTCACGTCCACCAGCGTGGCCACGAACGGCGCCGACGCGCTTGCTGGATCAAAGCCAAGCTTCCGCAACAAGAATGGCAGCATCGACCCAGCCAGCGATCCGAACGTGACAATGCCCACGAGCGACAGACCAACCGTCAGCGCGATGAGCTGCCAGTGCGGGTTGTAGTTGTATCCGAGCCAGATCCTGTGATCGTACATCCACTGCCAGCTGGCGATCCGGCACATGCCGATCACGCCGAGGATCGCGCCGAGCACGAGTCCCGACGGCAGCTCGCGCGCCGCGACGCGCCACCAGTCCTTGAGATCGACCTCACGCAACGCCATCGCGCGCGTGATCAACGACGTCGCCTGCGACCCTGAGTTGCCCCCGGAGCTCATGACGAGGGGGACGAAGAGCGGTAGCGCCTTGACCAGCTCCAGCTCACCGCTGAAATGCTGCATCGCCGTCGTCGTCAGCATCTCGCTGATCAACAACACGCTCAACCACCCCGCGCGCTTCTTGATCATCGCGCCGAGCCCGATCTGCATGTACGGCTCGTCGAGCGCCTCCATACCGCCGAACTTCTGGACGTCTTCCGTCTGCTCTTCCTGGATCGCGTCGATTACGTCGTCGACGGTGATCACGCCCATGACGTGTCCCGACTCGCTCACCACGGGTACGGCGACCAAGTCGTAGTTCGCGATCACGCGCGCCACCTCTTCACGGTCCGCGCTCGGCGCGACGCTCACTACTTCGGTCCAGGCGACGTCGCTGATCTTGGCGCCCGACGGCGCGGCGAGCAGCTCGCGCAGCGACATCACGCCGACGACGCGACCTTGCTTGTCGGTCGTGTAGATCACGTGCATCGCCTCGCGCCGGCCCGACCGCGCCACGGCGCGCACATTCTCGAGCGCGTCCTCGATCGTCATGTCCGCCGACACCGAGACGAACTCGGTCGTCATCAGTCCGCCGGCGGTGTCCGGCTCGTAGGCGAGAAGCTTCTCGGTCTCTTTCCGCGCCTCGGTCGGAATCTCCGAGAGGATTTCCTCGGCGTGCTCCTCGGAAATCTCCTCGAGCGCGTCGGCGCGATCGTCCGGCGTCATCTGCGTGACGAGCTCCGCCGCCTGCCGCGGCGTGATCGCCTCGAGGAACTCGGTTCTCAGCTCCTCATCGAGATATTCTAGGACGTCGGCGGCTCGTTCGGGACCGAGTGCTGCCAGGAATGCTTGGAGCTTGTCGCGCTCGAGCAGCTCGGCGACGTCCGCCAGATCGGCCGGGTGCATCTCCTCCGTCTCCGCCGCGATGTGCGCCGGTGATTCATTGAGGAGCGCGATGATGTCAGGGGCAAGCAACGCCGCGACCAGGCGGTCCTCGGATTTTCGCTGCGGTGGCGTCATGGTGTCCTCCCGTCCGCACCTGGGTTGGCGGCGTCAACTTACGTAGAAGTCGCACGGCCGGACAACCCTTTTCATTCAGCAATCGCGAACGCCGAGTGAAATATCCAACGTCATTGGCTCGCGGCGCGGAGCCTGTTACCCTCAGGCGTGACTACGCTCTCCACGCTGAACCGTTTCGCGATCGACGACGTCCTGAGTGCCGAGCTCTCCGCGTTGCGAGACCGCAATCTCGAGCGCACGCTCCGCTCCGTCGGCCGAAGGAACGGCGCGCTCGTCGAGACCGAACGCGGACTCGTCGTCGATTTTTCGTCGAACGACTATTTAGGTCTCGCTTCGGACCGTCGCCTCGCGGACGCAGCACTCCAAGCTGCACGCGACCACGGACTGGGGGCCGGCGGGTCGCGGCTCATCTCGGGAAACAACCCCGAGCACGAGGCGCTCGAGGCAGACGTCGCCCGGTTCTTCGACGCCGAGGGAGCGCTGACCTTTTCCAGTGGATATGCAGCCAACGTCGGCATCATCCCGGCCCTCGTCGGGCGGGACGACGTGATCTTCGCCGACGCCCTCAACCACGCGTCGCTGATCGACGGCTGCCGCCTGAGTCGCGCCACCGTGCACGTCTACCCTCACGCGGGCGTGCGCGATCTCGACGCACTGCTGGCCTTGCGTCGCGGCGCGTTTCGGCGCGCGATGATCGTCACCGACGGCGTGTTCTCCATGGACGGCGACCGCGCCCCGCTTCCGAATCTCATCGACCTCGCTCGCCGGTTCGACGCCTGGACGTACGTCGACGACGCGCATGCCGTCGGTATGGTTGGCGATCGCGGCCGCGGTACCGCGGCCGCGGCGGATCTGCACGGCCACATCGACGTCACCATCGGCACATTCGGCAAATCCTTCGGCGCGAGCGGCGCGTTCGTCTACGGATCATCGACGCTCTGTCGCTACCTTCTCAACCGCGCGCGGTCGTTCGTCTTCTCGACGGCGGTGCCGCCGGCAAACGCCGCCGCCGCTCGAGCCGCCATTCGCATCGCCGACGAAGAGCCATGGCGCCGCGATCGCGCTCGCGAGAACGCCAAGCTTCTCCGGGCCCAGCTTGCCGCGAGCTCCATCCGCGTCCTCGGCGAGAGCGACGCACACATTCTTCCCGTCGTCATCGGCGACGCGGAGCGAACGGCCGCGGTCGGCCGGATGCTGGCCGAAGACGGATTTCTCGTCGGAGCCGTGCGCCCGCCGACCGTACCGAACGGAACCTCGCGTCTGCGAATCGCCGTCAGCGCCGCGCACACTGACGAACACATCTCTGCGTTGACCACGGCTCTCGTTCGCGCGCTCGCACGCTGATGGCACACCGCTTCGACATTCACGAGGCTGATCGACGTCACGTCTGGCATCCGTACACGCAGCATGGGATCGCCGAACGTCCGATTGCCATCGCACGCGCTCAGGGCGCACACCTGTACGACGCCACAGGTCGCTCCATCTTCGACGCGATCTCGTCGTGGTGGGTCACGCTGCATGGTCACGCGCAACCCGAGATCGCGGCGGCCATCGCCGAGCAGGCGCGAACGCTCGAGCAGGTGATGTTCGCCGGCTTCACCCACGAGCCGGCGGTGCGCTTGGCCGAAGCGCTGACCGCACGCGCACCGGCCGATCTCACGCGCGTCTTTTTCTCCGACGACGGATCGACCGCCGTCGAGGTGGCGCTCAAGATCGCGCTCCAATACTGGCGGCATCGCGGCGAGCCGCGCCGGCTCATCGTCGCGCTCGAGAACGCGTACCACGGCGACACCTTCGGCGCGATGAGCGTCAGCGCCCGCGGGTTGTTCACCGAGCCATTCGCCGAGCATCTATTCGAGGTTGCGCGCCTGCCCGACCCGGTGGAACACGACGTCCCAGACGCCTTGGAGGACTTGATCCGGTCGCGCGAACGCGAGATCGCAGCGGTCATCGTCGAGCCAATGCTGCTCGGCGCCGGCGGAATGCGAGTTTGGTCGGCCGATGCCCTGCGAAGGTTGCGAGCGATCACCCGGCGACACGGCATCATCCTCATTGCCGACGAGGTGCTCACCGGGTTTGGCCGGACCGGACCGTTGTTCGCCTGCGAGCACGCCGGCGTCTCTCCTGACGTGATGTGTCTATCGAAGGGGATCACCGGCGGCTTCGTTCCCTTCGCCGCGACGTTGGCGACCGAAGCTTTGTTCGATGCCTTTCGCGCTCTGGATCGTAAAAGAACGCTCTTTCACGGCCACTCGTACACGGCCAATCCGATTGCGTGCGCCGCGGCGCTCGCTT
>DASVYG010000437.1:0-2529 GCA_036392315.1 Gemmatimonadaceae bacterium
ATGGAGCGGGCCGCCCGCATGATCGCTTCGCATTATCTGGCTGGTGTCAGCCGGATGTTGCGAAACTCGATCGGCAGATGGTCGCCCTGCAGCAGGATCGGCCCCGGCGCGCCCTCGTCGCTGTCGAGCGCGCCACCGGTGATGCCCGGAATGATCTGGTCGGCGATGATGGTGCGACCATTCAACACCACGGTCACCCGGCGTCCGACGAGCGTGATATCATACGACTGCCACTGCCCTGCTCCCGTGGCCGCATCTTGGTTCGGCGGAAGAAAGCCGTAGATCGCGCCGATGTCGACGGACAACGGCGAGTCCCGCTGGGGGCTGTCCTCGATCTGGACCTCATATCTGCCTCGCAAATACACGCCGCTGTTTCCGCCCTTCGGGTATCGGAACTCAACGTGGAGCTTGAAGTCCTCGAACGTACCCGTCGTCAGGAGGTTGGCGCCGCTCGCGGCGCTCGTGAGCACACCGTTCACGACGCTCCAATGACTGTCGCCGCCCTCCGCCTTCCACCCCGTGAGATCCTTGCCGTTGAATAACGCGATCGGTGCGCCCCACGCAGGAGCGGACGCGCGTCGAAGGCTTGGCGCGCGTGTACCAATGAAGGACTGTCGCACGCCAGCCGGCGTCGTAATGGTGCCGACGAGTCGTTCACCGGTAAGCGTTCCCTCGAGACGAAGGTCTGCCGAGTCGCGCTCCCACTGCGGCGGGATCGCAAAACGCAGCGTGCCGCCGGTGTACTCGACGCGACTGATCGGCCGCGCACTCCCAACGCGGCCAACGAAACGGCCCACGAGCGTCCGAAACCCGGAACTGGTGATCTCGAGCCAGGACGGGTACGCACCGTCGGCGCCCTGCACCTTAAGGTCCCACTGGCCGACGACGTGTGGCACGCTGTCGGGTTGTGCGACGACACCGGTCGCCAGCGAGCAGATCGCCAGCAACGCCAGCCAGGTTGAGGTACGCAACCGGCACGCGACTGCCGCGGGTCCGTCGAGGTAGAGAGACATGGGTTCCTCCGGGGTCACGTACGCGATAGCATCGACGCTGGAGAATGGCGCCCGGATTTCACGCTGTCAAAAGAGGCCACGAATGAAATGCCGCACCTTGCGAGTGATCACTCTCCTGTCGTCGTTCGCCGCAGTCGCGGGCGCGCAGACACACGCAATCGAGCTGCGTCGCGGACTCGTCATCACATCGTCAGTGCGCGTCCGACCCAAAGTCTATCGGATCTCGGCGCCCACGTCGCTCGACTCGGCGGTGATCGTCATCCGGGGCGACGACGTGACCGTCGACTTCGCCGGTGCAACGCTCGAGGGGATCGCGCCCGCGGCCGACCCCGATCTCGCGTCGGGCGTGGCGATTCGCGTTGACGGCGGCCGCAACGTCACGATTCGAAACGCCAACGTGCGCGGGTACAAGATCGCGATCATGGCGCGCGGCACACACGGATTGTCGCTCGTCGACAACGATCTGAGCTACAACTGGAAACCGCGTCTTTATAGTCTGGTCGAGCACGAGAGTCTGGTCGATTGGCTCTCGCATCATCACAACGAAAAGGACGAATGGCTGCGCTTTGGCGCCGGCGCGTACCTGTCCGGCGTCGTCGGTGGCGACATCCACGGCAATCGCATCATCCAGGGCATGGAAGGTCTCATGCTCACACGGAGCGACAGCCTTCGCATCTGGAACAACACGATCTCGTTCAACTCGGGCGTCGGCATCGGCCTGTATCGCTCGAGCGACAACGTGATCATGCACAACCGCGCCGACTACAACGTGCGCGGCTACAGTCACGGGTTCTACCGCCGCGGTCAGGACTCGGCCGACCTTCTCATCTACGAGCAGAGCTGCCGCAACGTCGTCGCCTACAACTCGATGACCCACGGAGGCGACGGGCTTTTTCTCTGGGCCGGGCAGCAGACGATGGACTCGGGCGAAGGCGGCGCGAACGACAATCTGTTCTACGAGAACGATTTCAGCTACGCGCCGACGAACGGCATGGAGGCGACCTTCAGCCGAAACGTGTTCGCGCGAAACCGCATCGAAGGATCCGATCACGGCTTGTGGGGCGGCTACAGCTTCGAGTCGCGCGTGATCGACAACGACTTCATCGGGAATCGTATCGGCATCGCGATCGAGCATGGCCAAGAGAACCGAATTGCCGACAACCGGTTCGATCGCGACGGCACGGCGATTCAGCTCTGGGCGAATCGCGTCGAGCCGTCGGACTGGCAATACCCCAAGCACCGCGACACACGGAGCACCGGGTACCGTATCGAGCGCAACGAGATCGTTGGCGAGCACGTTGCGCTTCGCGTGTCCGACACGCGGGCGTCGGAGCTCGCCGACAATCGCATCGCCCACGTCGACACCGCCTTTGTCATGAAAGACACGACCGGCCTGACGCTCCGCGGCAACGACACGACGGCGAGCGTCTCTGGTGGTGCGGCGTCGTGGCCGCGACCGCACACTGGCGCGACCGACGCCGAGGTACGCGCGCCTCGCCCGATCGCGGGCGCATCG
>DASVYG010000438.1:0-47142 GCA_036392315.1 Gemmatimonadaceae bacterium
CGCGCGCCGGCCAGCCGTACGCCGCGGCCCCGACGACCGCGGCGGCGCGGCGTCCGTCGTTCACCACCAACGCGGGGAGCGATGTTCGCGACGGGTCCTGCACGACGGCCGCCGTGGCTCCAGCCGCCGCTGCTGCGTCGAGATAATCGTGTCCGTCACGCTCGGATCCGCGAACCGCGACGAAGAGAAAGCCATCGCGAACGGCGCGGCTGTCGTCGCTGAGTCCGCCGATCGTCGCCGGCAACGCGCCGCGCGCCTCGACGAGGAGCCCGGCTTGATCGAGGGCCTTCGCGATCGTCTCGATTGTTGCGCGCATTCAGTAATCGAAGAGCAGTCGAACCAGCGTTCCTGTTTGAGCCAGCTCGCCCGCGGCGGGCGTCGTCACCGCTGAGCCGCTCGTGCCACCACGCCCCAGTTGGACGCGGAACCCCGCGCTGTGCAACGAACGCACCGCATCTCGAAGGGCGAGGCCCCGTACGTCGGGCACGGGGCGCACAGTGCGCGGCGGCGGCGCGGGCGGTTGAATGGGCAGCGTGACGACGAACGGCACGCTCTCGTGAGGATCGGCCGAGTCGTCGACGGGAGTTTCGGCAACGCGCTTGTCCGATGTTCCGGCTTGTTCGATCGTCATGTGGCGCGCCGTGTCTTTGCGCGACGGGACGACGCTGGACGCGAGCTTGGACCGGTCGAGCGCGGCGTTCCCCGCCGCGACCGCCGCCTCGAGAATCGCTTTCGTGACCGGTGCCGCGGTCTCGGCGGCGAAGATCGAGCTTTGCGGCGCCGTCAGCTTGACGACGATCACGTACTGGGGTGCGTCGCCGGGGAAGAGACCGACGAAGTTGGGATTGTATCGTCCGGCGACGTAGTGGCCGCGCACTGTGCTGCGCGGCGTCCCGGTCTTGCCCGCGAGGAGATAGTTCTCGAGCGCCGCCTGCAGCGCCGTCCCTTCGTCGACGATGTCGAGCAGCATGTGGCGGATCTTGTCGGCCACGGGCCGTGACATGACACGACGGACGACACGCCGCTCGTGCCGATATCGCACAGAGCCGTCGGGGCCGATCACTTCCTTGAGCAACGCCGGCTCGACAAGCTCGCCGCCATTGGCGAACGCCGCGTACGCCGTGGCGAGCTGTAAGGGCGTCACCGAAATCTCATAGCCCATCGCCATCGAGTTGGCCGATTGCAGCGACCACGTCTTCGGTACGCGCAGAATGCCGCCCGACTCGGTTGGGAACGGAACGCCCGTCGGCGTGCCGAAACCAAAATCGCGTAGCGTCTCGAACTCTTGGCGATTGGACAGGCGCTGCGAGAACTTGACGATGCCAATGTTGCTCGACCAGCGGAGGACGTCGGCGAGCGACGCGCGGCCGACGTGATGCTCGTCGTGAATCTCTCGACCATTGATGGCGTAGACGCCGTCGCCCGTATCGACTGAATCACGGTCGGATACGAGGCCGCGCTCGAGCAGGCCCGCCGCCATGAACGGCTTGGCGGTCGAACCGGGCTCGAACGGCTCCGTCAGCGCTGTCGCCGCGGTCTGGCGGGGATCCAGTCGTCTGCTGGCCATGGCCAAGATGTCGCCGTCGTGCGGATCGAGAATGACGATGTCGCCGCCTTCGGCGCCCATGCGCGCGACGGCGTCGGCGAGCGCCTTCTCCGCGATCTGCTGCAGGTCGGCATTGATCGTCAGCACGACGGTACTGCCACGGATCGGAGCCGTGCCCGGCGCCGTGGGCGACTCGCGGACTTGGCCTTTGGGATCTCTAAAGATCGTCGCCGCACCCGGCGTACCGCGCAAAATGGAATCGAGCGCGAGCTCGAGTCCGTCGACCGGCTTGTTGTCGGCATCGACGTGGCCGAGAATGCCCTGCGTTCCCTCGGACACGCCGTACGCGCGAGTGATCGACGCGAACGAGCGCACGCCGCGCAGCGCGATGGCCGGCGCGGCGTCCACGGCGACAAACCGTCCTGGAACCGTGAGGTATTTGACCGACGTGTCGAGCGCGCGCGCGATGGTCGCTGCGTCGACGTGCAGTTGGGTGAGCGCCTTCCTCAGCTTGCGCGGCTCTTTGACCTCGCGCGGAGCGATCTCCAGTCGTACCACTTCCCGGCTCTGCGCCAGCACGTGATGGGTCGCGTCGAGGATGTCGCCGCGCGGCGCCGGGACGGTTCGCTCCGTCGTCTGCTGCCGCTCGGCGCGCGCGCGCCACGCTTTCCCTTGCGCCAGCTGAACGCGCGCGGATTGAATGAGAATGGCCAGCGCGAAGATCGCCAGCGTCGCGTGCGCGAGGCCGATGCGCTTAGAGCGAATCATGGGTGGTGCGAGGCGCTTTGTTCGCGGTGCGCGGCAGGAGCACCTGCTGATCCGGGGTGGGAATGTGCATGTTCAATCGTTGCTCGGCGATCGGCTGCAGATGCGCCCGGCTCGACGCGTCGCGGATCGCCGTCTCCAATCGGACCCGGTCCGCCTCGAGCGCGTTTCGCTTCTGCTGGAGCTTTCGGATTTCCCGTTGCTGCTGGACGCCGAAGACTCTCCGTGCAATGACGCCCGTCGTCACCAAGACGAAACCGACCAGCACCATGGCGATGATCCCACGCCGCCCGGGCTTTACTCGGCGCTTCGCCATGCGCGGAGCCGGGCGCTGCGAGCGCGCGGGTTGCGAGCAATTTCGTCCGCCGAGGCCGGGACGGCGCGCCGGGTGATGGTCGTTCCGAGCGGACGCCCGCGGCAGGTGCACACCGGCTGCTTGGGCGGACAGATGCAGTCGGCGCTCCAGTCGCGAAACGCGTTCTTGACGATGCGGTCTTCGCCGGAGTGGTACGCGATCACGACGAGCGTTCCCCCGGGCAGCAGTCGATCGCGAAGCGCGGGAAGCGCCCGTTCGAGACCGGGTAGCTCGTCGTTGACGGCGATGCGAACCGCCTGAAAAAGCCTCGCGAAGTCGGCCGGCCCGCTCCGCGGTCCGAGTACGGCGCGGATGGCGCGCACCAGATCGTCGCTGGTCTCGAATGGTTCGTTCGCGCGGCGCCGCACGATCTCGCGGGCGAGTCGCCCCGCACGTGGCTCGTCGCCGAAATCTCGAAAGATCGACGTCAGCGTTCTTTCATCTTCGGTGTTGAGCAACGTGGCGGCGTCCATTGGGGCATCCGCCCCCATGCGCATGTCCAGACGCGCGCCGGGTCGAAAGCTGAATCCACGGTCGGCGTCGTCGATTTGATGTGACGAGATTCCCAGGTCGAGCAAGATACCGTCGAACCGAATCCCCTCGAGCCCCGGCAGCGTGTCAAGCGCCGCATAGTTCGATTCCAGCGCCGAGAATCGGCCGAACGCAGCGAACGGCGCGAGTCGTTCGGTCGCGGCGGCAAGGGCATCCGGATCCCGATCCACGCCGATCACACTCTCCACACCGGCCTCGAGCATCGCGAGTGAATGGCCCCCGCCGCCGAGCGTACAGTCGAGCACGCGGCGCGCGTGCCGGAGCAGCTCGGTGACCTCGCTGGCGAGCACAGGCGCGTGATATGCGCTATCGAGCGGCATGAGATCCAAGCACATCGTCATGATCATCCACGGATCGCGCGCCGATTATCCCGCGGTCCGCCATCTCGTGGACTGGGTACGGCAAAAGGGACATCTCGTCGAGCCACTGGTGACGTACGAAGCCGGGGACGCGGCCGCGGCCGCGGCCGCGGCGGCGCGGCGCGGCGTCGACGTTGTCGCCGCGGTCGGGGGCGACGGGACGGTGAACGAAGTCGTGAATGGGTTGGACGGATACGACGTGCCGCTGGGGATCATCCCGGTGGGAACGGCCAACGATTTTGCGCGACAGGTGGGGATACCGGCAGACGCCGATCATGCCATGGATGTTATCCTACAACGCAAGCCCAGGCGACTGGATACGGCGTCGCTCAATGGCCGGCGATTTCTCAACGTGTCGACCGCGGGGGTCGGAGCCGAGGCGACAGCGGAGACGCCGGCTGAGGCGAAGGAATCGCTCGGGGCGATCGCCTATATCATCAGCGGCATGCGAAAGCTTGCCGACCTTCGCCCACAGACCGCGCGCTTCGCCGGCGACGGTTTCGAGTACAACGGCGAATTTCTCATGTTCGCGGTCGGGCTGACGCGCGCCTCCGGCGGCGGCACGATGGTCACGCCGATGGCGTCAGCGACCGACGGGCTGCTCGATCTGTGCATCGTGGAGAACATGTCGCGCGCCGATTTCGCGCGCATCGTATTACGGCTCAAGCGCGGCGAGCACATTGGAGAGGACGGCGTGCAGTATGTGCAGGTACGATCAGTCACAATCGACGCAGGCGAGCCGGTCGCGGTGAACGTGGACGGCGAGTCGTCGAACGCGAAGCGGTTGGTGTATCGCGCCCGAGCGCGCGACCTGTGGGTGCACGTGGCGACGCTGCCGGGCGAAGCTGAAAGCTAGAACAAAAAGAAACCGCCCGGCGCAAACGCGCCGGGCGGTTTCTCGCCTCGATCAGGCTACTTGCACTTCAACGCCTTCTTGAACTGCGGAACGTAGGCGCCGTACGTGTTGATGTTGCCGAGGATCTGACCGGCGGCATCCTTGTCGACTGAGCCACCGGCGGGCATAGCCATCGATGCGGTGGCGAAATTGTCTTCGACCACCTTTAGCTCTTCGCAGGCCTTGGCCAGGTTCTCCTTGCCGCCCTTCTTCTGGAGCGCCTGTACGTTCTGCAGCGCGTCGATCCCAATGCTGAACGCGGCAACGCCAGTGTAGAACTTGCTCTGCGGCGACGGCGCGATGGCATCCACGGTTTGTGCGGCCTTCAGCGCCGACTCCCAATCCGCCCGCGACTTGCTGTCCTGGGCCTTCTTGATTGCCGGTCCGGCGTTCGCCAACAGCACCTGACCGATCGTATCCTTGCTTTGCCCGGACGCGATCGCCTTCTGAGCGGTTGCCATCGCACTATCAGGCTGATTCAAGTCGTTCTGAATGTACATGATGAGCAGGGTCGTTCTCGTGTTCTTCGGATCGACCTGGGCTGCCCGTCGTGCGGCGGCGAGTGCCGGTTGCAGCTGACCAGCCTTGCGGTAGCCCTGCGCGAGCAGCAACTGCAAATCGGCATCATTGGGAAACTTCTGCGACGCCTTCGCGGCGAGCTGCTGCGCCATGGCGACATCGCTATCCTGCTGCGCGGCGCCGATCTGGCGCTTGTAGTAGTCGAGCGTAGCGCCGGCGGTGTCCGCCTTCACGTACTCCTCACCGGTGGTGATCGCCTGTTTGAACTTGCCGGCGCGCAACTGGAGGAGCCACTTCTGGCGGAGCATCGTCGGGTCGCCAGGGTTCTGGACGAGCATCGAGTCGATGATCGGAAGCGCCTTGTCGGGCGACCCGAATTGCGCGAGCTGCGTGACGATCGACGTTCCGATCGTCGTGTTCGACGGATCCAGCTTGTAAATCGCCAGGTTCGTCTCGATGGCCTTTGCGGTGTCGCCCTTCTGCGCGTACGCGTCGGCGAGATTCGCCAGCGCGATCATCGACGTCGGGTCCATGGCGACGATGGCTTTGGAAACACTGATGATCGAGTCCGCCGGCGCTTTCTGCGACGCGTAGGCCGACAGAAGGCACAGACGCGAGAGGTTCGAGTTGGCGTAGACGGCGAGCCCGGCGCGGGCGGCCTTCACGGCGTCGTCGTACTTGGCCGCGCGCAACGCGTTCGTGCACAGCTTGTACGACGGGATGGCCTTGCTGGCCTCGGTCAGACTCCGCTCGATTTGTTTGGCGGCGTCACCGGGGTCGCGAGCGTCGACCGGCGGCAAGGGCTGCGTGACCGTCTGTTGACCGGTCTTCATGAGCAGCCGCGGCTCGACGTGCACGCCGTTCGCGGTCTTGGTGACGAAACCCTCGAGGACCTGTTCGCCGCGCAGCTGCTTCGCGAGCTCCATCAAGTCCGACGCGTTGAGCGCCGAGTCCGCGCGATAGCCGGAGGCCTCGAGCGTATTGTTGATGTTGGTCTTCGGAATGACGTAGAGCTCTTTCGTCGAGTGCTCGCTCTGCAGTCGCTTCCGAGCCTCGTCGGCCATCGTGACGCCCAGTTGGCGATCGGGACTCCGGAACGTCGCGACCAGAATGTACGGCGTGTCGGAGTTGGGCACGCCGCCGCGCTGTTCCGGCTGCTTCCCCATCTGTGCGAGCAGCGGAGTGCCCACCAGCGAGAGTGCAAGAAGGGCCAGCGCTTTGGCACTTGGACGTTGCGTTGACTTCACGGTCTTTACCTCCCAAACGTTGAACTGAGTACCCCGCGACGTGCACTCGGGTTCGCAATTTCCAAATACGCGATGGGCGAAGAGGGACTCGAACCCCCGACTTCCTGCGTGTAAGGCAGGCGCTCTAACCAACTGAGCTATTCGCCCGACCTGCGCGATCGGGCGGGTCGCTCCTGCAATTACATAGCAACTTTCGCGGCGTCGAGCTCGCCCGCCCACTCGATTCCTGAAAAAACGCTCGGAATTCTACTTCAGAATCGCAACCGGGACGAGTATGCAGTATCCAATCGCAAGCAAGATTGGGGCGATTGTCTCTCCGCCCCGTGCCAAATCGGCGAACCCGGCAATGATCACCACCGCCGTGATTCCCCACCACATCATGCCTCGTGTCCGAGACGACGCCTCGTTCTCCGCCATAGGGGGTGTAGTGTAGACCTTCCCAGGAATGGTGTCAAGCAATGTGCTGACGCGAAGTTACGTCACGATGAGCGCGACATTACGGAGTGATTAAGACGGCGGAATCTCGGGCGTTCCGCCCCGCAAATCGCTCTCGTCGTCCCCGCGCAGCAATGCCTCGATCGCACTCCGGCGAGCCGCTCGTTCGGCGGCCTCGTCGGCCGCCAGGAGCGCCGCCAGCCGCTGCCTGTCCCGCTGCCGCCGCGCCACGTACAGTGGGAACACCACCACGAGCAGCACCAGCCCACCAATCGCGAAATCGCCGATTAGCGCGAGGCCGCCATAGCGTCGGCGCGTCCGCTGCTGCCACCGTTGCTCGAATTCCACGAGCGTGATCCCGTAGGTCGCGCGAAAGGCGCGGTCCATCGACCCCGCCTCGCGCCACGCGCGCAGAAATCGCGCGAGGCCCGCCGTCGTGTCGAGCGCCGCCAAATCCACGAGCGCGCGATACGCCAGCGCGTACGCATTCTGCGCCGTCGTCGAGCCCGCGTTGAACTCTGCATCGAGCTCGTCGAACGTCGGCGTTCCTTTGAGCGCGAGCGCCACGTTCGCGGCGAGGGCATCCTCCCGTCGCCACTCGTGCGCCGCGTAGCTCGCGTAGCCCTCGTCGAACCACCGCGGCGGCGCGTCGCCCAGGAATTCGTGCAGCGCCAAGTGCGCGAGCTCGTGGCGGTAGACCTCGCGCGGATCACCGGCCTCTGCCCCGGCGAAGCGCCCCTGCATCACGGTGCGGCGCGACTCGGGAAACGTGATCGCCGCACCCCACTCCGGTGCGCCGGGGCCGATCCACTCGCGGAATCGCCGCCCGTTCGGCGCGATCGCCAGCACCACATGCTGCTGCGGTCGCGGCAAGCCGGGAAACGTGTCGGTGCGTACCGCGTAATCCAACAACGACTGTGCCAGCGTGCGATCGCTCGGGAAATACACCGCGGTGAATCGTCCGCGATCGAGCCGGCCCGGTGCTTCCTCCTGGGCCGCGACGCTCCGACCGACCATCGCCAACGCACAGAGACCGAGCGCGAGCGCGCACCGCGCGCGAGACGCGCACCGCGCAATCACGGCTACGGCGAGCCGCCCGCCTCCACCGTCTTGAGCACTTCTGCGCAGCGTTTTCCCCACGGATTGAACTTGTTCGCCTCGACGCCGGCCTTCCAGGCGGCCACCGCGTGCACGCGGCGGCCGTTGAGCCAAAACGCCCGACCGAGCTCGTAGTACGCCTCGATCAGGTTTGGTCCGAGATTGAGCGTTTTCTGAAAAAAGGTCTGCGCGTCCTCGAACATGTCCCGCTCGAGATACACCAGCCCGAGATAGAAGTGCGCGTACAGCGTCGCCTTTTTGTCGTTGTCCAGCCGGATGGCCCGCGATAGATGCTCGATCGCCTCGCCGAAGATCCCCTTCTTGAGACAAATATATCCGACGTTGATGCGCGCCAGCGCGTTCTGCGGCTCGCGCGCCAGCACCTTCTGAAAGTTGAGCAGCGCGTCGTCGAACTTGTCCTGCAGCATCTCCGCCCAGCCGAGGAGCGATTCGGCGCTCGCGTCGTTGGGCGACAATTGGAGCGCCTTCCGCAACAGCTGCTCGGCTCCCTCGTAGTCGCCGGCGGAGATTTTCGTCCAGCCCTTTTCGATGTACGTCGACGCGCCAATGTGGTCCGCGTGCACCACGGGACGCTCGGCGACGAATTGGGGCGCGAGCGACGGCTGCGCCACCTTCAACGCTTTCCAGCGATCGACCAACTGCAGCACGTCGCCGCGAAGCGCGGTCAGTCGGCTCAACTCCTGCTCGACCGCCTTGAACAGCGCGCCGATGTCCGACTTCAATCCATCGAGCTCCGCGGCGGCGTTCGGCCCATCGAGCCGCGCGCCCAAGACGTCGTGCCGCGCGCGGAGCGCGTTCGCTGCATCATCAGGCACGTATGGCCGGCTCCAAGGTCTCGACGGCGCGCTCGAACTCGAGGCGGTCCATGCTCGAGAGCACGCGATCGATATCGAGCACGACAACCACCTGCTCGCCGAGCTTCGCGATGCCGCGCATGAATTGCGCGGGTAGCCCGTGGAAGAGTGCCGGTGGCGGCGTCACGCTCGACGACGGCACCACAGCGACCTCCGATACCGAGTCCACGATGGCGGCGATCCAGCCACCCGTCGCCGTGAACACGAGGATGCGCGTGTCGGCTGTGATCGGCGCGTCGGCCAGCTCGATCCGATGACGCATGTCCACGACGGGAATGACCGTGTCGCGATACGGCATCACGCCCTCGATCCAGTGCGGCACGCCGGGCACGCTGCTCGGCGTCGTGTAGCGGAGCACCCGCTCGACGGCGAAGACGTCGGCCGCGAAGAGTTCCGCGCCGAGATGAAAGATCACGAGTTGCACGACGTCTTTCTTCATTTCTTCTCTCCCTCGCCGGCGATCGCCGCATCGAGCAGCGCGTTGGCATCGAGTATTCCGATCAGCTCTCCATCACGGCGAATCAACCCAACGAGCACTCCGTCCGACGCGTCGGCGCCGCCCCCTGGCGCCTTGAGAACGTCGCCCTCCTCGATCCGAATCGCATCGTACACGTCGTCGATCGCCAGCCCGAAGCGTCGATCCTCGCGACCGAACAGCAACGCCGCGCCGTCGAGCGTTCCTTCGACACGGAGCAGCGGGCGCGGATCGTACACCGTAATCAACTCGCCGCGAATGGTCGCCACACCAAGCACGGTTGCCGGCGCGTCGGGAATCGATTGCACGGCGGGCGCGTCGATGACTTCGTCGACCGTTTCCAGCGCGATGCCGAAGCGCTCGGCGCCTATTCGGAAGACGAGAAGCCGCGCGGCGCCGTCACGGAACATGGGACACCGCGTCGACGAGCTCCGCGATGGCACCGCCGATGTCGGCCAGCGGCGCCACGCGGTCCGCACCGGCGCACTGGAGCGCGGCTTGGGGCATGCCGAAGATGGTCGCGGTGTCGCGATCCTGGATCAGCGCGCGACCGCCGGCTGCGCGCACCGCGCGCGTGCCCTCGGCTCCATCGCGCCCCATGCCGGTGAGGACGACGGCGACGGTGGATGCACCGAACAGGGCCGCGGCCGACCGAAACAACAGGTCCGCGGCCGGGCGAACGCCCCAGAGCGACGGCGACGTATCGAGCGCGATCACCGGACCGCCGCCGTCGTCGCGAACCGTCATGTGGAACCCGCCCGGCGCGACGTAGACGCGGCCATGGACGACAGGCTCACCATCCTCCGCTTCGTCGATCCGGATCGGGCTGATCGTGTCGAGACGCTGTGCGAGGCTTTTGGTAAAGCCGGCGGGCATGTGCTGAACGACCAGCACCGCCGCCGCGAGTCCGCGCGGCAACAGCGGTACGATCGCCGCGAGCGCGCGCGGCCCGCCGGTGGATGACGCGACGACGACAGCGCGAGTCGCGCGTGACACCGTGTCGACGCGCGCACCCAGTCCGTCGACGACCGGCCGCGTCAGCATGCGCAGGCCGCTCAGGTTGGCATGCGCGGCGCCGCGGAGCGCCGAGAGCAATCGATCCGAGATGGTGCGCAGATCCAGACTGATCGGACCCGAGGGCTTGAGGACGAAATCGACGGCGCCCAGCTCGAGCGCGCGAAGGGTCGCCGCGTGCCCGCCGTTCGTCGTTCCGGCACTCAGCATCACGACCGGACGCGGCGTCTCGCTCATGATGTAACCGAGCGCGCTCAAGCCGTCGAGCTCCGGCATGTCGACGTCGAGCGTGACGATGTCCGGGTCGAGCGCGTGAATTTGCTTGAGCGCATCGTACCCGTTGCGCGCCGTGCCGGCGACGGCGAACTCGCCGGAGTCGTCGATGATCTGCGACGTCAGACGGCGCATGAACGCGCTGTCGTCGACGACGAGCACCCGCAGCTTGTCAGAGGACACGCGATCCTTTTTTCAACGACCGAACCTCGACCCGTCCGTCGTCGAGGAACAGGAACACGCTGCGACCGTGGTCGCTCCCGACGTCTTCGGCAACGATGGGAATCTTCACTTCGGACAGCGCGCCGCGCGCGGCCACGATGTTCCGCTCGCCGATGTTGATGCCGCCGGACGGGATCAGGTTGCTGAACATGCTCGCTCCGCCGACGATCTTCGCGCGGACGCGCTCCGGCTTCGCTCCGAGCAGACGCATCTCGCTCAGCAACAGCGGGACCGCAGACGACGGGAACTTGGCCGGGTTGGAGCGATCGCGGGACATCGCCTCGTTCGGCAATAGGATGTGCGCCATGCCGCCCACGCGGGCCTGGGGATCGTACAGCACGATCGCCACGCAGGAGCCGAGACCGATCGTCGAGATCATTCCCGCGGCCGCGACCGCGTAGTCCGCGACTTTGACGCGGATTTCGTCGGACTGATCGCTCATACGCGGCGAAATATTCGTTCGCGCGCGTCCACCGGCGCGAAGCGCGATCGAATGGGCCCGAGCAGCGTCTCGACCTTTCCGAGGACGAGGAAGCCGTCAGGCGCGAGGGCGTTATAAAACTTCTCAAATACCTGTTCCTGCGTCTCGCGATCGAAGTAGATGAGGACGTTCCGGCAGACGATGAGCTCGAACGGACCCGGCGGCGCGGGCTCGCCGAGGAGGTCGCGGCGCTCGAAGCGCACGAGGCTCCGAACGCCCTGTGCCACGGTCGAGGGCGACGTCGGCGAGAAGTATCGGCTCCTCAGCTCATCCGGTGTGTCGGAGAAATCTGCGGCCTCGAACTGCCCGCGGTCGGCCGCCGCGAGACATTGCCGGTCGATGTCCGTGCCGAGAATGTCGACCCGCCCGATCTGCGACAGCATGCCGTTCGTCGCGGCATACCGATGAAACAAGACGGCGAGCGAGAAGGGCTCCTGCCCTGCCGAGCAGCCGGCGCTCCAGACGCGAATCGACGGCGTGTTGCGATGCCACAGCACCGGCACCACGTTCGCCGCGATCGAGGCATACACGTCCCAATTGCGAAAGAGCTTGGTGACGTTGATCGTGAGGACGTCGAGCAGCCGGTCGTATTCGCCCGCGTCGGTGTCGAGGATGCGGGCGTAATCATCGTAGGTGTTGACGCCTCGCGCTCGCATGCGCACGGCGATCCGACGCCGCAGACACTTTTCCTTGTAGCTCGCGCACCCGAAGCCGCGCTCGAGCGAGATCTTGCGCGTGAGCCCCAGAAAATCCCCGAGTTGCGACTCCTGCATCAGAATACCTGGCGAACGGACTCGAGATTCGTGCGCACGATCGCGTTGTCGGGATCGATCTCCAACGCGCGCTCCCAACAGCGCACCGCCTCGTCGCGCTCTCGTCTGCGGAGACGAATATTGCCGAGCTTGAGGTAGACGTCGCTGCCGATCTCGGGGTGCACCTTGATGGCGCGCAAATACGATTCCAATGCGTCGTCGTATTGCGTGGCGCGATACTGAAGGTCGCCGAAATTCTTGTGTAGCTGCGGCACCGCGGGATCCTCGTGGATCCCCCGGTCGGCGGCGGCACGGGCGTCGTCGTATCGGCTCGCGCGCTCGAGGACCACGGCGAGATTGTTCAGCAGCACGGCCGAGTGCGGGTACGCCGTGACGCCCTCGTTGAGCACGGCGATCGCGCGTGCGGAGTCACCGAGCAGGGCGGCGGTGAGCGCCATGTAGTGAAACCATGCGGCGCTGGGCGGTCCATTCACGAACAGCGGTCGTGCGGCGGAGAGCGTGGCGTCGGCCGCGTCGAGGTCGCCCGACAGCAGGTTGATGATCCCCGCCGACGTCTGCACGCGCGGGTTGTTCGCGGCGCCGCGACGAATCGCTTCGTCGAGCGCGATGCGTGCCTCGTCGTAGCGCTTCTGCCGCTCGAGCACGTATGCGAGATTATGAAAGATCGCGGCCTTGGCCCCGGGCTGGGCCGCGGCGTCGGCGAACGTCGCGATGGCTTCATCCCATTGGCCCTGACGCGACAGCACCAGTCCCACGTAGAAGCGCGCCGACGAGTCATTGCCGCGCAACTCGAGCACCCGGCGGAATTCGCGCAGCGCCTCGTCGAGCATTCCCGTCTTGTAGAAGGCGATGCCCAGGTTTCGGTGCTCCTCGGCGCGGCCTTCGGAGATCGGCTGCGCAGGGCCGGCGCTCTTGCCGATCCGATGGATGAATCCGGCGGTGAGCAAGCCGTAGAGCGCTTTGCCCACCTCGAATTCCACGAGGCCCGACCGGTCGACGATCGCCTGCACGTCACGCATGCCGTCGACCAAGTCGAGCACCGCGCGTTGCTCGTTGGTCAGCGCGACGTCGCTCGTCGACGCGTGCGGCCGATCGGCCTCGAAGATGATGTCGAACGTCGGGATCTTCTTCTCGATCAGTCCCCACTCGTCGACGCGGCGAGCCCCCTCCAACAACAACGACTCCGGATTGATCGACACCGTGTGGTCGAGCTGGTCCGGAACGACGTCGGCCTCGAAGTTGAACGTGCCCTGATTCCAGGTGAACAGGTAGTACACCGCCTCCTTGATCTGCACCTCGATCGCCTCGTGCAATTGCTCGATGCGCAGCGCGCCCATCTCGACGAGCAACTCCCCCAGCCGCTTGTCGCGCCGCCGGGCCTGCAACTCGACCGCGGCCTCGAGCGTCGGCTGCGTGATGACGCCGCTCTTCACGAGGACATCGCCCACTCGATCGCGCCGATTCACGATCGACGCGTAGCAGATGCGCCCTCGCTCGAAGTAGATGTTGCCGAAGCTCGAGCGATGCGTGACGCTCAAGCAGCCGGTCTTCTTCCCCATTGCCAGGAGTTGCAGCACATCGGGAAGGCTGGCCTCTCTGAGGCTGCCGCGAATGGCCATTAGGTGGCGCTCCTCATCGCAGCTCCTCGATCAGACGCGTCGACGGGTCGGGCCACTCCCACACGACCTTTTCCCGATCGAGGAAGAACGCGTCGGTTGCGGCGCGCTTGACCGCCGGGCCCGCAGGCCCGCCGTCCTCGGGATCGAGCGCCGCGCGAATGAACTCCATGGTGACCGGCACCGCCGCCACCTCGGCCGACGCAACGACGCGATTCGCCGTGCCGATGATTTCACGAACGCTCATCGCGGGACGCATCGACAGATACTCGATCATTGCCGGCGTCGGCTCGACGCCGAGCTCACGGAGGTACCGCGCGTAGAGCCGCTCGCGCAGCGCGTGATCGGGCGACTGCATCTGGACGACCAATCCGCCCTCGAAGCGCGATCGCAGCCGCTCCTCGAGTCCCGAGAGCTCACGCGGTGGACGATCGCTCGCGATCACGAGCTGCTTGCCCTCGGCGTACAGTGCGTTGAACACGTGGAAGAGCTCTTCCTGCGTGCGCTCCTTGCCGGCGACGAATTGGACATCGTCGAGCAGCAGCGCCGACGCCGCGCGGTAGCGCGCGCGCCAGCGGTCCACCGTGCCCTCTTGCAGCGCCCCGATCAATTCGTCGACGAAGAGCTGCGCCGGAACGCACGCGACCGCCGGTGCGCCGGCAGCGCCCTGCACGAGCCCGTTGCCGATGGCGTTCAGCAGATGCGTCTTGCCGACCCCGCTCGGTCCGTGAATGAACAACGGATTGTAGCGCGAGCCGGGCACGGAGACGATCGCATCGGCCGCACGCACGGCGAGCTGGTTGCTCAGGCTCACTTCGAAACCAGCACGTGTGAATGCCGCCGACGGACCTGGCGGAGGAGTTGTCGATCGGAGCGCACGCTCGAGCAAGTCCTCGGCCTCGCTCAGTCGGTCCGGATCGCGGAACGCATCGTGGGCAGCGAGGGCTTGGTCGAGGCGCACGAGTTGGCGCTGGAGATCGCGAAGCCGTGTGACGCCGGCCTCGAACTCGCGCAGCACCGTCTCGACACTCGTCGGCGGAGTGCGGTCGGCCAACACGCGCTCGAGCGACGCGGTGTGATAGCCCTCGCTCTTCCAGTACTCGATGCCTTCGATGAGACGAGTCTTCCACTGTTCGACGTGGTGCGCCACCGCCGACGCGATGTCGGTCAGAAAATTCGCGAACTCACCGCCGACGGGGCGCGGCGCCGCAGCGCGGCCTCGCTGGTCCGCGAGATCCCCGAGAATCGTGAGCACTGCGTCCGGCTCGACCTGCTCGCCGCCGAGTGTCTGAAAGGCGATCAGCCGGTTGAGCGCGCCCTGAAGCTCGCGCACGTTCTTGAACTCGAGACGTCCCAGCTCGTCGATCACGCCGCCACGGAAGCGCACGCCACGTTCCTCGCACTTGGCCTTGAGGATGGCCATGCGCGTTTCGTAATCGGGCGCGCCCATGTCGACGATCAACCCGCCCGACAGGCGCGTGATCAACCGCTCGTCGACGTCGGCGATCTCCGCCGGCGGCCGGTCGCTCGTCATGACGATCTGCCGGCCGTCCGCTTGGAGCGCGTTGAAGATCCGCAGCAGTTCGGTCTGCGTCTCCCGGTGTCCCGTGAGAAATTGCATGTCGTCGATCAGCAGCAGACCGACCTGTAGGTAGCGCTCTTTGAATTGCTCCGTCTCGCCGCCGGCGATCGCCTCGTGCAGTTCCTCGACGAAATCGTCGAGCGTCACGAGCGCGACGACCAATTCGCGCCGTTGGGCAACCTGGTTGCCGATCGCGCTCATGAGGTGCGTTTTGCCGAGCCCCGAGCTGCTATACACGAACAGCGGATTGTAGACGGCACCCGGCGACTCGGCGACGGCGCGCGCCGCGGCGACGGCGAGTCGGTTGGCCGAGCCCACCACGAAGTTGTCGAAGCGCAGCCGGGTGTCGATCTGCATTGCGGTCATGCCCGCGCGCCGGCCGCGACGCCGGTGCTCGTACCGGCGCTGAGGCGCTTCAATACGACCTCGGCGATCGAGCGAAGCGTCTCGAACACGCCCGGGCCATGCAGCGCGTCGGCGGGGAATTCGGGAACGCAACGGAAGTTGAGTGCATCGGACAGCTCGGAGGTGCTCAGAATGAGCTCGCGCGGGAGATCCTGCTTGTTGTACTGAATGACGAGCGGCACCGTGCGCGCATCGATGCCCTGCTCGGCGAGATTGGCGTGGAGGTCCTGAAAACTCTCGATGTTCTCATCGAGCTGTCGCGCCTGGGAATCGGCCACGAACACGACGCCGTCGGCGCCCTGCAGCACCAGCTTGCGCGTCGCCTGGTAGTAGACCTGTCCCGGCACGGTGTAGAGCTGGAACTTCGTCGTGAACCCAGAGATCGAGCCGAGATCGAGCGGCAGGAAATCGAAGAACAGCGTGCGGTCCGTCTGCGTGGCGAGCGACACCATGCGACCCTTCCGGTCGTCGGGAACCTGACCGTAGATGTAATGCAAGTTCGTCGTCTTCCCGGACCGACCGGGTCCGTAGTAGACGATCTTGCATGTGATCTCGCGGGTGGCGTAGTTGACGAGCGACACGGGACGATGCGAATGGTTGCGGAGAGAAGACCGACTTCAGAGTACGTGGATGAGAACTGTCTGTATCGTTTGGAGACGAACGCGCTGCCCTATCCTGGGACGGTCTGACGGCCGAAGAGCGCCGCGAGGTTCCGGTTGAGATCGAGCTCGAAGTCGGCGGCGATGGTGGGTTGGCGGATCGGCGAGAGTGGCGGCGCCGCCGCCGCGAGATCGTTACACAATTCGTCGAAATACATGCGGACCAGCCCCAGCGAGCTTTCCGCGTTGAACACCGTCAGGCAAATGTAGGCCCCGCGCGCCGTGTCGACCGGCGACAGAAACAGCTGCCGATCCGGTCCGGCGTAATGCAGGCTGCGAAACGCCTGACCATCCACACGTCGGCCCAACTCGCCCGCCGTCGCGTGCGACGCGGCGGCGAGCGCGCACGCAGTCATGACGTCGACCTCGCGCGTGAACCCCGCCTGCGCCACCACCTGTCCCGACGGATGCAGCAACAACGCGAGTCGCGCCCGCGCGTCGTCGACGAACCGCCGCAACGGCGCTTCGATCCACGGCTCGACGGTCGCGATGTTCATTCCAGCGACTCCAGCGCCTTGAGAAGCTCCACCCGGATCAAACCAACATTCGCCGCCGGGTCGGCGACAACGACGATTACGAGGTCGCTGCGCCCCCCAACGGCGCACACGCGCCCGCGCTCGGCGTCGAGTTGAAGAAATGCAACGGCGCCCAACTGCGCCGACCGCGCCGATAGCCGCGCTTTGCGGTACATCGACGCGGCCAACGCGGCCACGCGATCGCCATCCTGCCCGAATCGAAGGCTGGAATCGACGACTAGCCCATCGTTCTCCGAGACGATCAAGCTGGCCCGCACGCCACGTTGGCGCGTCAGCGAGTCCAGCATTCGCGTGAAAGGCGTCACGAGCGCCTCCCGGTCCCGAGCCAGCCCGCCGCGCGCTCCCCGCAGCGGTCGAGCAGGCGCCGCAACAGCCCCAGAGGCGTCGACCGCGACGCCGCCACGACCACCAAGCCGTCGTCGGCCGTGGGCGCCATCGCCACCACCGCGGCCTGTGTCTCGAACACGATCGACCGCCAACTGCCGATTTCGAGGTGGCGCATCGACCGCTCGACCTCGTCGGAGATGCCGCTCAGTTGCGCCCCGATGTCTTGTGAGACGTCGCTCCCCATCGAATCCAGGTACAGCCCGCCGAGGACATACCCGTTGCCGTCGAGCAGAAGCGCGGTTTGACCGTCGTCGACCAACAGATCCGCAAAAATCCGTTGCGGGTCGGACGCTGTGGCGGCTTGCGCCGACCACGCCGCCGAGTTGCTCCCGGACGAGCGCCGCACCATCTCGAGCGCGTTCGACACGTCGCCCGCCGCCCCGCCCGCGACCGCGCGGCCGAGATACTGCTCGGCATCATCGAACCGGCCCTGCTGAAAGCAGATGTAGCCAAGCCCCTTCATCGCGCCCACGTGATCCGGCGCCAGTCGAAGCACGGTCTCCCATTCCTCGTGCGCACGCGCGAAGTCGCGCCGATCCACCGCGATGCGCGCCACGAGATCATGCGCCTCGGCGTGATGCGGATGCCGCTCGAGACCGCGCAGCGCAATTTTGAGCGCGATCTCCACTTGTCCTTGGCGACGCAGCGCTTCGCCGAGCTGCAGAAAGACGAGGCTCGATGGATCGCGCGCCAACTCGTCGCTCAAACGGCGGACGTCGTCAGCCATTGGCGTGCACCTCGAGCACTCGTTCCAACTCGGACAACGCGCCAAGCGCGCGATGGACGAGCGGCGCCATCGGATCGCGCGGAGACATCCGGAGGAAATGCTCCCATCCCGCTCGCGCCGATCCGAGATCCCCGACCCGAGCGGCCGCGAATGCCAAGTCGAGATGCGTGTGCGGAGTGAGCGGATCTTCCTGCACCGCGCGCCGCAGCTCTTCCACCGCGTCCAGATGATGGCCGGCGCGTGTGTGGGCGCGCGCCGTCGCGAGCCGGGCCTCGACGGCGCTGCGATCGGGCTCCGGCGTCGTGCGGCGCGGCGAACGCAGCGTGATGATTCCCGTCGTCGTCAAGCCGTACGCGATCTTGGCGATCTCGAATTCGTCGCGCGCCAAGGCCGCCGCGATGCCGCGCAGGTCGCGCTCGCCGTCGATCATCGTCAGCACTTGCCACTCGTGCGGCAACAGATCGAGCATCGCGCCGTCGCGCTCGGCGTCAATGGGGGCAAGCTCCGGAATCACCGCGAGGTTGGGCACGATGTCAGCGATGCGCGACCACTCGTCGATGCGACGCGCACCTTCCATGAGCAGCGATTCGGTCGAGACGGTGATCAGCGTCTGCCCCGGCATCTCGTCGCGCCCCCGCTCTTCGAACGAGAAGAAGCCTTCGCGCCACGACATCAGCTCGAACACCACGCTTTCGAGCTGCAGTCGGAGCTGACGCTCGAGCTCCTTCTGCGTGATCGCGCCGACGTCCACGAGCAAATGGACGAGCTCCCGGCCCGCGCGTCCGTTTTGCCGGCGCGCGCGCGCGCGCTCGAGGTCCGTCTCGGTGATCCGTCCGGCCTGCAGCAGCACCATCTCCATCGGCAGGGTCTTGCTGCGGATCGTCGCCTGCACCACACGTCCGCCGTCGAAGCAGACCAATCCTTCGTCTTCGCGCAATTCGGACGACACCCGCAGCATGCCCGTCTTTCGGCTCAAATCGAGGAGCTGAAAGACGTCATGAATGCCGAGCTCGCGGAGCGGTCCCTCGATCGCCATCGCTAGACCCTCGCTCGCGGAGACAGAATGCGCTGCAGGTCGGCCGCGGTGCGCATGTCGCGGCGCGCGCGGCGCGCGTACTCCGTTGTCGGTCCGAGCTCGATGACCTTCTCCCACCGCGCGATCGCGTCACGATACCGATGCTGTTCCACGAGAATCGCCCCTTCATAGAACAGCGCGCCGACATGCGACGGATCGAAGCGCAGCACGCGCGTAAATGCATGCACCGCGTCCCGCTTGCGCCCGAGCGCCAGCAGCGTCTCGCCGAGTGAAAGCAGGGCGTCGAAATGATAGGGATCGCGGTGGAGCAGTTCGACCAGCAGCGTCAACGCGTCGGCCGGACGCCCGAGGCGTCGCCGCAACATCGCCAGTTCGAGCGTCGCCTCCGCGTAGGTCGGGACGGCGTCGAGCGCGGCAACGAGCTCCTGCTCTGCCTCGCGGTTCTGTCCCTTCGACTGGAGCAGGCGTGCGAGTTGGAATCGCACCACCGCAAAGTCTTGGTCGAGCTGGAGCGCATGACGGTACGCCGCAATCGCACCGTCGATGTCGCCGAGCGCGTCGGCGATGTCGCCGATGCGTTGATGAATGTCAGCGCGCATCGGTGCAACTCGCCTCGCCGTCTCGAGCGCGCAGAGCGCCGCCGCAGGGTCGCCCGAGTCGGCGCACGCGGTGGCGACGAGCATGAGCAGATCCACATCATCGGGATGCTGCTTCGACAATCGCTCGGCGATCGGTCTCGCCTCGATGGCTCGATCGAGACGCACCAACGACCATGCCTCACCAATGGCCGCCAAACGAAGGTCCGGCTCCAACTGGAGCGCCTCGCGATAACGCTCGAGCGCCTCGCCGAACAATCCTTGCCTGGCGAAGACTTCGCCAAGCAACGCGAGCCCGTCCGCGCGCGGCGTGCCACGGGCCATCGCCCGGTTGATCTCCGCTGACGCGCGATCGAACAATCCCTTCGACAGGTAGTCGGTCGCCATCGCGAAGGGCGACGAATCGGTATTGCGCGGGCGTGGCGGCGCGGCGACGGCGGCCGGCGTCAACTCGGTGAACAGCGAATCGAGTGTTTGTGGATCGAACGCGAAGTCGGCGATCGCGGCATCGGCCGGCCGCTCGTTTCCCAGGTCGGGCTGGATGGACAGATCCGGGTCTTCGTACTCGACGTCCATCGCCAGCTCGAACTTCTGCGCGACATAGTACGGGTCGAGCTCGAGCGCGCGTTTCGTTTCCCGCAGCGCGCCCTCGAAATCACCGAGGTTGGACAGCGTGAAGCTCATGTTGTAGTGCGCCTCGGCGAACTCCGGACGCGCTTGGATCGCGCGCGCGAAGGCGTTGCGCGCGTCCTCGAACTTGCGCAGCTCGGCGAGCACCACGCCAATGCCGTTCCACGCCACCGGATGTTCGGGCGACGCACTCAAGACGAGCCGATACGCGTCGAGCGCGAGCGGAAAGCGCTTGGCCCGAGTGAGCAGCAGCGCGAGATTGAGCCGCGCCTTGGCAAACCCGGCCTCCTCGTCGAGTGCCTTGCGAAAGGCGGCGATGGCTTCGTCGACGGCGCCGCGGTGGTAGAGCGAGACGCCGAGGTTGTTGTGGGCGATCGCGTACTCCGGCTCCGACTCGAGAGAACGGCGATAGCTCTCCTCGGCGTCGGCGAAGCGGCCCTGCTGGTGCAGCGCGACCCCGCGCTCGTTCCACAGCTTCGGGCTGTCGGGTTGACGTTGCAGCAGCTCGTCGTACAGCGCCAGCGACTCCTTGGGCTGGCGCATGAGCAGGTGCACTTCTGCCATCGCCTGCAGCACGAGATCGCGTTCTTCTCCACGCTCGAGCGCGACGCGATATTCGCGAAGTGCCTCGGCGTAGTAACCCTTGCTGCGAAAGGCGAGGCCGAGGTTGTAGCGCGCGAGCTGTCCTTCGCCGGAAACCTGTAGCTCTTTCTTCGCCGCGCTCTCGTCGCCGTTCTTGCGCACGGCGCGCTGCTGGTCGATCGCCAGGTTCGCATGCGCGCGCGACAGCGCCGGATTGAGCTTGACGGCGCGCCGCGTCACGGCTTGCGCATCCTCGTGCCGGCCGATGTCGCCCAGCACGAACCCCATGAGATAGAGCGCGTCGTGATTCTCGGGATTGAGCTCGATCGCGCGATCCAGCGCGCGCAGCGCTTCTTCGTTCAAGCCGCGATGATACAACACCTCACCGAGCGTGAACTGGAGGAGCGAGCTGTCGGGATCGAGCACGAGCGCTCGTTCGACGCACGACTGGGCATGCTCAATGTCGCCGGCCTGCTTCTCGGCGAGCGCGAGCTGCAGCAGCGCGCCAACGTCGTTCGCGTTGTATTGCAGCAGCACGCGAAACTCTTCGGCCGCTTCTTCATGCTGGCCGAGGAGCGCGAACGTACGACCCAGCTCCCAGCGCGCCTCACGGTCTTCTGGTCGCGACCGAAGGCGGTCGCGCAGCTCCGGAATTCGCGTGTCGTAATAGCCGGTGTTGAAGTACGCGATCTCGAGATTGCGCCGGGCGACCTGCATCTTGCCGTCGAGGTCGAGCGCCTTCATGAACGCGGCGACGGCCTCCTCGAACAGCCCCTTGTTGTAATACAGGACGCCCAAGTTGTTGTGCGCGCCGGCGTCCGACGGATCGATCCGGCGGGCGAACGACCGAAGTACGTCGCGGTCACGCTCGGACGTGAGTACCATGCTCAGGCGACGCGCACGGCCCTGAGGATGGCCTGCAGCGACGCGGCGTCGGGGAGGAGCAGAAAATACCCGGACAGCTTTTCGCCGACGTCGCTCATCCGAAACTCGCTCTCGACGCAGAAGACGTAGTCTTTGTCGCTGCCGAACTGGAGGTACGCCGTCGTCAGCACCGCGGTCGACATGTCGATCGCCAGGCTCGGTGGCGAGGGCAGCAGCATCATGCCCATGAAATCGGCGAGCGCGTTCATGTACGCCGAGCTGAGAATGTTGCCCGCTTCCTTGATCGCCGACTGCTGCATCTCGGAGAAGTCCTCGGGCGGACTCACACGGTGAAGAAGCAGCTCGGAGAGACGGACCGCGGTGCGGCGCGGGAAAACGAGCAGCGTGCGCCCAGTCAGGTCGCCGAGCATGTGCATCAGCACCGCGGCGACTGGCTGATCGGGGTCTCCGACCTGGGGCGGCACATCCTCTAGCCGCGCAATGTTGATCGTCGGCACGTTGATCATGATGGTCTGGCCGACCATCTGCGACAGCGCCGTCGCGGCATGACCCGCGCCGATGTTGGCAACTTCGCGCAGTGCGTCCAGCTGGATGGCCTTCAGCGAACGGAGATCTTCCATGAGCATCCTCAGAGGAGACTGCTGACGTCGACGATGAGCGACGGCGTTCCGTCGCCGAGGAGCGTGGCGCCGCCGAAGAACGGCAAGCCCTCGCGCACCGCGTCGTATTGCTTGACTACGATTTCCTCCTGCCCCGTGAGCTCGTCGATCACGAGCCCCGCGCGACGATCGCCGAGATCGATCACGACGACGTGCTCGAGCGCGATCTCGTTCGGCGCCTCGTACCGCGGCAACCCGACCAGATCGCGAAGACGCATCAGCGGCAGTACTTCGTCCCGCGCCAACAGCACCTCCCGCCCTTTCACCGTTCGCAGAATCTCCGGTTCCAGCTCGATCGTTTCACTCACGTGCGCCAGTGGAATGGCGTATACCTCGTCGGCCACGCGCACGAGCAGCGCGCGAACGATCGCCAGCGTCAGCGGCAATCGCAGAATCATCGTCGTGCCCTGGCCGGGAATCGACCGAATGTCCATAGCTCCGCCGAGCGCGCGGACGCGCGTGTATACCGCGTCGACTCCCACGCCGCGCCCGGAGAGATCCGTCACCTTGTCGACCGTGGAGAAGCCCGGACGAGCGAGCAGACGGAGCAGCTCGTCCTCGGTCAGATCATTTCGATTCGCGTCGACGAGTCCATCGCGCTTGGCTCGCGCGAGCACGCGCTCGCGATCGATGCCCTTGCCGTCGTCGCTCACCTTGATCACGACCGCCGATCGGTCGCGCGCTGCACTCAACACGAGGCGGCCGGCCGGTGGCTTGCCCGCCGCCGCCCGCGCCTCGGGTGTCTCGATTCCGTGATCGACCGCGTTGCGCAACAGGTGCACGATCGAATCGCCGATCTCGTCGAGCATCGACCGATCGAGCTCGATGCCCTTTCCGTCCACCACGAAGTCGATCTGCTTCCCGACGGCGCGCGCCGCATCGCGCACCACGCGTGGAAACCGGTCGAAGATGTGCGACACCGGCACCATGCGGCTCGCCGTGATCTCGTCGCGCAGCTCGCCGATGAGCCGCGACGACTGGTTCACCGTTTCCTCGAGCGTCACGTCACCCAGCTCGCCGGCGAGCTGCGTCAGTCGTCCGCGTGCGATCAAGAGCTCGCCGATGAGGTTCATCAGCGTATCGAGGCGGCGCACATCGATGCGAACGTGCCGCGCTTGTCCCACGACCGATCGCGTCTCTGCTGCGGGCGCCGGCGTCGCGGCCGATGCCGCCTCCATCGTCATCGCCGCCTTCCGCGGCCCCGAGACGCGCCCTGGCTCGTCCACACGCACGAACACGACGTCACCCGCTTTGCGAATGAGGCGCTCGATCTCGGCCGGGGGCGTCTTGGTCACGACACGTACTGCGAAGTCCGTCTCGAAACCGTCCGCCTCGATCGCCTCGAGCGGTGGTTCGGTGTTGGTCACCTCGCCGATGCCGCGCAGCGCCTTGACGATGATGAACGCGCGAACGCCGCGCAGCGGCGTGTCGGGCGCCAGGCGAATACGCACCAGCGTGCCGTCGCCCGTGGGAGCGCGGATGGACCATCCACCGCTCGATCGACGCGGCGCGGCCACGCCGAACGCGTGCAGTGTCGCAACGAGCTCCGTGGCGGTCACCTCGCCGTCGCGCCCCGCGACCGCGGCCTCGACCGCCTTCTCCAGAACGTCGATGGCGCGGAACAGCACGTCCATGATCGCCGCGTCGATCGCCAGGTCGCCGCGGCGCACACGATCGAGCACCGTCTCCAGCTCGTGCGCCAACTCCGCGACGATCGCATAGCCCATCGTCGCGCCCATGCCTTTGATGGTATGGACGGCGCGAAAGATCGACGCGACCGCGGCCGCCGCAGCGGGTCCGGTCGCGTCGCGTTCGAGCTCGAGCAGCGCCTTGTTGACACCGGCGATGTGCTCGCGGCTCTCCGTGAGAAAGAGCTCGGCGTACTGGAGGTTATCCACGACGACGCGTGTGCAGCGCTCAGCCCAGCACGCGCTGCACGGCCTCGAGCACGCGACTGGGTTGAAACGGCTTGACGACGAAATCCTTGGCGCCGGCCTGGATCGCCTCGACGACGAGCGCCTGCTGGCCCATCGCACTGCACATGAGGATCTTGGCCTGCGGATCATTCTTGCAGATCTCGCGCACCGCGTCGATGCCGCCCATGTCGGGCATGACGATGTCCATCGTCACGAGGTCCGGACGGAGTTGCTGGTATTTCTCGACGGCCTGCAATCCGGTCTCCGCCTCTCCCACGATCTCGAATCCCGCCTGCGTGAGGATGTCGCCGACCATGGTGCGCATGAAGATCGCATCGTCACAGATAAGAACGGTGTGGCTCAAGGAACGCCTCCCTAAGAGAGCAGGACCTGCTTGATCAGTGCGTCGAGATCGAGCACGACGACTGGTGCATCATCCAACGTGGCCATGCCGCGCACGATAGTCCCGCCGCGCTGTCCGGCGTCGCCATCGTCGATTTCGAGCGCGCGTAGGTCGAGCACCTCCTCGACCACGATTCCCACCAGTCGATCCCGATGGCGCAGCAAGAGAATGGATCCCTCGCTGATCGGCGCGCTCGACGGGTCGAGTCGCAATGCGAGGTCGAGGACCGTCACGATCGTGCCCCGCATGTTGATCAGCCCGCGCACGTACGCCGGCGCGCCGGGAACGCGCGTCATGGGGCGAAGCGGAATGATCTCTTGTGTCGGCTCGATGTCGCACCCGTACGTCGATCCCCCCACGCGAAACAGCAGCGTGGGAGCAAGGACGGCTTCAGGTATCGACGCGGTAGAATCCAAAGAACTCGAGCGGGTTGGTATCGGCGATGGAGACATCGGGACCGGCGACGACGACGAGCGCGTGGTGCAACTCTTCCGGCAGCGGCGAGCGGAGATCGATCGTCTGTCCGGTCACCGGATGACGGAAGATCAACCACGCGGCGTGCAGAAAGTGTCGGCGCAACGGGAGCCCCATCAGCTTGCGTCCCCCGCCACCGCCGTACGTGTCGTCGCCGACGACCGGATGCCCGATCGAGGCGAGATGTACTCGGATCTGGTGCGTGCGTCCCGTAAAGAGATGGGCCCGAAGCAGATCGGCGGAGTCGAAGCGCGCGAGCCGAGTGAGGTCAGTCCTCGCCGGCCGTCCTGTACTGACGACTGCCATGCGCTTTCGGTCTCGGGGATCACGCGCAATCGGCTTTTCGATCGTGATCCGCTCCTCGGTCAGATGGCCCCAGGACAGCACCGCGTATCGCCGCACGATTTGCCGCGCCTGAAGCGCCGCGCCCAACCCACGGTGGGCCCGATCTGTTTTGGCAACCAGCAATAACCCGGATGTTTCCTTGTCCAGTCTGTGGACGATTCCCTCGCGCGTTTCGTCTGCGCCCTCGGAAAGCGATGCGCCCCTTCCCTTTAGCGCATTGACCAGGGTTCCGGACCAGTTGCCGGGCGCCGGGTGGACCACCATGCCGGCGGGCTTGTCGACGACAAGCAGATCGTCGTCTTCATAGACGACGCTGAGCGGAATGTCTTCACCGAGCACCTCGCGACCCGGCGCCGGCGGGACCTCGACGGATATCTGTTCGCCTGCGCGCGCCCGATAGCTCGCCCGCTCTCGCCTTCCACCCACGAGCACATGACCCTCGGCGATGAGAGTGGCCGCCTGGTTGCGCGAGATGTCTAGTTGTGTGGCCACCAGCACGTCGAGACGCGGAGCCGCGTCGGGCGCGTCGATGCGGTGGTGCACGGTGGGCATCGCGCTTACGACGACGAACGCGCTTCGCCGCCCTCGCGTGCCGAGTCGCCGGTGCCTGCCTGCGCCGCGGCGTTCGCAGCGCGATCTTCCTGCCAGAGCACCCAGGCGAGGAGCAACGCGCCGATGGTCACCGCCGAATCGGCGACGTTGAATGTCCAAAAGCGGACGTCGCCAACACCGATGTCGATGAAGTCGACGACGCCGCGTGCCGATCGGAATCGGTCGAGAAGATTGCCCGCCGCGCCACCCCAGGCCAACCCGAGAGCGAGCACGCGCGTGGTGTCGCCGGCCGTCGTCGTTCGATAGAGACGCCAGAGGATGAACAGCGCGACGATGGCGAAAACACCGAAGATGTATCTCGAGTAGTCACCCAAGGACATGCTGAACGCGGCACCCGGGTTGAACGCCAGCGTCAATCGCACGACGTCACCGATGACGCGTTTGGGTATGTGCACGTCGAGACTCTTGACGGCGAGCACTTTGGTGACGACGTCGAGACAGATGATCGCGGCGGCCGTCGTCCAGAATACGCGGCCGTTGTGATTCGGTGAGCTCATGTGGCGTGGTTCAGGAGAGCTCGCCGGATTCACCGGCGATGCTCGCCGACGCCGGCAAAGGGGCGTGTTCAGCTGCGGTATCCTCGCCCCACAATACCCACGCGAGCAGGAACGCGCCGAAGCTCACCGCCATGTCGGCGATGTTGAACGTCGGCCAGCGCGAATCGCCGAAC
The DNA here is from genome assembly GCA_036392315.1 of Gemmatimonadaceae bacterium. GTDB lineage: Bacteria > Gemmatimonadota > Gemmatimonadetes > Gemmatimonadales > Gemmatimonadaceae > JAQBQB01. The sequence continues at coordinate 26,605 of DASVYG010000438.1, forward strand.
CCGATGTCGATGAAGTCGACGACGCCGAACGGGGAACGAACGCGATCGATCAGGTTGCCCATCGCGCCGCCGCACACGAGGGCGAGCGACAACGTCCGCACGATGTCCCCGGCTCGCGTCACGAGATAGAGGCGGCCGAGGATGACCAACGCGATGATCGTGAGAACCATGAAAATCCATCGCGAGTACTGGCCCATCTGCAACCCGAACGCGGCCCCCGGATTGTGGACCAGCGTGAACCGAATCCACTCGCCGTACACGGCGTGTGGAAGTCCCTGCGGAACCAGCCGAGAGGCCGCGATCGCTTTCGTGCTGAAATCGACCGCCGCCACCAACGCCAGCACGGGCCAAAACAGCCCCGCGTTATTTCTTTGCATCTTCCTCGCGCTGCTTGCAGTCGATGCAATAGCGGGCATGCGGCAGGGCATCCAGCCGCTCGAAGGCGATCTCGTTACCGCACTGATGACATTTGCCGAAGCTCTCGGGCGCGCGATACAGACGCCGAAGGGCTTCGTCGATGTGCCACAAGAAGCGGCCCTCCTGGCTAGCGAACAAGAACGCCTTTTCGCGCTCCATCGCGTCGGTCCCCTGGTCTGCCATATGGAACGAGTAGCTGCTCAGATCTCCGTCGGCGGACTGCGGCGTGGCACCAAACGCCTCGTCGGCCCGCCCGAGCTCCTTGAGGACGCGCCTCCGCTCCTCCTGCAGACGCTTCTCGAAATGCTGCAGGCTCTTCTTGTTCATGCCCTTCGGCTTCTTCACGCCGTTGATGGTCGCCATTGCTACTGTATCCTGTTGATGGCCGCGTAGGCCGTAATCCCGTCGAGGTCGATGTCGTTCATGTCCTGCCCTCGCGATCCATCCGCGCCCGCGAACACGAGCTCGGTTGCCAGCACTTCTTCCGCGATGCGAGCCCCGTGGGCGTCGATCACGGCCTTGACCTCCTGACTGCCGGCCACGGTCAGCACGATACGGTCGCTCACCGAAAGCCCCGACTCCTTTCGCATACGTTGTACCCGGCTGATGAGCTCCCGGGCATACCCCTCCAGCTTGAGCTCGGGGGTCACCGTCGGATCGATTGCGGCGAAGAATCCCCCGTCCTCCTGAATCGCGAGCGCACCAGACGCGCGGCGAATGATCGTCAGGTCGTCAAGCCCCAGCTCGTGCGATTCCCCCTCAACGCTAACGACCAGCACTCCCCCGTGCACGAACTCCCGAAGCTGGTCGCTGCCGAACGCCGCGACCGCCTGCGCCGCCAGCGGGGTCTTTTTCCCGAACTTCTTACCGAGCGAGCGGAAGTTCGGTTTCGCCTCGAGCGTCACGAGTGAGTCGCCCGAGCTGGCGAAGTTCACCTCTTTGACGTTGAGCTCCGCGGCGAGCAACGGAATGAGCGGCAGCAACGCCTCTTCCGAGACGTGGGGCGCCACGCAAACCATGCGCGCGAGCGGCTGGCGGACCTTGATCCCCACGTCTTCCCTCGCCGCGCGGCCCAAACGCGCCAGGTTCCGAATGGCGTGCATCGCGGCATCGAGGGTCCGGTCGACGCGCTCGGTCCGCCCCGCCACGAACGGCGCCAGATGGACCGACTCGCCCGTGAGCTCACGATGCATCCAATCGGTCAGGAAGGGGCAGATCGGAGCCAGCAGACGACACACCGACGTGAGCACCTCGTGGAGCGTCGCGAACGCCGCTCGGTTGTCTTCACCCTCCACGTCGTAGAACCGCGCCCGGCTCAACCGGATGCCCCAGTTGGCCAGATCGTCATCGACGAATTCGATGATCGCGCGAGCCGCGGTCGTCGCATCGTACGCCTCAAGGGCCTCGTCCACCGTGCGCTCGAGCGACGCGAGCCGACTCACCATCCAGCGATCGATTGGCGGGCGGGACGCGAGCGGCGGATCTTGGTCCGAGGGCGACCACCCGAAATTCGCGTACCGCGCGAAGATTCCGGTGTACACGTTCTTGAATGTGCGCAGGAAGCGCCCGGCTTGTTCGACCAGCACGCGCTCGTCGAAGCTGCGCGGAACCCAGACGTTGCTCGACGCGACGAAGAACAAACGCACGGCGTCGACGCCGTGGCGTTCGATCACCGTCCACGGATCGATGATGTTACCGCGGCTCTTCGACATCTTGAGTCCGTGCTCGTCGAGCACCTGGTCGTTGACCACCACCGCGCGGTACGGCGACGCCGATGCGAATCCCTCGTTGTTGGGCAGGGCGTCGCCCAGGCCCGTCGCGATCGCGAGCAGCGAGTAGAACCAGCCGCGCGTCTGATCCACGCCCTCGGCAATGAAATCAGCCGGAAACTGCGTCGCGATTTCCTCGCGATGCTCGAATGGATAGTGCCACTGCGCGAATGACATCGAGCCCGAGTCGTACCACGTGTCGATCACCTCGGGCACTCGACGCATCGTCCCGCGGCAACCCGGCACGCGACACGCCCATGTGTAGTGATCGACGTTCGGCTTATGCGGATCGAAATCGTGCGCGAGCGTCGCACTGGCGCGCTCCGCGAGATCCGCGAAGCTGCCGACGCACTCGGTGTGCGCGGTCTCCTGATCGCATAGCCAGACCGGCAGCGGCGTGCCCCAATAGCGGTCGCGCGAGATCGCCCAGTCGATGTTGTTCTCCAGCCACTCGCCGAACCGGCCCTCGCCGATGAACGGCGGATGCCAGTCGACGCGAGCGTTGCGCGCCAGCATCGCGTCGCGGAACGCGGTCGTGCGGATGAACCACGACGTGCGCGCGTAATACAGCAGTGGCGTCCCGCAGCGCCAACAGTGCGGGTATTCGTGCGAGATGCGTCCGGCCTTCCACAGCACACCGCGACGCTTGAGCTCCTCGATGATCAATGGGTCGGCGTCTTTGACGAACAAACCGCCCACGATCGGCATCGACGAGGGGAACTCGCCGCGCGCGCCGACCGGTTGCAGGAACGCGAGATTGTGCCGCTTCCCCGCCTCGTAGTCGTCGGCACCAAACGCCGGCGACATGTGCACGACGCCGCTTCCGTCGGTCGCCGTCACGAAATCTTCGCCGACGATCATCTCGTGATTGGTGCCTTCCGGAAACTCGACCCAGTCGAGCGGGCGCCGATAGCGCATCCCAACGAGGTCGGCCCCTTTGAGCCGGCGGATGAACTCCCAGCGATTCTCGTAGTCCTGACCCAGCACCTCGTGCACACGCGCCTCGGCGAGGATGAGCGTTCTCTCATCGAGCGCTTCGGCGTGCGCCTTTCCGTCGTCGCGACGGATCAACTCCACGTAGTCGAGATCGGGACGCACGGCGAGCGCGGCGTTGGACACCAACGTCCACGGCGTCGTCGTCCACACGAGAATCCGGCGACCGACCCGCGGGTGGAGCGTCTCGTCGCGCGGTTCACCGCCCTCCTCGACCAGATCGAGCGCGATATACAGGCTCGGGTCCTCGTCGAGCTGATAGCCGAGCGCCACCTCGTGGCTCGATAAGGCCGTGCCGCAGCGGGAGCAGTACGGCAAGATCTTGTGCCCACGGTACAGCAGCTTCTTGTCATAGAGCGTCTTCAACGACCACCACACGCTCTCGACGTAGTCGTTGGTGTACGTGACGTACGGATGCTCGTAGTCCAGCCAGTAGCCGATGCGCGCGCTGAGCTTCTCCCAATCGCTGCGGTACTTGAACACGCTCTCTCGGCACAATCGGTTGAACTCCGCGACGCCGAGCGCCTCGATCTGCTGCTTGCCGCTGATTCCGAGCTGCTTCTCGACTTCGATCTCCACCGGCAACCCGTGCGTGTCCCATCCCGCCTTGCGTGACACCCGAAATCCCTTCATCGCCCGGTGGCGGCAGAAGAGATCCTTGATCGTTCGGGAGAAGACGTGATGGATGCCAGGCTTGCCGTTGGCCGTCGGCGGTCCCTCGAAGAACACGAACGTGGGCGCGTCGGCTCGTGCGTCGAGCGTCTGCTGGAAGAGATCTTCGTCCTCCCAGCGCGCGAGCAGCTCGCGCTCGACCTCGTCGGCCGGCCGATCGGGCGGCAGGACGCGGTATCGCGTCATGCTCGGCGCCGTCACATGCGCTCCAGCGTTCCGCGCACGAGCTCCAGCAGCCTTGGCTCGGCACGATTGGCCACGGCGATGATGCCCTCGACCGTTGCGGGCTCCAGCGCGTCGGGAAGGCACATGTCGGTGATGATGGACAATCCAAGAACTCTCATGCCGGCGTGAATGGCGACGATCACCTCCGGCACGGTCGACATTCCGACGACGTCGGCGCCGATCGCACGCAGGAATCGATACTCGGCGCGCGTCTCGAGATTCGGTCCCGTGACGGCGACGTACACGCCCTCGCGAAGCGTGAGCTTCCGGTCGGCGGCGACGCTCCGCGCCACTTCGCGCAGGCGCGAGTCATACGGCGCCGACAGATCGGGAAAGCGCGGGCCGAGCTGATCGTCGTTGGGACCGATGAGTGGGCTGTCACCAAGCAGGTTGATGTGATCGGCAATCAACATCACGTCGCCCGACGACCAGAGCGGATTGAGCCCGCCGCACGCGTTCGACACGATCAGCGTGTCTGCGCCGAGCGCGCGCATGACCCGGACCGGCATCGTGACCTGCTGCAGCGAGTAACCCTCATAGCGGTGGAAACGGCCCTGCATGACGACGACCGTCTTGTCTCCCAACGTTCCACACACCAGTCGGCCGGTGTGCGATTCCACTGTGGACAACGGGAACCCTGGAATGTCGGCGTAGTCGATGACGGTATGCGTGTCCATCTCGAGGGCAAGACGGCCGAGACCCGTGCCCAGGATGATGGCGGCGTCCGGCCGCGCGCCGAAGCGCGCGCGGACAACGGCCGCGGCCTCTTCGATCGCGTCCAACGACATCGTGGCCTGCGTCGCCCCGTGCAACGTGCCCAGGCCCGATCCGAGTGTGGTCATTCCTTGACGAGCGACCCGAGCCACGACGGCGATCCCGCGCCGTCGCGAACGCCGACCTCGGACGGTCCGGATTGTTCAGCCGCCGTGATCTCCGAGAGTTGTCGCTCGATGAGCAAGCGAACCTGCGCGAGATAGGCGCGACGCGACCGATCGAGCGACACGATCTGATCCTCCAAGCGGCGAATTTCGGCGCGCGCGTCCTCGAGGATCCGCTCGCCATCGGCCCGTGCCTCACGCAAGATGAGCTGGGCCTCCTTCTCCGCCTGCTCGCGGATCTCGCCGCGCAGCTGCTGCGCCGAGACCAGGGCTTCGTTGATCGCCTTGTCGCGTTCGCGAAACGCACGCAGCTGCTCGTGAAAGCCCTTGGCTTTCGCGTCCAAATCCTGATTCAGACGCCCGAGCCGCTCGAGCTCCTCGGCGACCTGCTCGCGGAACTGGTTGACGCGCTCCGGATCGTAGCCGCGCATGGCCTTGCCGAAGTCGTACCGGCGCACGTCGAGCGGCGTTAGATGGAAAGTCTCGTCGATCATGCGGGTCTCGCTCCGAAGAGAATCGTTCCGAGGCGGATCAGAGTCGCTCCCTCCGCGACCGCGACCTCGTAATCACTGGACATTCCCATGGACAACTCCGTTGCCTGATGGCCCGCCGCGCACAGAATGTCGCGCGCGCGTCTCGCACCCGAAAACGTCGCGCGAAGCGTCGCCTCGTCGGCGTCCAGCGGCGCCATCGTCATCACACCCAACACGCGGAGACCAGCGAGTGAACGGAGCCGCGCTGCCTCGCGTTCCCAGTCGGACGGCGCATAGCCGCCCTTGGATTCCTCGCCGACCACGTTGATCTGCATGAGTGATTTCACCGGTGCTCGCGCGCCCAACCCGAATTCGTTGACGGCGTCCGCAAGCCGGCTGCTGTCGAGTGAATGGAGGAGGTCGAACCTGGCGAGGGACTTCACCTTGTTCCGCTGGAGATGCCCGATCAAATGCCATCGTACCGGAACCGAGACGGCGTCCATTTTCTGGAGCGCCTCCTGGATCCGGTTCTCGCCGACGTCCTGAAGACCGGCATTCCATGCGGCCTGTACCGCATCGGGGCCGTGCGTTTTCGTGACTGCCACGATCGTTACCGCCTGTCCATGACCACCGCGCCGCACCGCGGCATCGACTCGGTCGCGCACTTCTCGCAGCCGGTCCGAAAGGTCAGGAAACGGCATAACGTAGCAATTTACCAGAGGTTACAGAGTGATTCAACTAGCGAGCGACGGAATGTTCCGCTCGACTCGTAAAGTAGCCGAGAGACGACCGAGCCGAGCGTCGGTTTCGGCGCTACGGCACGTTGCAGAGGGAGTCGCGGGTGGCGAGCCGAGGGTTCGACGATCGAGGGATCAGGATGAAGCCGGGGCACGACAGCACGTTCAGAAAATACTCATCGGTGGCGTCGGTAGCCGGCCGCGCGACCTGACCGCGACGCCATGCCTCGAACGCGGCCGCCGCCGACCGGACGGCAGCCGTATCGACCGCCACGAGCTGCGAATCGAGCCCGCCGTCGCGGACGGCGCCGTGCGGCGCTGCGTCCACCGCGACGACTCCGGTCACCGTCCATGCCTTGGACAAATGACTCCGGTCGATGGAGGGAACCGTGAGCGAGGCGGCGACCGGCCGGCCCAGCGACCGCGCGGCGCTCGCCACGGCGCCGGCCAATCCGTCGAGGTCCTGCGCCGATGTTCTTACCACGAGCCCATCACGCCGGCCAAGTTCGTCGACGTACCACGGCGCGCCCAACAGCGGCATCGTGACCACCGTGACATCGCGTCGGCGACCTTCGACCTGCTGCGCGTACCAGAGCGGATAGGTGTCGTTGTCGCCGGCAACGAAGAGCACTGCGCGCGGAGGCAACGGGTCCAGGAGCATGGCCGACACTTCGCGCGGCAGGCTCGCACCGGGCTCTGAACGCCGATCGACGGCCGACCAATTCAGCGCGACCGGCAACGCCGCGACCACGACACCCGCCGCGACGGGCAGCCGCAGCTTGCGAGCGAGGGCGATGGCGCCCATACCTGCCCACATGCCCCAGGCCCAAAACCCGAGCGCGAAGAAATAGTCGCGGTCGCGTGCCTCGTGCCGTGCATCCTCGGGCACGAACCGCCACCCGAAGGACCGACCCGCCTTGAAGTTGAGATAGACGAGCACGCCCAGGGTTCCGCAGAAAAGCAGGAGCGCGACGGCCCGCCAGCCTCTCGGGTCGACGCGACGCTGCCAGCTCGCTCCCACCAGTGCCAGCGCCGCGAACGCCAACGTCGCCAACACGCGCCAGACCGTCGGGATCACCGACGGAGCAAGGGAAAGCGCGAACTGCCAGTCGGCGTACTCGAACCAATTGGCGAGTTGCAGCCACACCGGCGCCTGCCGCGGCCACATGCCCGCGACGTCGTATTGCCGGCGAGCGACCGCGTACGCGACACCACTCCACGTGCGCGGGTCCGCTTGGTTGATAGCCGGGTCGTGACGCGCGCGTAACAGCAAAAAGAGCACGGCGCTGCAGGCGACGACCGACACCAATGCGATCGACACGGCCCGGCCGGCGCGAACACGACGTCGATCGTCTTCCGGGATGAACGCGCTCGCCGCGGTGACCGCAAACCCCACCATTACGAGCGTCGCGGAAAGGCGGCTCGCGCCAACGATTGCGATGCACACGCCCAAGAGTGCCCAGCCCGAGCTCCACGCCCGCGACGCGTTCACCCGATCCGTAACGAGGAGGATGACGACCGGCGCAGCGACGAGGGAGCTGAGATGAAGCGGCAATGCCAGCGCCAACAGATAGGCGGCGAGGATGGTCCACCGCCGCTCGCCCGTCTCGCCGGCGCGATCCGCGACGATGATCGCCGCGACCGAGATCAGGAGCGACGCGGAGTACACCTCGGTCTCCGTCGCGTTCTGCCAGACTGTGCTCATCGCCCCCGCCGTGATCGCTGCGGCGATGCCCGCGAGCGGTGCCCGTGTCGAGCGCGCAATCCACAGCGCGGTGAGTCCGGCCGCCGCCGCGGCGCAGACCGCCGACAACAAATTCGTCGCGGTGGCGAAGGGCAGAAACCATAGCAGTCGCGCCCACGCGTTGAGCGCGACGATGAAGAGCGGCGTCCCTGGAGGGTGTGGAATGCCGAGTACGCGTGCGGCGGCAATGAACTCGCCGGCATCCCAGAACGTGACGCTCGGCGCGAGCGTTGCGATGTACACGGCCAGCATTGCGGCGCCCGCGAGCCACGCCGCGCGCCGAGTGGTCACGAGTGGACTTCGAATCCCGCTGCTTGAGCGACTTGCGCCAGCGGCCGCCCGGCGACCAGGTCGCGAACCTGGGTCGCCGTGAAGTCGCGCCACAGCCGTCCATTCGCCGCGACCGTAATCATCGCGGTCTCCTCGGACACCACGACAACGAGCGCGTCGGTCTCCTCGCTCAACCCGAGCGCGGCGCGATGGCGCGTTCCGAGCGAACGATCGATCATCGCCGCCTGCGACAGCGGGAGGATGCACCCCGCCCCGACGATCATGTCGCCACGAATGATGACCGCGCCGTCGTGCAACGGGGAGTACGGGGTGAAGATCGTCGCCAGCAGATCGGCCGAGACCTTGGCCTGCATCTCCGATCCCGACTGGACGTATTCGTCGAGCGACACCTCACGCTCGATCGCGATGATCGCGCCGATTCCGGACCGGCTCAAGCGTTCGACGGCCTCGGAGACTTCGTCGCCAATCTCGCTCTCGCCCATGTGCGTGAAGAGACGCGACATCGGCGAGCGCCCGATCTGCGCCAGCGCGGCGCGCAGTTCCGGCGCGAACACCACCAACAGCGCGATGGCGCCGTAGCTGAACACCAACGTGAGCAGATAGATGATCATGCTGAGCTGCAGCACGTACGCGAGGCCGTAGGCCACGGCCAGCACGGTGATCCCAACGAGCACCTGCATGGCCCGCGTCCGATGGATCAGCACGAGCACGCGGTAGATCGCGTAGCTCACGACGATGATCTCCACGGCGTCCCGCCAGCCCGGATGCAGCAGGCGCAGTTGTTCGAGAATGCTCATCCCCACCCGCTCTGAATGATCGCCCACGCCACGTCCAGCGCGTCGCGCGACGGCTTGACGTCGTGCACGCGAAAGAGTCGCGCCCCCCGCTCGAGCGCGGCGACGTTCGCCCCCACCGTACCCGCCGCGCGATCCGCTGGCGACGTCGCCCTCGTGATCTCGCCGATGAAGCGCTTGCGCGATACACCAACCAGCACCGGATACCCCATCGTCGTGAAGCGGTTGAGTTGACCCAGCATCGCCAACGACTGCGCTCCCCGTTTCGAGAACCCGACGCCGGGATCGATCACGACGCGGCAACCCTCGACGCCGGCGTCCAACGCCTGTTGGACACTCGTCCGAAGCTCGGCGATGACTTCGCCCACCGCGTCGTCGCCGTAGACGGCATGCACGAACGTCGCCATGTCGGCAACGTCGCCACGCGAATGCATCAGCACAACCCCTGCCTTGGCGCGCGCGCACACCGCGGCCATCCCGGCGTCGAGTCGAAACGCCGACACGTCGTTGACGATCGACGCACCCGCCGCCAGGGCTTCGGCCGCCACACGCGCCTTCACGGTGTCGACCGACACGGGAACGTGCGGAAAATCCAGTCTGGTCGATTGGACGGCGGGAATGACCCGCGCAAGCTCCTCGTCGGCGTCGACCGGCGTCGCACCCTGGGGCCGCGTCGATTCACCGCCGATGTCGACGACGTCCGCGCCCTCGGCGACGAGCCGCTCGACATGTCGGCGCACGTCGTCCGGCGTGCGCAGACGTCCACCGTCGCTGAAGCTGTCCGGCGTCACGTTGACGATGCCGACGATGCGCGGCCGATCGAGCGCGAGCGCGCCGGTTGCATGATGCCAGAGCATTCGAGAAACCTATTCGGCCACGGCCGCGCCGAAAAAGAAAAACGGGAATCGCACCGGCGATTCCCGTTTCCATCCGGCGACCGGTCCGTTACGCCGGGCTGGGCTCCGGTCCGCCAAGCAACGGCGGATTGCTCCGTTTCGGCTCGAGGACCGGCGAGGTCGCCGGTGCCGACGCCGTGGGCGGAGCGCCGCTCGTGCGCGGCGGAAGCGCCTCACCGCGCGACAACATCTCGATGTCCTCGCGCGTCAGCGTCTCGCGTTCGAGCAACGCGGCCGCCACTTGATGCAGTAGGTCGACGTTCGCCTGTAGCGTAGCCTTTGCGCGATCGTACGCATTGTCGATCACGCGCTTCACTTCCCGGTCGACGAGTTGCGCCGTCTGCTCCGAGACCTCGCGACGATGCTGGATCTCGCGCCCCAGGAAGAGCTCCTGCTCGTTGTCGCCGACGAGAATCGGACCGATCGCGTCCGAGAGGCCCCATTGCGTGACATACCGTCGCGCGATCGCGGTCGCCTTCTGGATGTCGCTGGCCGCGCCGGTCGTCACGCGGTCGTGCCCGAAGATCAACTCTTCCGCCACGCGACCACCGTACGACATGACCAAGTTCGCCTCGAGCTGCTGCCGCGTGATCGACACGCGGTCGTCTTCGGGCAGCGTGAACGCGAGCCCCAGCGCGCGCCCGCGCGGCACGATCGTGACCTTGTGCAGCGGATCGTTGCCCAACACGCGCATCGCACAGATGGCGTGACCGGCTTCGTGATACGCAGTCAACCGGCGCTCCTCGTCCTTCATCACCATCGACTTCCGCTCGGCGCCAAGCATGACCTTGTCCTTCGCCTCCTCGAGATCGGCCATGTAGATCTTCTCATGGCTGCGACGGACGGCCAGCAACGCCGCCTCGTTCACGAGGTTGGCGATGTCGGCACCCGCCATGCCCGGCGTACCGCGCGCCAACGTCGTGATGTCGACGTCGTCGGCGATCGGCTTGTTGCGGAGGTGCACCTTGAGAATGCCCTCGCGTCCGCGAAGATCCGGCGCGTCGACCACGATTTGCCGGTCGAATCGACCCGGGCGCAGCAGCGCCGGATCGAGCACGTCGGGACGGTTCGTGGCCGCAATCAGGATCACACCGTCGTTCGACTCGAAGCCGTCCATTTCGACGAGCAGCTGATTGAGCGTTTGCTCACGCTCGTCGTGCCCGCCGCCGAGTCCCGCACCGCGGTGGCGACCGACGGCGTCGATCTCGTCGATGAAGATGATGCACGGCGCGTGCGCCTTGCCTTGCTCGAACAGGTCGCGAACGCGGCTCGCGCCCACGCCGACGAACATCTCGACAAAGTCCGAACCTGACATCGAGAAGAACGGGCGCGCCGCCTCGCCGGCGACCGCCTTGGCGAGCAGCGTCTTCCCCGTGCCCGGCGGGCCGACGAGCAAAGCCCCCTTGGGCAGACGTCCGCCGAGCTTGGTGAACTTCTGCGGATCACGCAGGAACTCGATGATCTCTTGAAGCTCTTGCTTGGCTTCGTCGGCCCCCGCAACGTCGGCGAAGGTGATCTTGGGCGTGTCGCCCGTGAGCAGCTTCGCCTTGGATTTCCCGAACGAGAACGCCTTTGCCCCACCCGCCTGCATCTGCTTGAACAGGAACAGGTAGAAGCCAATCAGCAGCAGCCACGGCACGAAGTTGAGGACCCACGCCGTGACAGACACACCGGCATCCTTGGCGTCGATCGCGACGTTGTGCTGGTTGAGGAGCGCAACCTCGGCCTCGGAGTTCTCGACCGGCAACCGGACCGAGAAGTTTCTCGTGTCCTGGCCATCGATGTTGACGTGATTCCTGAACGTGCCGGTGATGACCTTCCCCGCAGTGATCGTGACCTTGGAGATGTTGTCGTGCATCAACTCGTCACGATACCGCGTGTAGTTGATGGCCTTCGACGCCTCGGCCTTGTTCCCTGACAACTGAATCAGGACGACCGGGATCAGGATGATGAGAATCCAGAATGACAGGGTCTTCGAGAACCGGCCCCAACTGAATTCTTTCTTGTTTTTCGGAGGAATGACTGGCATTACTGCAAGCTCGCTATGTACGGAAGGTGCCTGAAGTTCTCTGCGTGATCCAACCCATACCCCACCAGGAACTCGTTTGGTGCATCAAAACCGATGAAACGCGTCGGAAAGTGCAGCTCGACCGCGATATGCTTGTGTAGCAGCGCGCATATCTCCAACGAACGCGGTTTCCGTGCCTGCAACAGGTCCATCAGCCGGCTCAACGTCCGGCCGGTATCGACAATATCCTCGACCAGAAGGATGTGCTTTCCCTCGAGCTCGGTCTCCGGATCGTATAGTAGTCGTACGTTGCCGCTCGAAACAGTCGAATCGCCATAACTCGACGCCACGAGAAAATCGACCTGGAGCGGTCGCCTGATCTCTCGTACGAGGTCGCTCAGAAAGATAAAGCTGCCCTTCAATAAACCCAGCACGAGCAGCTCGCCATCGGGATACGCCGCCGTGATCTCGGCACCCAGCTCGGCAACCCGCTCGGCGATCTGCGCTTTCTCGTAGACGATCCGCCGGACTGCTCGGCCGAGGAGCCGTGGATCAGCGATTGACGTATTCACAGATGAAAGCTAAACCCGGCCGGCCGGACCGTGCGGTCGCCGCGTCGCTGCGACGAATACCGGGAATCCACACGATTTGATCCCCCGCCAGGACTACGGGCCAGCCGGCTCGTTCGTGTCCGGTCACGCCAGCATCGCTCAAGAACCGCTTAACCTTCCGGGCCGGCCTACCAGCGCGATGAGCCATCACGTCTCCCGCTCGCCACGACCGAACTCTGAGCGGCCGATCGGTCGGGAGCCAAGCCGACCACGAGTCGGCACCGATGTCACTCGTCGCCGGACGGAAAGACCACCTGCCCCACGCCACCGCGCTCGACAAGGCTAGCCGCTCTTCGGCCGACTGCCGGTGTCCCGACGCACGAAGTTGAAGCGCGTCACGAGCGCGCACGACCTGCCAACCGCCGGACAACTGAATGCGGGCGCCAACGCGGCTCAGGCCGGTGAACGCGACGAGCCGATCTGTTCCGCGGCGGTCGAGCGTCACGCCGGCACGCGCGACGATCGCCGGCCACAGAACCGACAGCGCGTCGGGAGAGAATCCGGCGAGCGACGACATCGGCACGTCCAGTTCGCGCGCATCGTCGCCTCGACGCAGTTCGACATGCTCCGCGACGAACGCCTCCACGTCGAGACGCCATCGCGCTGCCGACCGCGCCGACTCGAGCAGATCGTCGTCGATCGATGGACGGACGCGACGAAGCGCCGGAAGAAGATCGTGGCGCACGCGGTTCCGCAGATAGCGCGACGACACGTTCGACGGATCCTCGATCCAAGTCAGGCGTCGCGCCCGCGCGTACGCGGTCAGGTCGCGCCGAGTATGCCGCGCGAATGGCCGCACGATGTCGCTCGCGGCGTAGAGACCTGCCAGGCCGCGTGCGCCGGCATCACGCAGGACGCGCATGAGCACCGTCTCGACCTGATCGTCGGACGTATGCGCGGTGCAGACCACCGCTTCCTCCCGGGCCGCCACGTCGCGCAGAAATTTCCAGCGTGCGTCGCGAAGCTCGGCCTCGCTCACCAGCACACGCTCCGCGCGGCCGGTGACGCATGCGATCCCCCATGCGTTGGCCGCACGCTCGACGAGCGCGCACGCCGCGCGTGCTGGCGGTCCCGTTCCATGATCGAAGCTGGCAACGATGAGTCTCTCGCGCGGAATCGAGTCCGCCGCGACGTCGAGCAGAACCATCGAATCGAGTCCGCCGGAGACGGCCAACACCGTGCGCGCATGCATGCGTAGCGCGTCGTCGATGGAATCGTGCAGCGGCGTCGTGTCTCGAGGGCTCACGCGCGAAACATACTGTCCGCGCGGGGCCATTCGCCTCCGCCGCGCTTCATGTCCCCTGGATGGCGCGGATCACCTCCGCTATACTTCCGGCGTTCGACACATCCTCCAGGAGCGCTCGCTTGGAAACGCATGGTCCGCTTGGCACACTCTGGGTCGGCCTCGGCCTCGGCTGCTTCTACATCGCGCTGATTTGGCTGAACACGTTGCTCGGCTTCTTTCTCACGCCGCTGTTCATCATCCCGGCCACTTGGGTGACGGATCGCCTCGGCCCGCGCCGCACCGGATCGAACGGCTGACGCGTCGGCGACGCGTCCGGCGGCCAACACATTCATGAGTGCTCGCGCGAGGACGGGGATGCTCCCCGTCCTTTTTCGTTCGTGGCTCCTCGGCGCCGCGTTCGCCCTCGCGCTTTCGCCGCGCGTTGGGCGGAGTCAGTTGGTCGTGCGGTCCTGGTTGCCGTGGCGCACGATCGAGACGCCGCACTTCGTCTTCCACTATCCCGTCGAGCTCGAGGCCTGGACGCGCGACATCGCGACGCACGTCGAATCGATTGATACCGCGGTTGCGCATGTCGTGGGGTACGCGCCGACCCGGCGAACCCATGTCGTCGTCGACGATCCGTATGCGATCTCTAATGGGTCGGCGTGGCCGTTTCTCAAGCGGCCGGTGATCAATCTGTGGGCCGCGCCGCCCGACCCGCGCGACGACATCGGAGAATATCGCGACTGGGGCGAGATGCTGGTGTCGCACGAGTTCACCCACATCGCGCATCTCACGCGCCCGTCGCGCAACGCGTTCATGCGACGCCTGTGGGAGACGCTGCCCGTCGACCTGGGCCCGATTGCGATCCGGTCGCCGCGGTGGGCCATCGAAGGCTACGCGACGTACGTCGAGGGGCGCGTGACGGGATCGGGCCGACCCCACGGCACCTGGCGACCGGCGATCCTTCGTCAGTGGGCGTTGGAAGGCCAGCTTCCGCAATACGATCAGCTCAACGCGTCGCGCGCCTACGTCGGCGGCGAGTTCGCGTATCTCGCCGGCTCGGCGTTTCTCGAGTGGCTGGTCGAACGCCACGGAGACTCGAGCCTCGTGGACGTCTGGCGACGACTGAGCGCTCGGCAGAACCGCACGTTCGACGAGGCGTTCGCCGGCGTGTTCGGCGAGAGTCCACGGGCGATGTACGGCCGATTCACGGTCGACGTCACGGGACGCGCAATCGGCGTCGATCGGGAGATACGGATGACAGGCGCCCGCGATACGGGAGAGATCGTCCAGCGGCTGTCGTGGGCGACCGGTGATCCCGCCATCTCGCGCGATGGCCGACAGGTCGCGCTGGTCCAACGCTCGCCGACGCTGCCCTCCCGCGTGGTCGTCTGGAACACGGCACCGGAACCGGATACGGGGCGAGCTCGGCGCGACTCGGTGCTCCTTGCCCGCGACCCGCAAGACGTGCCTGCGCGCCCGATTTACCCGCCGCCGAAGACGGCGGTCGCGACGTTGCGCGCACGCGGCGGAGCACCGTACGAGTCTCCGCGCTTCTTCCGCGACGGACGCATCCTGCTGTGGCGGCTCACGTCGCATGGTGACGGATCGCTCATCCCAGATCTTTATATCTGGGATACTCGGAGGCGGTCGGTACACCGCGTAACGCACGGAGCGTCGGTTCGCGACGCCGACCCGAGCCCTGACGGCCGCTCAGCGGTGGGAACGCGATGCCGCGGCGGCTGGTGCGACGTCGTGAGCATCGACCTGGGCTCGGGCGCCGTCACGACGCTCGTGCCGGGATCGGCCGTCGCATCGTTCTACCGGCCGCGCGTCTCCCCAGACGGGACGAAGGCGGCCGTCGCGCTCCACACCACTGGCGGATGGCGCGTGGCAATCCTCGATCTCCGCAGCCGAGCGCGCGCGGACGTCGGCTCGCCCACGGCCAATCAGTACGACGTTGCCTGGGCGACCCCGTCGACGATCGTCTTGGTGTCCGAGGAGGGCGGCATCGCGAACATCGAGGACGTCGATTTGGCGAGCGGACGGTCCAGATCAATGACGCACGTGACCGGCGCTGCCGTCGCGCCGGAGATCAATCCCGCCGACGGCAGCGTGTGGTTCCTGTCACTCTACTCGAGAGGCTACGATCTCCGACGCGTTGCGGCGCCTCCACCGAACACCAATGTAATTGCGTTAGATCGCGCGTTGGCTCCGTCCGTCCCCGTTCCTCCGGTGGTCGCGCCGTCGTTCGCCAGCAACGCGGTGAGCGACCCGCGCCCATACGACCTCGGCGCGCGCCTCTTTCGATGGATCCCTCAGCCCGAGCTCGACGCCGACGGCGCGAGCGCGGCGCTCGGACTGTTCAGCGGTGACGTCATCGGACGCAGCGAGTTGCTCGCGACGCTCGCCGTGGGCGATCGCGCCGCGTGGCGCGGCGGCTCGCTCGACGTCTTGTGGCACGGCTCGCGCCCCGGGGTTCGCGTCCAGCTCTTCGACGCCATGCAGCAATTGAGTGGAAGTCGCTCGCGCGTCTCGGGCCCTGCTCCGTTGGACTCGCGGCTCGGCGGCGGCGAGCTGGCGCTCGATGGTACGTACTCGTTCGACACGTGGGCATCGCGTTACCGTCTTGGTGCCATGGTTGGTCGCACGCGGATCGACATTCCGTCGATCACCGGCGCTGTCGTGTCGACGAGTCGGCGAGACATCGCGTTTGGCGACGGCGCCCTGACGCTGGTGCAGCGCGGAGACCAGGCGAGCGCGAGCGAATCCGTGAGCGGCAATCTCGTCACCGGTCGTTCATTCGACTCACAGTTCAGCCGCGGGGTCGTGTCGGCGACGCTCGCGACGTCCGGCAGCGGCGTGCTGCCGATCTCCGCATCGGCGTCATACGGCCGAACGGAGACGGGCGCGCCGATCTTCGAACAATTCTCACTCGGCGGCATGTCGTCGCCTCTGATCGATCGTGCCGTATTAGCGCAACGATTCGCCATGCCGGTGTTGCCGAGTGGGATACAGGTTGGCTCGTCAGCATTTTCATATCGGGCCGCGCTCGACCTTCGGCCGTTGGCGCTGTATTGGTACGGTGGCAGCACGGCGCGCGCCGGCCAGCGGTTCACGACGTGGAATCGCGTGATCGGTGCGGAGTGGGCGATGACGGTTCCGGCGATCGCCGTCGCCGGTACGCCGGCAGCGCGCGCGCAGCTCGGCGTTGGCGAATCGCTCGACGCGCCGTTCCGACGCCGCGTTCGCGCCTACCTCAACGTGGTGCTCGATCCATGACCGCGTCAGCGCGCGACGCGCTCCTCGAGCAAGCGGTAGCCCGGTACCGTTAAGAATTCTTGAAACTCACCGAGGACCAGCAGGTCGAGCAGCGCAACAGCATCGTCCCACCGAGCATGCACGCGGCCATCGGCGCGCAAGGATTTCAGCACGCGGTCGCGCACGTCCTTGTAGCCGCTCGCGCTCACCGTACCGTCGTCGACCACCGCCGCCTCGTGACGAACCCATTGCCACAGTTGCGAGCGCGAGATTTCGGCGGTGGCGGCGTCTTCCATCAGATTGTGGATGGCCACCGCGCCCTGACCACGCAGCCACGCCTCGATGTACTGCAGCGCCACGTCGACGTTGGTCTCGACGCCGGCGCGCGTCACCGTCCCGCCGGTCACGGTGAGATCGGTGAGCTCCGATGCGAGTACGCGAACGTCGGCGCGACCCTTGTCTTTCTGGTGCGGCCGGCTACCCAACGCACGATCGAACACCTCGCGCGCGACCGGCACGAGATCGGGGTGAGCCACCCAGGTGCCATCGAATCCGTCGCTGGCTTCGCGCTCTTTGTCTTCCCGCACCTTGGCGAGCGCGCGCTCGTTGACGTCGGCCTCCCGCCGGCTCGGAATGAATGCGGCCATTCCTCCGATGGCATGTGCACCGCGCTTATGGCACGTCTGCACGAGGAGACGCGCATACGCGCGCATGAACGGAACGGTCATCGTGAGTTGCGCGCGATCCGGAAGGACGCAATCGGGCCGCGTCCGGAACGTCTTGATGATGCTGAACAGGTAATCCCAGCGACCGGCGTTGAGACCCGCTGCGTGCTCGCGCAACTCGTAGAGAATCTCCTCCATCTCGAACGCCGCGAGAATGGTCTCGATGAGCACGGTGGCGCGGATCGTTCCGCGCGGAATACCGAGCGCGTCCTGCGCCGAGTTGAAGGCGTCGTTCCAGAGACGCGCCTCGAGATGGCTCTCGATCTTCGGCAGGTAGAAATACGGGCCAGAGCCGCGCTCGGTCAGCTCGCGCGCGTTGTGAAAGAAATAGAGCCCGAAGTCGAACAAGCTCGCCGAGATCGGCGCATCGTCGATGCGAACGTGCGACTCGACGAGATGCCAACCTCGCGGACGGACGACGAGCGTCGCGATCTCATCATTCAACTCGTACCGCTTGTTGTCGTCTGTCTCGAGCGTGAGCTCGCGGCGCACTGCGTCCATCAGGTTAATCTGGCCCTCGATCACATTCTGCCACGTGGGCGACAGCGCGTCTTCGAGATCCGCCATGAACACGCGCGCGCCGGAATTGAGCGCATTGATCATCATCTTGCGATCGACGGGCCCCGTGATCTCCACGCGACGGTCGTTCAGATCCGGTGGCGCGGGTTCGACCTGCCAGTGGGCGTCGCGAACTCCGGCCGTTTCGGCGAGGAAATCGAGCCGCTCGCCACGCTGAATGCGTTCGCGTCGTTCGCCGCGCCGTGCCAGTAGTCGTTCACGTGTCGGATTGAACTGGCGATGCAGGCGACGAACGAAGTCCAGCGCCTCCGGTGTGAGCACACGCGTCGAGTGCTCGGTAGTCGGCGCTACGATCGACACGTCGCGACTGATGGATGGGACCATGAACGTTCCAGTTGGTCGGCGCACCGCGCCTCGGCCAAATGCGTGCCACGGTGCGCTGATAACTACGACAGAATACGTACTTGTAATTCTCGCGTCCTGCCGTAAGATCGTGTTGCCCCTCCGGCCGGCGTGAGGCCCGCCTGTGTGTTTCCTCCTTGGAGGCTGTGCATGCCAACGACATTCGTTCAACGTGGGATTGTCGAATCGAAGCCGCGATTTCTTCGCGCCGCCTCTTTCGCGGCGCTCGCCATCGCCTTGGGCGCTCTCTCGGCGCGAGCTCAGACCGGCACGATCAGCGGTCGCGTGACGGAGCGCGTTTCGGGTGAGCCGCTCTCCGGAGCGACGGTCACCGCCCTGCGCGTGGGCGGCGGCGGCGCGGCGTCGACCAAATCACTGACCGACGGCGCGTATAAGCTCGCGAACCTCGCAGCGGGCATGTATACGGTATCCGTTACCGCACGAATCGGCTTGGCGCCACGCACCGTCGACAGCGTCGTCGTGCGTCCCGGCGAGACGACGACACTGGTTCTCGCCATGTCGCCCATCCCCCGACAGCTCGAGCAGGTCGTCACAACGGCAACGGGCGGGGCCCAGCCGGAGCGAATTCAGGACTCGCCCAACCCCATCTCGGTCGTGACAGCAACGCAGATCGCCGAGCGCCCGTCGGCGACAATCACGGACCATCTGAAATCGGTGCCGGGTCTTTCGATTTCGACCGGCGGTATCGCGCAAGCGAACATCGTCTCCCGCGGATTCAACAACGCGTTCTCGACGCAGATGTTGATGCTGCAGGACTATCGCTACGCCGGCGTTCCGTCGTTGCGCGTCAACGTGCCACTGTTGGCCACCGGAACGAACGAAGACATCGACCGCATCGAGGTGCTGCAGGGGCCGGCGGCCGCGATCTACGGCCCGAACTCCGGCAACGGCGTGCTCCACGTGATCACGAAATCGCCGTTTCAATCCGCTGGGACTACGTTGACGATCGACGGCGGTGAACGTTCGATGGCGCGCGCGAGTGTGCGCAACGCCGGGATCTTCGCCGGCGACAAGCTCGCCTACAAGTTGTCCGGGGAATACCTGACGGCGACCGACTTCAAGTACATCGATCCGAACGAGCCGACGGTCTACTCGAGCACCGACACGCGAATCCCGCCGGAACGACGCGGCCAGCCGGTCGCCCATAATTTCGATTTGCGCCGCGGCGCGGGCGAGGCCCGGCTCGATTATCACCCAACCGAGAACACACAGCTCATCAGCACGGCCGGCTACTCGTTGATCGGCAGCGCTCGCGAGATCACGACCACCTTCGGCGCCGCACAGGTCAAGAATTGGAGTTATCTCAATCTCCAGGAGCGCCTGCACCACAAGGATTTCTTCGCCCAGGTTTTCTACGACAAGTCGAACTCCGGGAACAGCAGCGGCAGCGATCCGAACGGGACGTACTATCTGCGCACCGGAATTCCCGTCGTCGACCGATCGAGCATTCTCGCGGGGCAGGTGCAGCAAGGCATGGTGTACGGTCGTACGCGAATGGTGGTCGGCGGCGAATACCTGGCGACGCGCCCGCAGACCGAAGGAACGATCGACGGCCGCAATGAGTCGCGCGACAACATCAATGAGTACGGCGGCTACCTGCAGACGACCACCTCGCTCATTCCAAAGCTCGATTTCCTCGCCGCGGCACGCGTCGACGCGAACTCGCGCATCAAGGGTTCGCAGCTCTCGCCCCGTGCTGCGCTGATCTTCAAGGCGGACTCGAACAACACGTTCCGGCTCACGTTCAATCGCGCCTACAGCTCGCCCACGTCGTTCTCGTTCTTCCTCGATCAGTATTCCGGTCAGACGCCGGCGCCCGGCATGCCTGTGCAAATCCTGGGGAATCCTCCCAGAGAAGGGTGGACGTTCGCGCG
>DASVYG010000439.1:0-2203 GCA_036392315.1 Gemmatimonadaceae bacterium
GCGAACGCGAGCTTGTCCAGATTGGGGGTCTTGATTTCGGAGTGGTGCCAGCCGACGTCGGCGAATCCGTGATCATCCGACAGGATGAAGACGATGTTCGGCCGCGGCGCGGGGCGCGCGGCGACGAGAGCGCCGCCGAGCGCCGGCTCCCAGCGCAGCGATCCGTCCTGCAGCGCGCGACCGACGCGTTCGACGCTGGCCGCGAGACCAGCGAACGACGTCATCTTGGCCATGGTTGCCGTCCCCCGAAGCGCACGGGCGAGACGCTGCATCGCCTCGGCGTCGGGTCCGACCGTGCTGGCGCCGAGCAGCACGGCGTCGATTTGCTCGACGTACTCGCTGGCTTCGAGGATGAAGAAATCCAGAAATCCCGGCGCTCCGGTCATGCACGCTCCATTGGTATGCGCGACACGAAGTTAGGAAGACCGGCGAGCGTCGTCCATGGCTTTGCGAAGCTCGCGCACGGCATCGGCGAGTCCGACGAAGACGGCGCGGCTCACGACCGAGTGACCGATGTTGAGCTCCTCGATCTCGGGGATAGCGGCGACGGGACCGACATTGTCGACCGTGAGCCCGTGCCCCGCGTGCACCGCTAGTCCAATCGACGCGCCGTGGCGCGATGCGTCACGAAGGGCGCCGATGGTGGATGGATCAGCGGTCGCGTGAGAGTACGGGCCTGTGTGCAGCTCGACGGCCACGGCGCCCAGGTTGCGAGCCGCATCGAGGGTGCGGAGATCGGGCATGATGAAAAGACTCGTTCGGATGCCGGCGGCGTTCAACCGGCGTACGCCCTCGGCCAAGCGAGCCGGATCGCGTGCCACGTCGAGCCCTCCTTCGGTCGTGATCTCCTCCCGGCGCTCCGGAACGAGGGTGACTTCGAGCGGCCGGAGCCGCTCGGCGATGGCGAGCATCTCGTCGGTGCACGCCATCTCGAGGTTGAAGTCCGTCGTCAATGATGTGGCGAGCCGCTCTACGTCGTCGTCCTGAATGTGCCGCCGATCCTCGCGAAGGTGCGCTGTGATGCCGTCGGCACCAGCTCGCTCGCACACGGCGGCGCCTTCGACCGGATCGGGTTTCGTCCCACGCCGCGCTTGGCGAAGCGTGGCGATGTGATCAATGTTGATGTACAGGCGTTGTCGTATCACGAGCGGACCTGTTCAGTAGTGCACTGGTAAGAACGAGACGACCGCGTTGCACCCACGTCGATTCAGAGGATCGAGTGAAGAAACTAATCACCACGTTCGTGCTCCTGGCGGCTTGTCATTCCGCATCCCCGGCCACGTCGACGTCGACGACCCCGGCACCCGTGCTCCGCGGCAACCAGACCGGCGCCGCGGACCCAGTGAGCGCGATCCGCGGATTCTTGGCGGCGGCAAAGCAGACGGATCTCCAAGCGATGGGCGCCTTGTGGGGCAACTCGCAGGGACCGGCTCGCGACCAGTGGCCGCGCGAAGAGTTGGAGAAGCGCGAGCTCGTGATGATGTGCTACCTCAAGCACGATCGCTACGAGATCTTGGGTGACGCGCCGAATCCGGGTGGAACCCGAGCGGTGATCGTCAACCTTTCCCTCGCGGAGTTGACGAAGTCGACGACGTTCGAGGTCATTCGCGGACCCGAGTCTCGCTGGTACGTTCAGAACGTCGACGTCAAGCCGCTCCAGGAGTTCTGCGCGCGGCGCAGCTGAGCTCAGTGCTCGGTGAGCTCGACGAGCGCACCCGACGTCGACGACGGATGCAGGAACGCGATGCGCTTGCCCTCGGCGCCGAGTCGCGGCGTCTGGTCGATGAGGCGTATTCCCGCCGCGCGGCATCGCTCGAGTGTTGCATCCAGGTCGTCCACGGCGAAACAAACGTGATGAATTCCAGGCCCGCGCTTGGCGATGAACCGGGCAATCGGCGAATCGGGCCGGTCCGGCTCTAACAGCTCGACGAGCGAGGGGCCGGCCGCCAGCCCCAAAATCCTGGCGCCGTCGGCGTCCTCGAGCGGGACATCCGACAACCCGAGAACGTCGCGGTAGAAGGAAACACCTTCGGCGAGGCCCTGGACGGCGATCCCAATGTGGGCGATCCGGGTACCTAGTTGGGAGGGTTTTTGCATGTGGTAAGTTTAGTTGTCTTCTGGCTCGTGGCGGTTGGCTGCCGCCAGCGGCGACTCAAAAGGCTCAACGCTGAAAGGAGCATTTCATGTCGAATATCATTGCGGT
>DASVYG010000440.1:0-1548 GCA_036392315.1 Gemmatimonadaceae bacterium
CATGGGAAGCGTGGCTCGCCAAGCAGCACGCCAAGTCCGCCGGCCTGTGGCTGCGGATCGCCAAGGCAGCGTCGAACGTCAAATCGGTTTCGTACGCCGAGGCGCTCGACGTCGCGCTCTGCTACGGCTGGATCGACGGGCAAAAGAAGACGTTCGACGACGTGACCTGGCTCCAGAAGTTCACGCCGCGCGGCAAGCGGAGCATCTGGTCGAAGATCAACCGCGAGAGAGTGCAGCGTCTCGTCGAGAGCGGCCGCATGCAGTCACCCGGCCTCGAGGCTGTGGCCCGCGCGAAGGCGAACGGTCAGTGGGACTCCGCGTACGACTCGCATCGAACCGCCGGCGTGCCGGACGACCTTCAGCGCGCGCTCGACGCACACCCGAAAGCGAAGGCGTTTTTCGCGACCCTGAACAGCGCGAACCGATACGCCATCCTGTTCCGGATCCAGACGGTGAAAAGAGCCGAGACGCGCGCGAAGAAAATCGAGCAGTTCGTCGGCATGTTGGAGCGGCACGAGGTGATCCACTCGTAGGGTCGCGTGCAGACGACGCTGGGTCAGAAGCGGCGACCTTTTCGGTTTCATACGACCACAAGGTCTGCGGCGTCCCGGCTAGTCGGCGAGCAGGTCAAGGCGGAGTTCCGATCTCCACTCGACGCTCCAGCGGCGGTCATCTGAAAGCACGAAGAACACTTCGCCGTCCCTCAAACCCGCCGGTATCACTGAGAGACTGACAGCGCAACGCTGGCCGGCACCGTCGACGGCGGTGCGCCACGCAATCTCAACAGACGAAGGCAGGGGTCTGCGTTTGCCGAAGTCGAAGGCGTGGCCGCGCGGCTCGATGGCGTGAAAGGTGATCCCGAACGGGAATCCCGAGATGTCCACTGACATGAGAGGGACTCTTCCACGGTTCTTGACCCCGATCGCCCCACGGTAGCCAGGGAGGAATTGCCGAAATGCGATGAGGTATCGAAGGACAACGATCGCCACCACGAGGGCAATCGTAATGCCGAGGATAATTGCTTGCGTCACATAGGCTGGCTGCATACGGCCGGTGGCACCACGCGGTTAGGCCCGGCCCCTAGTTGACGCTGTCGGACGTCGCGTTCTGTCTGGCGACGGCCGCTGCGATCGCGGACCGCACATCGTCGGGCCTCAGAACGTTCACGAATCGCTCGATGTCCGCGCCGTGGCGGCGAAGAATGAGCGTCGGCACCACTTGCGCGCCGTACGCGGCTCTGACCGCACGACCGGTTGCTTCGACGTACGCGAACTCACAGCGGCCCGCAAATTCCTGCCTGAGTTGCTCGACGATACCGCTGGTAGCGACATCCCAGATGTGCGCCCAATCCGCCCACACGGCAATGAGGATCGGGTTGTCGCCAGCATAAGCGAGCGGAGGGCCGTCGATGCTGCTCGTGTAGACAGGCTTGTCGCGCCTGCGCAGCACACGGACGAGGCGAAGGGCCCCGACAAACGGAAGGAGTAAGATCATCAGGAGGATCGTCCCGAAGCGGGTTACACGCATCTGCATGTGTGGGCTCCGTCC
>DASVYG010000441.1:0-13481 GCA_036392315.1 Gemmatimonadaceae bacterium
GGAGACGTCTTACCGGATGGCCGTATCGTCACCAACCGAGAGTTCGACGGACTGCAAGTTCTCGAGGCCGACGCGAAAGCGTTCCTGACGCGCGTGTCCGACCGAGTATTTGCGGAAGCCGAAGAATGGGAGGAGAATCACAAGGAGAGCGAAAGGGAGACGGTGCGAGAGCACATTCGCGCGCTGCGTTCACATGCCGCAGAAATCGCAATGGCAATGACGGAGGCAAGCGCGCAGCCGACAACTGAGCTCGACGTCGTCAACCAGCTGCTTCATGCCTCTCTGAATCCATTGAGCCAGC
This sequence comes from Gemmatimonadaceae bacterium, assembly GCA_036392315.1. Classification (GTDB taxonomy): domain Bacteria; phylum Gemmatimonadota; class Gemmatimonadetes; order Gemmatimonadales; family Gemmatimonadaceae; genus JAQBQB01. Next base: position 302 of record DASVYG010000441.1, read on the forward strand.
TAGCTCAAGCGGATCTGCTAATCTTGGCCCGAAACCTCAACGCGTATCGCGAGCGTCATCACGCGTTTGACAAAGTGCACGATGAGTTCATGGAAGCTGGACGTGCAGCCGCGCCGTTCTCCGATGAAGCGCTCGACGCGCTCGACGCTCTCTTCGGCACTCTGCCTCGGGAGGAAGCGACCGACTCACCGCCAGCTGACTAAAGAGGGGTGCTCCAAAAATCCGGCGAAAATCGATCGCGTGATTGCTGGGTGATTACTAAACGAGAAATGGCCCGGCGAATGTTGGCCGGGCCATTTCTCGTAACTCGTTACAGATACTTCTTTTATAAATGGTCGGGGCGACTGGATTTGAACCAGCGACCTCCTGCTCCCGAAGCAGGCGCTCTACCGGGCTAAGCTACGCCCCGCCGATCTCGTCACTCAGCCACGAAGAGATCTCGTGGACGCGCCCAGACGGACTCGAACCGCCAACCTTCTGATCCGTAGTCAGATGCTCTATCCAATTGAGCTATGGGCGCTTGCACGCGCTTTGCACGCGCTTGGAACAACCATCACTGAGAGCGCCGCCCGCCAGCAACACCCGAAAAACCTCACCGATGTGCGCCCGCGCACGGACGTGCAACCTATTTCTACCTGATACTCGAGTCAACGGCGATGGGCGGTACAAGACTCGAACTTGTGACCTCCACGATGTCAACGTGGCGCTCTAACCAACTGAGCTAACCGCCCCAACACTACAGGGTAGAGGGTTAAGGGTTGAGGGTCGAGGGGTTGTGCGCGGCGCTACGCGCCGCAACGGCAGCAACCGCATTTAATCGTGTGCCGGTCAAAAAAAGTGGCGCGCGAAGCGCGCCGCATTCCTACCCTCGACTCTCAACCATCGACCCTCAACCCTGTCTTTGGCAAGCGGGAAACGGGACTCGAACCCGCGACCCCAACCTTGGCAAGGTTGTGCTCTACCAACTGAGCTATTCCCGCAATCTGTGCTGCATCTCGGAAGCCGACACACCCGGATCGCGAGGCGACGACGCATCGCAAAGCGACCACATGGCGAGTGTCGCGGCACTCTTCCGAGCCAAACATCGACGAGGCGTCCCACGCACTGTCTTGCCACGCCATGGAGGCGAGGGGAATCGAACCCCTGACCTCTTGAATGCCATTCAAGCGCTCTCCCAACTGAGCTACGCCCCCTCGTCCCACCGCGACAACGTCAAGCTGCAAAAAGCTGTCGGCAGGAACCACCAAGTATAGCCCAGGGTATACCGAGTGTCAACAAATTGGGACTGGCGAAAATCTTATAGGCCGGTATTTTGCAGCGCCTTATGTGACTTCGCTGATTTGGTCGTAAGGCCTGCGTGGTGATCCTACCGCGTGCGTTTTTTTCGTAGCGACGCGGTTCCTTTCGTGGCCGCCGCTCCATAGATGCCGACTTCAACGCGCTCCTTGCGCGAGGCAAATCGTAACATGACCGAACTCAAGCGTCGTCGCCGCCGCGCGGCCCCCGCTGGGATCGCTCCAAACGAACCGGAACGGGACATTCTCGATCAATACCTCTACGAGGTGAGCACCTATCCGCTCCTCAAAGGAACGGAAGAAATCGAGCTGGCCAAGAAAATTCGTGCAGGCGATCAAGACTCCTTGCAAGAGCTCGTGAAGCGCAACCTGCGCTTCGTGATCTCGGTTGCCAAGAAATATCAGAACCGGGGTCTCCCGCTCATCGATCTCATCGGCGAGGGGAACGTCGGTCTGCTCACCGCCGCCCGGAAGTTCGACCCGGATCAGGGCGTCAAGTTCATCTCGTACGCCGTGTGGTGGATTCGCCAGGCCATCCTCTCCGCGCTCGCGCGACAGGGACGCACCGTGCGCGTTCCGCTCAATCGCACGGCCGACCTTTCGAGAATCATCAAGGCCTCCGAAATCCTTCGCCAAAAGCTCAACCGCGAGCCAAGCCCTGAGGAACTGTCGCAGCTCACCGGGCTCTCCGTGGACGTCGTGCAATCACTGGCCGCGCTCAATACGAGCGACGTCCGGCTCGACGCCCCCATGGATCCCGAAGGCGATCGCTCGCTCATCGAACGCTTCGTCGCCGACGAGATGCCCGACACCGAGGAGGAGGCCATGAACCGCTTCCTCACCGACGAGATCGAGCAAGCCCTCGGCACGCTCCCTCCGCGTGATGCAAAGGTGCTCCGCCTTTACTTCGGTCTCGAGGGCGGCCGCGAGCACACGCTCGAAGAGATCGGCTCCATGCTCGGCGTCACGCGTGAGCGCGTCCGCCAGCTTCGCGACCGTGCACTCAAGCGCCTGCGCGAAGGGGACGTCGGCCGCGCACTCGGCAGCTTCGCCGCCTAACGTCTGAGCGATCGTGAACGAATCGAGGGCCGGCAGATGCCGGCCCTCTTTGTTTGCCGGGCAGGTCGTTGGCAAATTCCCTTTTCCGGTGATCGCGGACTAGCCGCAACCTCGATTGCGGATCACATTTCTGTTTAAGCGGCCGATGTTCTACGTCCGCCGTTCCCACCCGCGCCTCCCCCATGATTCGCCTCATCGACGTCTACAAGTCGTTCGGACCGAAACACGTCCTTCAAGGCTTCAGCCTCGACGTGCTCGAGGGCGAGACGATGGTGATCATCGGCTTCTCCGGCAGCGGCAAATCCGTCGCGATCAAGCACATCGTCGGCCTGCTCGAGCCCGACAAGGGCCGCGTGATCGTCGATGACTTCGAGGTGCCGCTCCTGTCTCGCCGCGAGCTATATAAGCTGCGAGCTCGCGTCGGGTACGTCTTCCAATTCGCTGCGCTGTTCGACTCGTTCACCATCGGCGAGAACGTCGCGATGGGACTTCGGAAGCAGCAGGAGCTCACCGATCGCGAGATTCAGGACCGCGTCCACGAAGCACTCGACCTGGTCGATTTGCCGGCGGTCGCCGATCGCTTTCCCGCCGAGTTGTCGGGAGGCATGCGAAAACGCGTCGGCATCGCGCGCGCCATCGCGCTGCGACCCAAGTACATCCTGTACGACGAGCCGACGACGGGTCTCGATCCGGTGACGAGTGCGGTGATCGACAAGCTCATGATTCGCATGCGTGAAAAGCTCGGCGTCACCGGCATCGTGATCACCCACGACATGCGGAGCGCCTACACCGTCGGCACGCGGATCGCCATGCTCTACGAGGGGCGCGTACGTCAAGTCGGGACGGTCGATGAGATCAAGCACACGACGGATCCGATCGTGCGTCAATTCATTGAAGGGCGTCCGGACCTCGAGCTGGAGAACGAGAACGAGGAGCAGGTCGTCTAGTGCCTCGGAGCCGCGCACGCGATGAGACCTCGGCGGGCGGCGTCGTGTTTCGAATGGACGTCGGGCAGCCGCTATTTCTGCTGATCCGCGACAGCTACAAGAATTGGGGCTTTCCCAAAGGGCACATCGAAGCAGGCGAGCAGCCCGAGACCGCGGCGCTGCGTGAGGTCAGAGAGGAGACGGGCATCGACGATCTCGCGATTCGCAGTCCGATCGACACGATCGACTGGTTCTTCCGTTTTCGCGGCCAGCTCATACACAAAGTCTGTCACTTCTATTTGATCGAGACGGCCGCGACGACGACATCGCCGCAGCGCGCCGAGGGGATCACCGCCTGTCGTTGGACTCGCTTCGAAGAAGCGCAAACGCTCATCTCCTACGCCAATGCGCGCGAGTTGCTGCGTCGTGCGCAGGAGATGCTCGCCGCCTTGCCGTCCGCGTGACGCGATGAGCGCGACTCAGGCTGTCGCAGTAGCTGACCGTGCGACGACACCGGCCATTGTCGTCTTCGCCCAGCGCGCCCGCAGCCGAGCGTTGATCAAAGGGATCTTTCCGCGTCGGCGGACGCGAGTCGTGCTCACGCGCACGCTCGAGGATTTCGAGGCGGCGTTCAAGATCAATCTCGTAGACGCCGCGGTCGTCGATGTGAGTGCCGCGCAGGAAGACACCTGGCGGGTGGCATCGCTCGCGCGTGATTACCCGAGCGTGCCGTTCTTTGGGCTGGCGGCGCTTCGCGCGGCGGAGGGTCCGGCCATCGCCCAGTGCGCGAGCTACGAGTTCGCCGACGTTCTGGTAGAAGGCGTCGACGACGCGGCCGCACGCGAGATCGTGACGCACGCGAGCTTTTCGGCGCGATTCGCGCGTGCGCTCGACTACCCGCCGCCGCGGCTGGCGCTCGAAGCGCCGCTGCAGCGCTCGGCTTGGCGCTTCATCGTATCGCATGCCGGCAGGCCCGTTCGCACGTCGTCGCTCGCCCAAGTGCTCCGTGTGACGCGCGAGCACTTGAGCCGATCGTTCGCGTCCGGCGGATCGCCAAACCTGAAGCGGATCATCGACCTCGTTCGAATCGTGTCTGCCGCGGAGCTCGCGAAGAATCCCGGCTACGATTTGCGCGACGTCGCGAACGTCCTCGGCTTTGCCTCGTCGTCGCACCTATCGAGCACCGCCATGCGCGTCGTCGGCACCAAGCCGACGTCGCTCGCGCGGCTGCGAACGGTCGATCTGGTCGACCGGTTCGTGAAAGGACATGGGCGCAGTCGAGGGTAGGTCGCCGGGTCCAAGATCAGAAGCGTCGCCGCGAAGTTCGCGGAATCGACGGAATGCCGCGGAACTTGGCGGAACCGGAGCATGAAGTCCTCAGTGATAATCCGCGATATTCCGTCATACTCCGCGGTAGTCCGCGGCAACGCTCTTGTCGTTCTCGGCCTGCTAGCGCCCGTTGGCCGCAGCCGCTTCTGGAGTCAGTTGGCGCTCGAGATAGACCAGATATCCTCCAAGCAGTCGCAGCACGCTCTGGATTCGATTGGAGAGGTCAGCGTGTGCCTGGAGCGAGACGAGGTCGGCCTGGCGCAGGATGGCGAGCTGAGTCTCGAGGCGGAGAAGCTCGCGCTTTGCGGTGCGATACAGTTGCCGTTGTTCGGGCGCGGTGTAACGTCCATAGCCGTCTGCGATGGCGCTCGCGGCGTTGAGGGCGGTGAGGATGAGCTGATCGGTCGCGATCTTGGTTTCTCGCCGTGCATTTTGGCGGGCTGATCTGACGACGTCGGCGGCGAGGGCGACTGCCTCCTGCCACACCTTGAGGTCCTTTATGCTGGCTGCCATGGGGGCTAAGATGCGGCGCGCCGGCGAGTTGTCAGCACCGATTTATTGCAGTGCGGTCAAGAACGCCGCGCTTGCAGGGAAGGGCCTCCTTGTGATATTTTTCACAAGCCGAAAACGCACCTCCACGCCGCTCCGATTTCCGACCCCACCGTATGGCAACTGACACCACACTCCGCCCCGGCGAGATCAAGGACATCCTCCTTCGCGAGATCGAAGCCGCTGACCTACACGAGCTCGATGTCGAAGAGGTCGGAACCGTTCTCGAGGTCAAAGACGGAATCGCACGCATCTACGGCCTGCAGAAAGCCATGGCCGGTGAGATGCTGCAAATCACCGCGTCCGAGACCGGCAACCAGGTCACCGCACTCGCGCTGAACCTCGAGGAAGACAATATCGGTTCCGTCGTTCTCGGCGATTACCTCCAATTGAAGGAGGGCGACGAGGTTCGTCGTACGGGGCGCGTGCTCGAGGTGCCGGTCGGTCAGGAGATGGTCGGCCGCGTCGTCGATGCGCTCGGACGTCCGATCGATGGGCTCGGCGACATCAACGCGAAGCACACGCGAAAGGTCGAATCGAAGGCGCCCGGTATCATCGTGCGCCAGCCGGTGCGCGAGCCGCTGCAGACCGGCATCAAGGCCATCGACTCGATGATCCCGATCGGACGCGGACAGCGCGAGCTGATCATCGGCGACCGCGCGATCGGCAAGACCGCCGTCGCGGTCGACACAATCATCAATCAGAAGGGCCAGGGCGTGATCTGCGTGTACGTCGCGATCGGCCAGAAGGCGTCCACGGTCGCCTCCGTCGTCGAGCGCCTCAAGAGCTCCGGCGCGATGGAATATTCGATCATCGTCGTCGCCTCGGCGTCGGATCCGGCACCGATGCAATACATCGCGCCCTACTCGGGTTGCGCGATGGCCGAGTACTTCATGTACAACGAAGGCAAGCCGACGCTGTGTGTGTACGACGACTTGTCGAAGCAGGCCGCGGCCTATCGTCAGCTGTCGCTCGTATTGCGCCGCCCGCCTGGACGCGAGGCGTTCCCGGGCGATGTGTTCTATCTCCACTCACGTTTGCTCGAGCGCGCGGCCAAGCTGCGCGAGGACGACGGCATCGTCGACGGCAAGACGATCCTCAAGGCGGGTGGATCGCTCACCGCGCTGCCGATCATCGAGACGCAGGCCGGCGACGTGTCGGCCTACATCCCGACGAACGTCATCTCGATCACCGACGGCCAGATCTTCCTCGAGTCCGACTTGTTCTTCGCGGGCGTTCGTCCCGCGATCAACGCCGGTATCTCGGTGTCACGCGTCGGCGGGTCGGCGCAGATCAAAGCGATGAAGACGGTCGCCGGCCGCTTGCGTCTCGACCTCGCTCAGTTCCGTGAGCTCGAAGCGTTCTCCGCGTTCGCGTCGGATCTCGACGCCGCCACGCGGCGTCAGCTCGATCGCGGCGCGCGCACGGTGGAGGTGCTCAAACAGGGCCAGTACCAGCCGATGCCGGTCGAGCAGCAGATCATGATCATCTTCGCCGTCACGAACGGTTTCATCGACGACGTTCCGGTGAACCAGGTTCGCGAGTGGGAGCGCGGCTTCCACCAGTTCATGGCGACCACGTATCCGAACATCGGCGACGCGCTCCGCACCGGCAAAGTATTGACGAAAGAGATCGAGGCCGATCTTCGCCGCGGTATCGAGGCGTACAAGAAGGGCCCCGGCAGTCCGAAGGTCGCTGCCCCGAAGGTCGAGGAAGCGGTTCGATGATCGTGAGATCGACGTTGGACCTCTCATCGCGTCGCAATGGCTAAAGGTCGCGAGCTCAAGGGTCGCATCAAATCCGTCGAGAACACGCGCAAGATCACGCGCACGATGGAAATGGTCGCGACGTCGAAGATGAAGCGCGCGCAGGATCGCGTCACGGCCGCGCGGCCGTACGCGCAGGCGTTGCGCGATGTCATCGGGAGCCTCTATTCGCCGGAGCTCGCCGAGCAGTTCCCGCTGTTGCGCCAACCGCCGCAGATGAAGCGGGTCGCGGTCATCGCGCTCACGGCGAACCGCGGATTGGCTGGCGCGTTCAACGCGAATCTCATCAAGGAAGCCCGCACGACGATTCTCGGCCTCGAGGCCAAAGGAATCGCCGTCGACTTGCACGCGATCGGAAAGAAAGGTCTCGGATACTTTCGTTACGTTGGCCGGCAGGCGGTGTCGAGTCGTACGGACATCACCGATCGCCCCACGGCGGAGAATGCGGCGGAGATCGTGAATGATCTCACCGCCGCGTTCGAGCGCGGTGAGATCGACGCGGTCTACATCGTCTTCCCGAACTTCAAGTCGGTGTTGTCGGCTCCGCCGGCAACCGTACAAATTCTTCCGGTTCAGCCGCCGGAATCCGGCGCCAAACGCCGCGATTACATTCTCGCGCCCGACGCACAAACGATCCTCGGCGAGCTGCTTCCGCTCTACGTACGGAATTCCGTCTACCGCGCTCTCGTGGAGATGACCGCAGCATTCTACGCGGCCCAGCGCACAGCCATGAAGAACGCGACGGACAACGCGACAGACATGCTCAAGATTCTCGGCCGGACGTACAATCGTGCGCGTCAGGCCACCATCACGCAGGAGATCGCCGAGATCGTCGGCGGGGCAGCAGCACTTCAGGGTTGAGGGTCGAGGGTTGAGGGAAGGATGGCGCCTTCGGCGCTTAACGGCATAGGTGCACAGTTCAAATGCAGTTGGGCCGCGCGGAGCGCCGCGCACATTCCCTCAACCCTCGACCCTCAACCCTCCACACTGCTCAATCACAACTTCAGGGCTCTCATGGCAACCGCAACCGGCATTCATAACATCGGAAAGATCGTTCAGGTCATCGGACCCGTCGTCGACGTCGAGTTCGAGGCGGAGCATTTGCCTGAGCTCTACAACGCGCTCGACATTACGGCCATCGCCGAAGATGGATCGGAAGTGCGGGTCGTCGCCGAGGTGCAGCAGCACATCGGTCGCAACCAGGTGCGCGCCGTCGCCATGTCGTCGACCGATGCGGTCGTGCGCGGCATGGAAGTCGTGGATACGGGCGGTGCGATCTCCGTTCCGGTCGGCGCCGCGGCGCTCGGGCGGATTCTGAACGTGCTTGGCGAGCCGATCGACAACGGTCCGCCGATTCCGGCCGATGCGCCCCGGTGGCCGATCCATCGCAAGCGACCCGATTTCGTGAACCTGGAGCCGAAGACCGAAATCTTCGAGACGGGAATCAAAGTCGTCGACCTGATCGCACCCTTCGTGAAGGGCGGAAAGATCGGGTTGTTCGGCGGCGCCGGCGTGGGCAAGACCGTCGTCATCCAGGAGCTGATCAACAACGTCGCCAAGGGACACGGCGGCCGATCGGTGTTCTGCGGCGTAGGCGAGCGGACGCGCGAAGGAAACGATCTCTATCTCGAGTTCAAGGAAGCCGGCATTCTGAATCAGGTCGCGCTGATCTACGGCCAGATGAACGAGCCGCCGGGCGCGCGTCTTCGCGTTGGTCTGTCCGGGCTGACGGTCGCCGAGTACTTCCGCGATCAGGAGAACGCGGACGTGCTGGTGTTCATCGACAACATCTTCCGCTTCACGCAGGCGGGGTCGGAAGTGTCGGCGCTGCTCGGACGCATGCCGAGCGCGGTGGGTTATCAGCCGACGCTCGCGACCGAGATGGGCGACCTGCAGGAGCGCATCACGTCGACACGCAACGGATCGATCACGTCGGTGCAGGCCATCTACGTTCCGGCGGACGACATCACCGATCCGGCGCCGGCCACCGCGTTCGCTCACTTGGATGCAACCGTCGTGCTGTCGCGTGCGATCACGGAGCTCGGCATCTATCCCGCCGTCGATCCGCTCGCGTCGTCGTCGCGTATTCTCGACGCGCAGTTCATTGGCGATCGTCACTACACCGTGGCGACGAACGTGCAGCGCATTCTGCAGCGCTACAAGGAACTGCAGGACATCATCGCCATTCTCGGCATGGACGAGCTCTCGGAAGACGACAAGAAGATCGTCGGTCGCGCACGGCGCATTCAGCGCTTCATGTCGCAGCCGTTCGCCGTCGCCGAGCAGTTCACCGGTATCCCGGGGAAATACGTGAAGCTCGAGGAGACGGTGTCGTCGTTCGAGCGGGTTGCGTCGGGTGAGTTCGACAATCTGCCCGAGCAGGCGTTCTTCATGGCCGGCGGAATCGATGATGTCGTCGAGAACGCGAAGAAGCTTCAGAGCTGAGAGAGATTAGCGAATGCTCAACGTCTCGGTGATCTCGCCAGAAGCGATCCTGTATCAGGGCACGACGGATTCCGTCGTCGCTCCTGCCTTCGACGGAGAGGTCGGCATCCTCACCGGCCACGCGCCGATGATGACGCTGCTCGGCAAAGGCGTACTGCGCCTCGGCGCGGGAGCGGGTCAGCGATTCAACGTCGACGGCGGCTTCTTGCAGGTCGTGGACAACACGGTTCGGGTGGTGACTGAAAAGGCGTCCCCCGCCTAGGAATCGGCCAAGGTGTGAGCAGACGAACGAAAGGCCGGCGATTGCCGGCCTTTTTTTCTCGAGACATTCGCCGTCGACTCAGGGCTTGGTCATGATCACCTGAATGACACCGTTCAGATTCCCGGCGCCGAACCGAGTCTGGGCCTCGGCGGCGGTGTAATACTTGAGCGACGAGGTCGTGCTGACGACCAGTTGCTTGAGCGTTTCGCTGTTCCCGATGTGCTGCGAGTCGATGAATACCTGAACGTCGATTGGTTGTGCGGGCGCCGCACTGTTCAGGCTGCCCACCGTTGCAGCGGTTCGCTGATTCAACCACTCGGGATGCAGCCGGTGCACGACGTCATACAGATTCGTCGCTTGGACCCGTGTCATATCCTCGGCGGTAATGACCGACGAGTCCCGACGCGGAGCGGAGCTTCCCGAGCTGGCTGGACCCGCGCAAGCGGCGACGAAGCTCGCCAGGATGACGACGGGGAGCCCACGGCGTGCGAATCGAAGCATCTGGCCTCCGAGGCGATGTGGATGAATCGTCACGACGTCGAGCCGTTGCGACGCGCTAACGTGATTGACGGACCCCATTCGCGCAAGTTCGGGCGTGGCGACGTTCCGGTTGCGGCGCTGCGGAGCCCGCGTCGTGCACGATGCTTGCTCGACTGCGCGCCAGACTTCACGGAACTGGTTCATGCGAAGAACGTCGGGTGATGGTGGGCAAACTGGAGTGTGGAAGCTGGGGCTCGTGCTCGCGCTGATCGCGGGTTCGCGCTCGTCGGCTGTCGCGCAGATGCCGGGGGCGCCGGTGCTCCAGAACGTCTGGGCGACGCCCGGGGCGGTCGGGGCGTTTAATTTCGGCGGCGGCTCTGATGGCGAGGTGTACGCCGCAGCGGCCTCATGGGCGCCAGCCTCGAGTCGCTTTGCTTTGAGCGGAGGGTTCGGCGCGCGTCGGATCACCTCGATCGGATCGCGCAGCGTGTACGGCGTGCGTCTGGCCATTCCGTTTGGTGGCGGTCCCACGAGCGCGGTGGGCTTCGCAGCGTTCGTCGGGGTGGGCGGAAGTACGACGGGCAAAGCGGCGGTTCCCGACTCCGCTCAAAGCACCAGCGAAGTTCCGCTCGGAGCGGCGATTGGCTGGCGGAAGGCATTGGGGTCGACTCACGGAATCTCAGTTTATGCCTCGCCGTCGTACGTGCTTCTTTCCGGCGGTTCCAAGAAAAGCGGACTGGTGCGTGGTGCCGTCGGAGCCGATGTCGGGATTACTCCGGCATTGGGGTTGACGTTGGGCGTCGAATTCGGACAGACCCGGGGAAGGGCCGTTGGAGGGCCGAGCGGCACATCGTATGGCGTTGGGCTCGCCTATGCATTCGGACGTCGGTAGGTGGCGTATGAATTGCCAACCTGTGTGAGTGATGGTGCGCGCCGCGGCGCGTGCCGCACCACTCACGAAGTAAAAAAGAGCGGGTCCAATGCCGAACGCCAACCTCCCACCGATTCTGGTGGTCGACGATAACCACGACAACGCCGAGATCATCCGGCAGTACTTGCAGACCCGAGGGTATCCAATCACGGTGGCGCACAGCGGGGACGAGGCGCTCTCGTTGTACGAGACCGTGCGACCCGCGCTGGTCCTGCTCGATGTGATGATGCCGGGCCGCGACGGATGGGAGGTCTGCCGTATCATGAAGCAGCATCCGACGCTCGGGCGCACCGTCCGTGTGATCATGGTGACCGCCCTGGACGAGTGGCAGGACAAGCGGGAGGCGTTGCAGATTGGCGCGGATGATTACGTTGAGAAGCCCTTCGATCTTCCCACACTCGCAGCGACCGTGCAACGCAATCTTGCCATGCAGCGTGCGATGGCATCGTGATCTCTAGCGCGAGGAGCGCGTGAGCGATTCGATCCTGCTCACCGATTCCGATGAACCCGCGCTCGAACCGGCCGTTCGGCTGCTCGATGGGTGGTCTGTCGAGCACGTAATGGCGGGTGAGTTGGCGAACGCAGTGGCGGCGCGGCCGGGTGTTCGCGCCGTCGTCGTCGCGTCGAGCAGCCCCGAGGTGCTTCGCGCCGTGGTCGAGCGCGCGCACAGTTGCGGCGTACCGGTGGTCGTGGCGTGTGCCGACGACACCGCCCGGCGGCGCGCCGTGGAGCTCAAGGCCGAGGAGTGGTACCGGTGTCCCGCAGACGCCGCCGAGATCGCCCAACGGATTCGTGGCGCAGTGGGGCGCGGGTCGCCGCCCGCAATCTCCGAGGACCGCATCGAGCGGGTCGAGCTCGAGCAGATGCTGCACGACTCGCTCACCGGACTCCCGACGTTGCCGGTGATGATCGAGCGCTCACGCAGCCTGTTCAAGGAGCGCGGCGAGCTCGTCGTGCTCTATCTCAACTTCGTTCGATACTCGAAGATCGAGGAGATCTACGGCTGGGAAAAGCTCGACGCCGTTCTCGAGACGACGGCCGCCGCCGTTCGCGAGTTCCTCGATGATACGGCGCTCAGCACGTCGCGTCTCATGGTGAGCTTCACCAACGACGACGACTTCATCTTCTTCCACGTGCCGGCCACGGGCGTCGCCGCCGCGACGGAGAACGAGATCACCGACATGGTGGCGCGGCTTCAGCGGCACGTGGGCGGCCGCATCGAGGCGCAACATGGCGAGGACATCGCGGCGCTGTTCGACATCTACGTAGGTCGCGCCCACGTGTACTACAACCCGAAGATCCGCCTCGAGCGCCTGATCTATCGCGGCATTCGCGAGGCGGCGAACGCCGCGCGATCGATCGAGGAGCGCGAACGCGGTCGCCGCGTTGCGGATCTCCGCTCGAGCCTCCGCGACCGCGCCGTCTATGTCGACTACCACCCGATCGTCGTCACCGAGACGCAGCAGATCTTCGGCTACGAAGCGCTCGCGCGCGGCGTCATGCGGAGCCTGCGTAGTCCCGAGGTGATGTTCGACGTCGCCGCCGAGGCCGACCTCGTGTGGGAACTGAGCCGTCTCTGTCGGAGCCGCGCGATCGAAGGCATCGAGACTCGCCTGCAGGCGAACGAGCTGTTGTTCCTCAATGTCGACCCGCACGATTTCAGCGATCCGGCGTTCAACGAGGACGAGGTCAAGTATCCGGAGCGGGTCGTCATCGAGATCACCGAGCGAACGGCGATCAAGGACTATCCGAAGTTCCGCGAGCGTCTGCGGATCTTTCGCGAGCGCGGCTTCCGTTTCGCGGTCGACGACGCGGGCAGCGGCTACGCCGGTCTCGGTTCGATCGCCAACCTCGAGCCGGACTTCATCAAGCTCGACATCTCGCTGATCAACGCCATCGACACGAACTTCATCAAACAGAATCTCGTCGAGACGATGGTACGCTTCGCCAACGACCACGGCGCGATGGTGATCGCCGAAGGCGTCGAGCGCGCCGAGGAGTTCAAGACGGTCAAAGACCTGGGCGTGCATCTCGTGCAAGGGTTCTTCCTGCACCGGCCGTTGCATTTGCCGTTGCCCGCGATGGCGGAGACGGCTAAGCGCTAATTCCGCGAGCCGGTCATCCTGAGCAAAGCGAAG